>JADFNK010000014.1 GCA_022563405.1 Gemmatimonadota bacterium | reverse complement strand
CCGATCCCCGACCAGGTCGCCACGACCCCGATGCAGCAGATGCTCGCCGCGAGGGCACCCGGCCTCGACTTCACCAGGTCGAGCGCGGACGGAGAGCCGGGGTCGGCGGTCAGGATCCGCGGCTTCTCAGACATCTTGATCAATAACCAGCCACTCATCTACGTGGACGGTATCCGGATCGGCACTTCCTTCGGTGACGCGGGGGACTCGGGGGCCTCGGGGGGCAGTGCTTTGGACCACATCAATCCCGACGACATCGAGAGCATCGAAATCATCAAAGGTCCGGCCGCTGAGACCCTCTACGGTAGCATGGCATCGGGGGGGGTGATCCAGATTACTACGAAAGCCGGAAAGCCTATCGACGGATCGGGATGATGGTGGGTTAGGCTGTGTCTTCAAGCGCTAATGCGGTGACTGGCGAGCTGCCGGCCGGAGGGAGTCGAGGATGAGGTCAGCGGGAGGTAAGAAGATCATGACGAAAACGTTTGTCATCACGGCAACTCTGACGCTCGGTCTCGGTGCGGGGCCGCAGCCGGCCATCGACGACCATGCCGATTCGAGTAAGGTTCGAATCCAGCAGGTTTGTGATACGGAGCTCGTCGAGGAACTGCGAATCGGAACGGTCACCGGACCGGAAGAGTATTCGTTCGGCGAAATCCGGGATCTCGCCGTCGGTCGGGACGGCTCGATCTTCGTCGCGGACCTGCACCCCCAATCCGTCAGACAGTTCGATCCCACGGGGCGATTCGTTCGTCAGATCGGTCGCGAAGGTCAGGGTCCTGGAGAGTACACGTCGCTCCTCGGGGCGGCGATTCTTCCAGATGGCACGCTGTCGATCTGGGACTACGGGAATCGTCGCATCTCCGTGTACGATTCCACTGGCGCATACCTGAGAGGGTTGAGGGTGAGTGGGGGTGCGGTTCAGAGAAAGGCCTTCCAGGTGGATACTCTTGGCCGGTTCTATGTGAAAGTGCGCACTGAACCGCCACGCCTCTTGCCGAGCGGTCGGTTCAGTGACTTCACATATGGATACGCGAGACTCTCACCGGATGGCAGAGTACTCGATACTCTTTCACTCCCGCCCGACAATCCCACCGGAGCCTTCGCTGGACCCGACAATCTCCGCCCTTTCCCCACCCAGGAAGTCTATGCCCTCAGTCCGTTCGGATATCTCGTCGGTGGCTCGAACGAGCAATACTCGTTCACAATTCGAGATCCGAATGGCGCTGTGACCGTTGAGAATGAAGGTCACCAGCCAGTGCCAGTGACGGGGGAAGAACGTCGCGAATGGGAGGCCGTGAGGGAGTATAGCGAGCGAGCGTCTGGAATCTCGTTTCCAGCGATACCTCGGAGCAAACCTGCCTTCCGCGATCTATGGGTCGATGCCGATGGGCGGATTTGGGTGCACCGTTACGTGGAAGCGTTCAAACGTGACCTGCCTCCCGGTCAGGAGACGCGATCGGGCAACGTCCGACCGAACATCACCTGGCGGGAGCCTCAGGTCTTTGATGTTTACTCGGCCCAGGGGCAGTTCCTCCGGTGTGTTGAACTACCGTGGGGAGTTCGACTGAGCGAGAGTCGGGGATCCTTCATTTGGGGCGTCACCAAGGGAAGCTTTGATGAGGAGTATGTTGTGCGTTGGCGAATCCAACGGGAAGAAGCCTCTCGTTAGAAGGTTGTTCGCGACGGAGATCACCTGCGGACCAGCTACCGAGGAATGACATATCCCGCCGGGGTGTACTCCACCGCCCCCGGAAACACCATGTCCTGGATGTCTGAGTGCCCGACGAAAATCCCAGACGCCGGGGACGATCTTCGGCCAAGGGTGCGCAGGAACGCGCCCTCTTCCTCCCTCGAAGGCACCTCTCCGTTCAGAGCCAGCCGAACAATCTTGGCCATCTCTTCCGGCTCATCGCGCTGCGGGTAGTGCCCGGCCGTTGGCATGTACCACAACGAACTCTCTACCGGCCTGTCATTCAGGTAGGTGGCCCACACGTGATTGGCGATCCGCACCGGATTAACGGGGTCGAGCAGGCCCCAGATGTACGCCACCGGGACGGGACTCTTCGGGAGATTCTCGAGCCAGGCATATTCGTTGGCCACTCGCTCGAGCAGATATTTTCCGACACCGAGCCTGGCGCCGATCCCATCATTAAACGCTTGAATATCGGCGTTGGCCAGCTGCTCCGGTGATCCCTCGGTGCGCCGCGGACGGGCTTGGTTGCGGGCCGTCGCTTCCGGTCCCAGCACTGGATCCAGTAGGACGGTCTGGCCCGGAAACAGATTCGCCAGAGGCAGGAACATGCCGCTGTTCGACAAGAAGTGATACGTGATCTCGTATTCCTTGTTCTCATTGGCGAGGTAGTTGCCGAGGAAGGCTAGACCCACGCTGACGCCCCGGTCGTGGGTGAAGAGGCTGAAGCTGGTCAACCCGACAATCTCCCTCACGTAGTGGTCTACGAGCTTGGCGTCGTCCGCCAGCATATAGGAGTAGTCACCCTGCGGTTTGTCGGAAAATCCGAATCCGGGGAAGTCCAGTGTGGCGATGAAGTAGTCGTCCTCCAGGAACTCGATCATCTCCCTGAAGTCGAAACTCGACGTGGGATATCCGTGCAGCATGACGAGCGCCGGATTGGAGCGAGAGCCAAACGTTCTATAAGAGATCTGGACCCTCTGACCGTTGTTGTTCGCGGTCGTGGATGTCCACTCGAACGTCTGCGCGGTCCGATACCAATCTTCAGACAAGGCCGAGTAGAACGTAAAGTCGGTCTGTTGAGCTGACGCGGGGACAGCAACCGACGCGGGCACCACAACCATGATTGCGCCCCATAAGACCACTCCTGCCAGCTGTCGCTTATTCATGGATCGTCGCCTCATTTGTGTGCCTCGTTCCTGAAGCCAGCGGTACGGTTACCGTGACATGTCATAACTCAAAACGAACTGACTACTCTCGTCAGTCTCGAAAACACCCCGTCCCTCGTCGAGGTAGGGGGAGAACGTCTGGACGGATATTTCATTTCGAGCGGGAGAGAACCGCATGATACGAAGCCAGCCGTCCCCTCCCCTGTTCCGCCCCTGATAGTCCGACAGGAGGGAGTACACGGTACGGCCGTCCCATACATCCACCCGTTGGCCCTCGCCACCAAAGGTGGGGACATGTCCACCCAGCAGCAGGAACAGGTTGGGGTTGTCCTTCAGCTCATCGTAAATCGCCTGGCCCAGCGTACTGAATCCGCCCGGGTTTCCCGGACCTATCATGAAGTGCGTCACCACGATAGCACGTCTTGTATCATGTTCTTTGAGAACATCGTCTGCCCAGCGGAGAACCGCCTCGTCCGGCGACGTATCGTACTCCAGGTGCAGGATGATGAAGTCCATGCCACCCGCCGAAAAAACCTCATAGTGGTTGTCGTTCGTCGATCCGTAGTGGCCGCCGTAGTAGGCCCGGCCGTCAAAACGTGACACGCCCTGAAAGCGATTGAACAACCGTGTGGTGCCGTCCGCGTCGCCAAACGGAGACTGGTCATGGTTTCCGACCGCGACGCCGTAGGGGATGCCCTCGGGGAGCCCCGTGGTCACCGGATCCTCCAACAACGATATAGCCGCGTCTGCCGCCTCCCACTCCGCGAGCACCTCGTCGCCGTTCTGCACGAAGTCTCCGAGTTGAGTCACGAAAACGACGTTCAAGGCCTCGCGGTTCTCCACGATCCATCGCACCTGCGCCTCGAAGATTTCCGGGCTCCCGCCGTTCATGCTGGAGGAATAGAACTGCGTGTCCGGGATGACGATGATCGTGAAGTCCTCGTCTTGGCTCAAACAAACGCCAGGAAAAGCGATCAAGAAACAGAGTAAGCTGGTTGTCTTGGTCATGGCGGACAAAGTGCCCCTAACACGTGCCCGACGGCAAGCGTCCTATTGCCGCCCACCGCATGGATGCGCATGATGGCTACTTCTCTCTCCACGGAGGCGTAATGACCAGGAATCGACGGTGCCACACGCTCACGCTGTTCGGAGCGTTGCTTACGATCTGCCTGGCACCGGTCCAGGCGCGGAGTCAGAACACCGCGTTGATCCCCGCGCCCTTCGCGGAGGCACGCCATGCCGAGTTCCTCGAGATCGCCAAGGAGGGAGACATCGACTGCCTGCTCATGGGTGATTCAATCACCGATTGGTGGGCTCGAGCCGGTCAGGCCGTATACGAGGAGCACTTCGGATCGTTGAAGTGCGCCAACTTCGGAATCGCAGCCGACCGCACGCAGGGTGTGCTCTGGCGATTCGAGAACGGTGAGCTGGAAGGCTACACACCCCGTCTCATGATGCTGATGATCGGTACCAACAATCTCAGATTTCGGGGGCCGCCAAATACGCCCGAAGAGATCTCCATGGCCATCGCCGCCATCGTTACCAGGTTCCGTGCCAAGTTCCCCGAGGCGAAAGTGCTCCTTCTGGGGATCTTCCCCCGAGGCGCCGAGGCAACCGACCCGCTGCGCGAGCCCATAAAGCAGATCAACAGCCTCATCGCGACACTCGACGACGGCGAGTACGTGCGTTACATGGACATCGGCGACCGCTTCCTGGAGCCCGACGGCTCCATCTCCGTAGAGGTGATGGCGGACGGGCTGCACCCGACGGAGCGGGGCTACCAAATTTGGGCGGATGCGGTGATGCCGACGTTTAGGGAGTTGCTGGGCCCGAACTAGGGATCTGCAGGCGGCTGCGGCCAGCCAGAGTGCTAAGTCAGGCCTGAAGCAGATCCTCCAGATCCAGAGCCCCTGTGTACATCCGCAGCCCCCCATCAGGACCCCGGGGCCAATCCTGCCGAGGTCGATCGTAGTAGAGCTCGACGCCGTTGTCGTCGGGATCCCGTAGGTAGAGGGCCTCGCTTACGCCGTGGTCCGCCGCACCATCGAGCGGGATGGACAGCTCGCACAGTCGGCGGAACGCCGTGGCCAGAGCAGCCCGGTCCGGGTAGCAAAAGGCAACGTGGTAAAGACCCGTCGAGCCCGTAGGCGGTGGGCTGCCCCCGCTCGACTCCCACGTGTTCAGGCCGACGTGATGATGATATTGCCCGGCCCCCAGAAACGCGGCCTCGTTGCCCATCCTCTGCGTCACCTCGAATCCCAGCACGTCGGAGTAGAATCGGATCGACCGCTCCAGATCCGCGACCTTCAGGTGAACGTGACCCACCACCGTTTCGGGATTTATCGGGGCCGATGGCACGGACTCAACGCTCCACAATCGACGCATAGGTCATGATTCTGAACTTGTCCTGAATGTCTGTGGCGTTCGGGAACGTCTGGATCATCAGGATGCCGAGCAGCTCTTCCCGTGGATCGATCCAGAACCCGGTACCGAAGAAACCGCTCCAGTAAACCGCCCCCTCGGAGCCAAGCAGGTCTCCAACAACGTTGGGAGACTCCATAACCGCGAAGCCCAGGCCAAACCCCCCTGAGCCCGGAGCCACCACGCCAGACGGGAGGTCCCCGATATGGTCCGACGTCATGAATTCCACCGTGATCGGACTCAAAATGCGAACCCCATCCAGTTCTCCTCCGTTTAGGATCATCTGTAAGAACCGGGAGTAGTCACGAGTCGTGGACGCCAACCCCGCTCCACCGGCGAAATACGTGCGCTGCTCCCCAGCCGAGTAGGTGGCGGAGTAGGTCAAGTACCGATCCGCAACCGTACCTTCCTGCTCCGTGACACCATTCGGAGACGGCGCATAGAGTGAAGCGAGGCGCCCCGCCTTGTCGCTGGGCAGGTAGAAGTAGGTGTCCTCCATCCCGAGCGGCTCGAAGATCCGGGCCCGCAGGAACTCGTCGTACGACATTCCGGACACGACCTCCACCAGCCGGCCCAGCACATCGACACTCAGGCCATACGTGAAGGCGGCTCCTGGCTGGTGCATGAGGGGGAGTCGCCCAAGTCGAGTCACGAGGTCTTCAATCGTGCCAGCGTGCTCCGCCAGTCCGTCTCCGATTCCTGCGTCGGCATACAGGCCTGACAGCAGGTTTTGCGCGGGACTGGGCGCAAACGCAGGTGAGCCCAAGAACCGATAGGTAATGCCCGAGGTATGCGTCAGGAGATGCCGAATCGTCACCGGCCTCTCGCTTGGGACCCGGTCAAACACCCCGTTGACGGTGTCCGTGATGTGAAGCACGTCGAGCGATCTGAGCTCCGGCAGGTAGAGGCCCACAGGATCGTTGAGACGGAAGTGCCCCTCTTCATACAGCATCATCACGGCGACGCTGCTGATGGGCTTCGTCATCGACGCGATCCGGAAGATTGCGTCCGTCTCCATCGACCTGCCATCGGCCTCATCTGCCATGCCATAGGCCCGTAGATGGGCCTGACCACCACGGCGCGCGATCAATGACACCACTCCTGAGACCTGACCGCGATCCACATAACCCTGGATCACCTGCTCGAGTCGAGCCAATCTTTCCGTAGAGAGACCTACGGATTCCGGCGCGACAGGGGCGAGCCCCTGCGCCCATAACGCTGGAGCCAGGAAGCTGGCCAAAAGGACCGTAGCAGCAGCGACACGAAAACGCATGTGGATACCTCCTATCGAATTTCCCAACAAAGGCCCCGAGGCAACCCCGAGGAGGGCGAACAGAATACCTCGATCGGTCGACTTCACGCCAGATCCTCGAGGCCACCACAGGCGGCGTTGACCCCGCGCGCGATCACGGGGAGAAACATAGAGACTTCATTCAGGTAGCCAAACGCGGGGCCGTGCACCAACGCCTACCTTACCTGGGGGCACGTCAGTACTTTCGCGATACGATGAAACCATACCGGGGGATCGCTGTTCTTGAGTGACGATCGAGACAGTTCCGACGGGGCGAGCCTCGAAGAACGACTCGCATCGTCCGGGGACAGGCACGAGATAAAGACGGTCATCACGGGAGCGACCATCGCGCTCGGGGGGGATTTCCTTGCGATGGCCCGGGACCCGGCTGCGGGCTCCCAATTGGCCTGGTCGTCCAGCGACCCCGCCATAGCGACGGTCACGCAGGAGGGCCTGGTCCAGACTCATGGGCCGGGCAACGTCGTGATCACGGCCATGTCCGCGAGGCACTCGAGAACGATCAGCCTACGGGTTGGAGCGGCGGAGATCATCCCCGAGGTTTCTGCAAGCGATCACGTCACCGATCGGAGCGTCCCGCGGTGGGCCTCGATCTCCGGAACTGCCACCATCGCCGTTGTAGGGCTGGCCTTCCTCGGATGGAGCTTGGCCACCGGCTCCTCCTCGGGCGAAGACAGTGGTGGAACTCTTCCCCCGGCGCTCGATCCGCCTCCGATCTCGATCGCTTCGGTCGCGCTACTCGGCCCGGGAGGACCGATCGACGGACCGATTGAACTCACCGTCGGGGATAGCACGAGCTTGAGGGCGGAGGTGAGCACCGAGACAGGCGAGCGGGTCGCTGACGCCGACGTCACCATGCAGTCGTCTGATCCGGCCGTGGCATCTATCCTCGGAGGGGTGCTGGTCGGCCGGACAGCCGGCGAAGCTCTGATCACCGCACGGGTGGCCGGTGTTGATTTTTCGAGCGTTCGAGTCTTGATCCTGACGCCCCCGCCTCCCCCACCTCCCCCGACCATCGCTAGCCTGCAGCTGGGCGGAGTGCCACTGGTCCTCTATGAAGGTGATTCGGTCTCCGTTCCGCCCGTGGACGCGCGGGACGGAGACGGTGCATCTCTGCTCGACACCAGCCCAGCTTTTGCCGTCGCGGACCCACGGATCGGCAGGGTGGTCGCGAATGGGTGGCTGGTCGGGCTCGAGCCCGGATCCTCCTGGCTCACGGCTCAAGTGGGCCGTTTCCGCGACAGCGTATCTGTGGAGGTCACCCCGGTCCCCGTGGAGATCACCACCGCCTCGAGACTCGAGCTGCCAGTGGACTCTGCGCTCATCACCGCCGTCACGTTACTCGATCGGAGTGGGGATACGATACCCGAGGCGGCTCTGATCTGGTTCTCGCTCGCACCGGACCTGGTGGAGGTGGACGAGGCCACGGGCCGGATGGTCGGACGGAATTCAGGGGTCGGGAGGATCGTCGTATCGTTACGAGACTTCAACTTGAGTGACACGATCCTCGTTCTGGTTATCTCCGGCACCCTCCAACCCCCGCCCCTCCCGAACCTACCGGACCAGAACGCCGTCACCGCCCTGGTCGAGCAGTGCTTCGAGGGAATGGCGGATTGGACGGAGGACGACTTGAGGACGCGATTGGGCGGCGGAGACGACGAAGTACTGTCCAGTATCTTGGCTCAACTGAACAATGACCTACGGTTCGAGGAGATCGAAGCTCAGGAGCCCGCAGTACGCCGGTCCGAAATAGAGGCCTACTCCGATGTCAGGGTCCGCTTGAGCTGGGACAGCGGGTTCGGACCCCGGTTGAGCCGTGCCTATCGGGTCGTGGCGGACGCGACCTGGGACGGAGCGGTGTGGCAGTCCAACACGTGTAGTGTCTGGCCGGAGTAGGCGGGCGGCTGTAGGCCTCCCCGTTGGCTCACCAGCAGATATCACCGTCGGGCACATAAACCGGTGGACGGAGATCGAGCTCGAGGTCGAACATGTACTGCATGAACTGTCGCGTGTAGATCCGTATCATCGCGCCATCAAACAGGAGCTCGACCCGCTCCAACTCCTCCGGGAGGATGCTCTGCAGAAAATGACCGGCCGGCAGGAACTGCTCGCGCTTTTCGTCGATGATAATGCACTCGATCTCATCGATGGCGCGGTTCCGAAACTCGACTTCGAGCGCGTCCAGGAGACTGAACGTGCCGGCGTAATAGACCAGACGGTCCCGGTTCATCGGTCGCCTCCCGACGGTCTGTAGTCCGGCCGCCCGCTCCTCGATCTTACCGATCTGAACCGCGATCATTTCCTCGACCCACGGGTCCGGTACGGGCTCGAAGACGTAACTTTGGTTCTTGTCGGGCATGAAGATCGTATCCACCCGAAGGTATCCGAAGGGCCGGACGACCACGCGGAGTGGGACACCCTCCAGGACGTCCTCGAGTTTGAAGCGGCCGTGGGCGTCGGTCAAAGTGCCCGCGACCTGATCCGTAAGGACCTCCGCGTTCACCAGCAGCAGATCCTTCGCCGCGTCCCGGACCTGGCCTTCGATGTCGATCGTTCGTAGCTCGACCACCAAGGAGTCGATCGACAACGGGGCGATCCTCAGCCCAACGAGGACAGGCACCGTCGTGGCTGAGTCCACCTCGATGACGCGGCTCTCGGGGGCGAATCCCAGGGCCTCGACCCGCAGGGTGTATTCACCCGGCTCCACATCCTCGAAGCGGAAGGTCCCGGCGGCCGTCGTCAGTGTCGCTCCGTAACCTTCCAGGTCCACCGTGGCGTTCCCGATGACGGCTCTCGAACCGAATTGGAAAACGCGGCCCTGCACCACCACACCCTGGGCCAAAACCGGCATCGGCACGGCCGTGGCGAGCACGAGAATCGCCATCAGACCGATGCGTTCTGCTCGACCGGGAAGCACCCGACGCCGCGGGAGGGTTTCGAGAGCCACGTTGAGGCGCGTGACCGCGCGGCTACTTCGACATGTGGAGGTGCACGATGACCCATCCAGCGTCGACCTTCTCCAGGACCGCCGTCCCACGCCCTTCTACCGCGGTCCTTCCCGTACCCGAGATTTCTCTTCGGAACGCCACCCAAGCCACACTGCCGCGGACCACTGGTTCCACCGCGGTATGGGCGTACCGGAGACCCTCGAGGGGGGCCAGTTCCGGTGCCAGGTATCGATCACGGTATTCCGCCCACCCGTGTGTCGTAGCGTCATTCGTCAAAATGTGCATACCGCCTGATCGGAAGAGCGTTTCGGCCGCTGCCATATCGCCCGCCTGGAAGTACTGCCCGAGACTCGTGATCACTTCGCTCACGGCGGCGCGGTCCGGGTTTGGAGTGCGCTGGGCAGACGCTAGCGCGGGAACGAACACGACCGGAACCGACAGGAGCAGAAGTGAGATCGTGGAAGACCGTCTCTTGTACATGAGCTCTATCCCCAGCAAGAAGTGGAACCTCGCGTCTGGTGACTCTGGCGCACGCCCCTGACGTACCACCCTGGCGCACGCACTGGCGTACGAACCAATGTGGTGTTCCAGGGCGAAGCGCGCGACTCTACCCTGGGCCCGTACACCCGCTTGACGCGTCCCGACCGCCGCCTCACGTTATCTTGACCCGGTGAAATGGGCCCTTGTTTTGCCAATCCCTCTCGACATAGCCAAGGACGGTGGATGATGGGCCGTCTTCTCAGGCGAATCGGCGAGGGACATCGAGTAGGAACTGAGGAAGCCACCGAGCTCGCCCGGCAGACGGACCTGGCACGACTGATCGCCGTGGCCGGGGAGCTTCGTGATGCGGGCCACCGCGATCTGATCAGTTATTCGAAGAAGATCTTCCTCCCCCTCACCCACCTCTGCCGAGACGTCTGCCACTACTGCGTCTTCGCCCGCCCTCCGAAGGTGGGGGAGCCGGCGTTCATGAGCCGAGCTCAGCTGGTCGAACAAGCGCAGGCCGCCGCGGCGGTGGGCTGCAAGGAGGCCCTCTTCACCCTCGGCGACAAACCCGAGCTGCGCTACAAGGTCGCTCGGGAAGGGCTCCAGGAGTTGGGGCATGAGACCACGCTGTCCTACTTGGGTGAGGCCGCTCGCCTGGTGTTCGAGGAGTCGGGCCTCCTGCCGCACTTGAACCCCGGGTTGATGACGCGCGAAGACTTTGTGGCGCTGCGTCCCGTGTCCGCGTCCATGGGTATCATGCTCGAGAGCGTGTCCGATCGGCTGATGGCGAAGGGTGAAGCGCACCACGGATCACCCGACAAAACACCAGCTCGCCGGCTCGAGACGCTGCGACTAGCGGGTGAGGCGGCGGTGCCTTTCACTTCGGGGCTCCTGATCGGAATCGGCGAAACCAGGCTCGAGCGCGTCGAATCGCTGTTGGCCTTGCGCCGGCTGCATGAGGAGTACGGTCACCTCCAGGAAGTGATCATCCAGAACTTCAGGGCCAAGCCGGAGACCAAGATGGCCGCGGCCCCGGAGCCCGACCTCGAGGAGCTGCTGTGGACGATCGCGGTGGCGAGGATTCTGTTCGGCCCCGAGATGAGTATCCAGGCGCCTCCCAATCTCAGCCCGGGTGTGCTCACGCGAATCGTCGAGGCGGGTATCAACGATTGGGGCGGCGTGTCACCCCTCACCCCAGATTTCGTGAACCCTGAAGCTCCCTGGCCCCAACTCGACCATCTGGCCCGAGAGACCGAGGCGGCCGGCAAGCTTCTGGTCGAGCGCCTCACCATCTACCCCAGGTACGCGCTGGAGGGGGAGCGATGGTTGGACGAGACAATGAGAACGCCGGTGCTTCGTCGGATCGACGCCGAAGGATTCCCTCGTGTCGACGAGTGGTCGCCGGGCTCGCTCGTGGCGCCGCCACCGGAGCACGACCTGCAGCTCGTCGAGTCGCGTCACCGAGGCCATCGGGTGAGGCCGGGCAACGGCAAGCCGACCGAGCTGGCCGGGGCTCTGCGGCGGGCCGTCCACGGCGAGCCTCTCGACGAGACCTCGATCATCCGTCTCTTCGCGGCGCGCGGCAGTGAGTTCAGCGCCGTCTGTGAGGCGGCCGACGCGGTTCGCTCGAAGGTCAACGGCGACGTCGTGACCTACGTCGTCAACCGCAACATCAACTACACGAACGTGTGTTACTTCAAATGCCAGTTCTGCGCTTTCTCGAAGGGAAAGATGAGCGAGAACCTGCGCGGCAAGCCGTACGATCTCGGTCTCGACGAAATAGTGCGCCGCTCCGCCGAGGCGTGGGACCGGGGAGCGACCGAGGTCTGCATGCAAGGCGGCATTCACCCGGAGTACACGGGCCAGACCTACCTCGACATCTGTCGCGCAGTAAAAGAGGCAATCCCGGGAATGCACGTGCACGCCTTCTCTCCTCTCGAGATCTGGCAAGGAGCGGCAACCCTCGGCGTGACCCTCGAAGTGTTTCTGAAGAACCTTCAGGATGTAGGCTTGGGGACCTTACCCGGAACCGCTGCCGAGATTCTCGACGACGAGATTCGGGATGTTCTCTGCCCCGACAAGCTCAACACCGAGCAGTGGCTGGAGGTCATGGAGACGGCCCACGGGGTCGGGTTCCGCACCACGTCGACGATCATGTATGGCCACATGGAGAGCTCGGTGAACTGGGCCAGGCACCTGTTGCGGTTGCGCGCGCTCCAGGAGCGAACCGGCGGCTTCACCGAGTTCGTGCCTCTGCCGTTCGTTCACATGGAGGCGCCGATCTACTTGAAGGGCCATGCGCGACGTGGCCCGACCTTCCGCGAGGCCGTGCTGATGCACGCCGTGGCGCGCCTCGCGCTGCACCCGCACTTCACCAACAGCCAGACCTCGTGGGTGAAGATGGGCGAAGAGGGAGTGAAGGCCTGTCTGAACGCCGGGGTGAACGATCTGGGCGGGACCCTCATGAACGAGTCGATCACGCGGGCCGCCGGCTCCGAACATGGTCAGGAGCTGGCCCCCGCCCGGATGGAAGAGCTCATTCGCGGTTGCGGCCGTGTCCCCAAGCAACGCAGCACGGTCTATGGTGACGTGCCGGCCGAGCGCGTCGAGCGGTCGTTCGAGGCGCCGGAGCTCACGCCCCCCATCAATCTGGTCGCTTCGGCCTACGAGCGGGCAGGATCAGGCGTCGAGAGACCCGCCGAACTCGTACGTCCCGGTCTCGAATCTTGAGAAGAGCTCGGAATGGGATTGGTGCCTGTCGCGACTCTAGCGAGCGTTCCTAGACAGCCAGCCCAACATCCTTCCTTCGATATCGGCCCCAACCCCGGTGAACAGCATGATGAGGACGACGACAACCAACACTCCCCCCCCAATCCAGTAGAACCACTTCACCTGGAAGCCCCCCTCATGCCTGCTGGGCGTGGGGCCAGCTCGAAGAGCCAGGTGTTCTCAGCCTCGATAGCAGCGGGCGTCATTCCCGCACCATACTTGCGGCTGAACTCCGCAGTTACACCCTCCACGACTCCACCCGTTATGATGCGCACGAGCTGCCGCTCATACCTCTTACCATCGATCCGCAAAATGGCCCGGCCATCCCGTTCAGCTTGCGCCGGCCATTTTTTCCACAGCCGTCCGAGAAAGCTGCTCATGTATCCGGACACGACGTAGATCTTTCCCTCGTGCTCCGCGATCCAAATCAAGCGGGACCGGGGAGGGTCGAGGAGCTGGAGCTCGATGGTCCCGACATCGTGCGCGAAACTCCAGTCCGGCTCCGGGCCCGTCACCAACTCGCCGGCAACGAGCGGTCCGCCGGCGAATAGCGCGGATGGTCCGTCGGAAAAACGCGCCGAGACCATCAGAGCACCCAGTCCGACGACCGGGATGAGGACCAGAACCGCGACGACCACCAGCACTCTTCGAACGATGGCCCTACGATCACTGGTCTCAGGATCGCTGGTCTCAGGATCGTTGGTCTCAGGATCGTTGGTCATAGTGCACTCCTCCCTGTGATCTCGTTGTTGTTTGCGCCACGTGTCATCTTCATCTGGCGTCTCTACTTTGAGTTCAGGGGCTCCGATGGGTTCTGAGGATCCGAGCGACGAGCCGGGATCAACAAGAGCCTAAACGCTGCAGTGCCACCGCGCCAGCCGACTCCTCGGGCCCATCGAGTATCGGCTCGACACGACGCAGCATCGCCCCAACACCACGCAGCATCGTCTCAACACCACTCAGGATCTGCCAGGATCCGCGGAGCCGCTTGCAGCCCCATGCGCTTTGGACACATCTTGTCTGCCATGTCCGATTCACGTGAGATACAAACGGCGAGTATAGTCGAGATCGCGAGTATGACGATCGGCGGGATTCTGCTTCCGTGGGAAGTGTTTTTCTGGACCGCACGGTAGCCAGGACACAGTCCTGACGTATGAAAGTCGCGGTAACTGGAGCCAACAGCAGTGTGGGTCAACACCTGTTGGCGCGGTTTGCAGAAAACAGTGATGTCAGCGTCATCGCCGGCGTGCGATCAGAAAAGGCCGCCGCTTCCCTTCCCCGCTCACCGCAAATAGCCGCTCGCATCATTTCGTATGACGATGTCGGCGAGCTCGCCAGGACTATAGCGGGAGCTTCTTGTATTGTGCATCTGGCCGGCATTCTGATCGAGAGCAGGGCGTCGACTTATGAGAGTGCGAACGTTGCCGCGACTGTTTCCGTGGTCGAGGCATCCCAAAAAGCCGGTGTAAAGCACTTCGTCTTGATCAGTGTACTCGGCGCCAGCCCGGATTCGCCCAACCGTTTTCTCAGGTCCAAAGGTGAAGCGGAGACGGCCGTCATGGAATCGGGGATATCTTCGAGCATCATTCGGACCCCTATGCTGCTGGGACCGGGTACCGCAGGTGCGGCCGCGCTTGTCGGAACAGCAGCGAGGGGTAAAGCGAAACTGTTAGGTGGCGGCCGTAACGTCCTACGCCCCTTGGATGTGGACGACTTGAGCGACGCCATTCTACGGGTCTGCCAAACTCAGCCCGAAGGCGTTTCCGTCCATGAATTGGTTGGACCCGAATCCATCACTTATCGAGCGTTGGTTGCGCGAGTCGCAGCAATGATGGAAAAGCCGCTGACGATCGGTTCAATTCCCCTTTGGATCGCCAAATTGGGTGCAGCCATGACCAGTCGATTGAGTGGAGGAGGAATCTCGCCGACGGTCATCGACGTCATCACCAGCAACGAAGTGGTGCAGAAAAACGCAGACGCGGAAATGGGCCTCAGCCTCACGCCCTTATCCAGAACACTCGAAAAAATTCTGACGGAGAAGAAGCAAGAGATATGACGGAGACAGACGTGCCAGACGCCGAATCAAACGAACCCGAATCAAACGAGCCCGTAGCAAGCGAGCCCGTAGCGAACGAGCCCATAGTACCTCGCAAACCAAGCGCGTTACAACGCGTTGTTGTGCTAGGCATCACTGCGGGTTGTTTCGTCTACTTGTACAACCGCTTGAATGGTGCCGCGGGACGTGAGGGGCTCTCGCTTGTCGACTACATGTCGCAGGTCTTCAGCAACGTCGACTGGATACCATGGCTGTTGCTGATGATCGCCTATTCGTTTCTATATTTTTTGATCGACACCCTGGTCGTGACCCGCGCCCTCAACTGGTTCATCAAAGAGATCCGGTATCGAGACATCCTACCGATCCGTGCCAGCGCCTACATCATCTCCATCTTCAATGAGCAGATCGGCAAAGGTGCCATGGCGTACTATCTCAACAAGCGCGATGGGGTACCGGGTTGGGAAGTCGGCTCCGTCATGTTGTTCATCATGTTTTGTGAAATGTTCTATTTGCTGATTTGGGCCACGATAGGATTCTACGTCAGTGGTGATTCGCTCCCCGACGCATTCGGCCTCATCCCCCCGATCGCTGTGGGGGCAGCGGTAGTTCTCACCCTATGGATGTTGTACTTCCAGGGTAAGATCCTACCCAACAATCAGCTGCGGGATAAGCGAATCCTCCATGCGTTCAGGTTGGCCAAACCGTGGCATTATGGGGCTTTTTTCCTACTTCGCTCGCCCGCATTACTCTCGGCCGTTGTTGTCTATACGATCGCGCTGAGGTTGTTCGGTGTTGAGGCTTCCTTTGCCTCTTCGTTGGGTTATTTGCCCGTGATCTTCTTCGCCGCCACGGTGCCCACCCCGATGCGAGCCGCGGCGATCACTTTTTGGGTCATCCTGTTCCCCGAGAACGAGGGACAGATGGCTGCGTTCGGATTCGTGCAGCACAATTTCTTCATTCTGTTCAACGCGGTGATCGGACTCATGTTCTTGCGACGGGCACAGCGCGACCTGTTCGGTCGGTGATGCTGGTCAGTGATGTTGGTCGGTAATGGCTAACCGGTAATCCCCAATGGCTAATCTGCTTACCGCCCTTCGACTGTTGTTGGCGGTGCCGGCCGCACTGGCCTTCGCCCAACCAGAGTTCATGACACCGCTCTTGCTGCTGACCTTGGTCGGCGTCGCAATCGCGACGGATTTCGGCGACGGCATCGTGGCGCGTCGAACGGACACCGCATCACCTCGAGGCCAGCTATTCGATCACGCCACCGATTTCATGTTTGTTACTTCCGGACTTACAGGTGCCGCGATAGCGGGTCAGGTAACGCTCGCTCTACCCATTGTTATCGTGGTGGCGTTCTCGCAGTACGTGCTGGATTCCTACTTTCTCCATCGGAAGAAACGACTGCACATGAGCTTTCTCGGGCGCTGGAACGGGATGTTCTACTTCGTGCCCTTGGCTCTCATCGCGGTGTCACGGCTCGCAGTGTCAGGCCTCGATTGGGCGGCAGGTGTTGCAGGAATATTTTCCACGCTGATCGAGTTATTGAGCTACCTGCTCGTCCTCTCCACGGTAGCGTCGATCGTTGATCGAGCGATTGCGCCCGGCGTGGGGGCCTACCGTCGCGCTGGAACGAACCGAGAGGGAGTCGGAACCCACCGATAGGGAGAGGACGGCGCTGCGTCTGAGAGAGCGAAGTTCTGCTCCACGGTTTGACCGCCACGGACCGTGATCTGCATCTGCATGGTCCCGTAACCGATCCGAGCTACGGACAGCGTGTGCGTCCCCGCGGGCACATTCTGGAGCAGATAACGACCGTTCTGCTGCGTCAAGCCGCCCATGTCCAAGCTGCGGATGAAGACCTGGACCGCCGCAACCGGACCTTCGGTCTGCGCGTTGGTGACCCGGCCTGTGACCGTGCCCGCCCGAAGTCGAGCACGAATCTCGGGCTCTATCCCCCTAGAAGACACTACCACCCGGACAGAGATACCGGGGGCGGCCACATCGTCGGAAGCCGACCGGAGCGCCAAGGAGCCGAGCGTAAGCAGGACGCCGACCGTCCCACCCGCCACGATGGTCAAC
Source organism: Gemmatimonadota bacterium (assembly GCA_022563405.1). Taxonomy (GTDB): domain Bacteria; phylum Gemmatimonadota; class Gemmatimonadetes; order Longimicrobiales; family Gaopeijiaceae; genus UBA822. Next base: position 23,081 of record JADFNK010000014.1, on the reverse strand, counting down.
AGCGGGATTAGAGCCGTGCGCGGGAGTCTCATGGTCGCCTCCTTGGATCCGAGTTGAGGACTATCTGAATACCTCCTCTCCGAGCCAGAGGATCCCCTCAGTCGAGCGAGCGAATCTGGACGTTGCGAAATCGGACCGTGCCCGCCCCGTACTGAAGCGCGATCGGGCCGCTGGTAAACTGATCGTCGGTGGTGTCGACGGTCTGGGTACCGTTCAGGACGACGACGAGCCGAGATCCCCGGGCCGTGATCGCGTAGGTGTTCCACCGGCCCCCAGCGTTGATCACGGCACTCGGTGCAGCCAAGTGCACGATCCCTCCCGTTCTGTACGTCTGATCGGCTCGGGTATCGTAGATATTGATTTCATACGAGTTTCGATCATTGACGCTCTGGGGATCGGAGCAACGAATGAAAATGCCGCTGTTCGCAGGCTCGTCCACCCAAAACTCGAGCGTCAACTCGAAATCGTCGTAGGACTCCTCCGAGACGAGAAACCCGTTGCCGCTATCGGCCGAAACGGCACCGTCGGCCAACTCCCAGTTGGCGTTTCCGAGCACTCTCCAACCGTCGAGGCTGGAGCCGTCGAACAGGGTCGTCCATTCTCCGGCTTGAGCGGTCGCCAAAGCGGGAAGGGCCGCGATCGCGAACGCGAAGCCGACCGCCGTTGTGAGTGAACGATTCATTTTGACCTCCTTGGGTTCTAGTTCCTGAACAACGTTTCTTCTCGACTGAACCACTTCACACAAAACCAGAGACTCAACCCCGCCAGCGCGAACAGGGAGGCATAAGATATCGCTAAATGCAGGGGGTTGATCGTTCCCGAGATGACATCTTTCGTAGCCAGTGACACGTTCAAGATGGGTACGAGCGCGGTCCGGGCATTCAGCTCCATGCCCGGAAGTACGCCCAGTAATACCGGCACGATCACGACCATCATCAGCGGCATCAAGCTTCCTTGTGCCTCCTTGAACGACTTGGCCATAATCGCTATAGCCAAAACCGCGGAGGCAAAGAATGCGGCCAGCGGTATCAACAGGGTGGCCAGCATCGCGATCACCTTGACGTTCAAGATGCTCCAAATCACCTCCATGATCTCCGGCGGGATCTCCTCGCCTATGCCGAATCTCACGACCAGAGAAATGCTCACGATGGCAGCGAAGGCGGACGCTATCGCCACAAGGCTGATCACAAGAAACTTGCCCACTACGATTTCGAATCGAGTGGCCGGCGACGACAACAGCGTCTCCAGGGTGCCTCGTTCCTTCTCGCCAGCCGACAGATCGATCCCGACGTTCATCGCCGCGGTGAGCATGAAGATCACGAACAAGTACGGCAAGAATCCCCCGACTTGCTGGCCCAGCACCTCCTGAAGCGTCGCGAGATCGACTTCCTGGGTGTCGATCGCGTCGAATAGATCGGGATCCAAGGCGAGACGACTGATGCGCCCGCTCACGATCTCATCATCATACGCCTCGACCACGTCACGCAGTCGTCGTTCCGTCACGTCGAAAGATCGAGACGACTGAAACAAGATCATCATCGATGCTTGAGCATCCGCGTCGACTCGGTCCTGAAAGTCCGACGGCACGACGATCGCTCCATCCAGAGAATCCCTACGTATCAGATTCCGGACATCGTCGGGACGCACGCCAGGCACGACTACGATCTGCGTATCGGCGGCCACCGCCTGACGCAATCCTGGGGCGTACTCGTCTCCAATCAACGCGATCTCCACGTACTCGGCGTCCGCGCTCTCGGCCTGGCGCTCGGTGAAACGAAGGATGAGCAACATCAGCGCGGGCATCACCACCATCGGGAAGACCACCAGCAGGAGCATCGTCCTCCTGTCGCGCAGCGTGTCCTTCATCTCCTTCTTGGCGATCACAAGAGTTCGTCCCACGCTAAGCCTCCCCCACCAAATGGATGAACTCGTCTTCGTAGGTCCCCTGCGTCATCTGCGACTCGAACTCATCCTTGCTTCCGTTGAAGTAGAGCCTGCCCTCGTGGATGATCGCGATGTCGTCGCACAGCAGCTTGACCTCACCCATCACGTGCGTGGAGAAAAGCACCGTTTTCCCCGCGTCCCGCGAAGTCCGAATCAGCTCGACGATCGCGCGGGACGTCATCACATCGAGTCCCGCCGTCGGCTCGTCGAACACGATGACCGGGGGGTCGTGAATGATGGTCCGGGCGATCGACACCTTCTGGCGCATCCCTGTGCTGAGACGGGCGATACGCCTGTCGGCAAACCCATCCATGCCCAAGGTAGCGAAGAGATATCGCTTCCTCTCTTCGAACTGTTCCTCGTCCATGCCGTGTAAATCGGCATGGTAGCGCACCATCTCCGTCGCTGTGAGTCGATCGTAAAGCCCCGTATTCCCCGTCAGAAATCCGATGTTGGATCGCACTTCCTGCGCCTCTCGAACGACGTCGAATCCGGCCACCGTTATGCTCCCGCTGCTGGGCTTGAGCATGGTGGCAACCATGCGCAGCGCGGTCGTCTTACCCGCACCGTTGGGGCCGATCAAACCGAATACTCTACCGGGGCGACACTCGAAGCTCACGCCGTCCACGGCCGCTATGTGATCGCCCTCCGGAGCGGAGGCGCCGAGCTCCTTCCGCATGCGCCTGGTCACTTTGAACAGCTTCCGCAGCTCGGTTACGCGAATCATCGAGACGGCACGCCTAGCGACCTGTGGCCGCCGCGGAATTCAGCGCCGCTTTCTTTATCTGTACGTCCTGATCCAAAGCCCGCTCAATGGCGTCGAATAAGCTCTCTTCGTCCACCGGCTTCAGTAAATAATCAACCGCACCATTTTTCATGGCTTCCACGCCCGTACGTGTGTCTCCGTGGGCCGTCAGGAATACAATGGGAGTCAGAATATCTCTGCTCACCAATTCCTGTTGCAAGTCGAGGCCAGTCAGACCCGGCATGCGGACGTCCAGGAGCAAACAACTGGTGCCCGTATAGGTCTTCCTTTCCAGAAACTGCCGCGCGCTCAATGGTTCAGCATCAAGTCCGGCAGATCTTATCAATCGCGCGAGACTCCTGCTGAAGGCCTCATCGTCATCGACGATGAAGATGCGAGGGCGCTCTTCGTGCACGCCTAATTTCCTTCACCCGCGGGGAGTGTCACAAAAATACTGGCGCCGCCTTCTTTGTTGTTTTCGACCCAAATGTCTCCATGAAGAGCTTTGATAATCGTTTGGGCAATCGGAAGCCCCATCCCCATGCCTTCCTTCTTGGTGGTAAAGAAGGGCTCGAACACGTTGTCCTTTTCCTTCTCATGGAACCCGCTTCCGGAGTCCTTCACACAAATTATGACGCCTCCGCCGGCATGTTTGGCGGTAGAAACATGGAGGTGTTTCTTCTTGCTCTCCTTCATGGCGTCGGTGGCGTTGATAATCAAATTCAGGAATACCTGCTGAAGCTGGATGCGGTCCCCGTCTACTTCCGGAAGTCTCCTTGCCAGCTGCTTTGAAAGAGAGATGTTTTTGATGACGAGATCACTGTGCATCAGGCCGATCACGTCCTCGATCACGTCGTTCATGGCTAACGACGTGAGCTCGATCTCGGTCTTTTGCATCAAGTCCCTGAGTCTCTGAATAACGTCGCTCGCCCTCTTATCCTCGGAAATGATGTCGGCGACAATTTCCCGGACCTCATCGAGGTCGGGCTCCTCATGTTCAAGAACTCTCTTGGCCGCGTTGGCGTTATTGAGAATGGAGCCGAGGGGATGATTGAGCTCATGCGCCAGGGCGCCGGTGAATTCACCCATGGTGAGAACCCGCGTCGTGTGCAGCAATTCCGATCTGAGCTGACGCATGTCCTCCTCTGACTGCCTGCGCTCGGTAATGTCGTAGCCGAGGTTGAGAACAAACCCATCCGGCAGCTTGAAATTGGCCCATAGGCACACGGCCTCTGAACCGTCTTTCCTCGTTTGTTTCCATTCCCTGAAAACCTTCCGGGGTTTGTTCGTAACGGTTTCCACGATCTGGCGTCGGATTTCCGGATCCGGATAAAACAGTGCGAGAGGATCGTCCATGGCATAGGCCTCCTCGGCGCTCCAACCAAACACCTTCTCACACTCCTTATTGAACATGATGCAACGCCCCTTTGAATCATAAGCGTCGATCATCACAGGCCCGTACTCGTAGATCATTCTAAAACGAGCCTCGCTTTCCTTCAGTAGTACCTCCGCCTTTTTTCGTTCAGTGATGTCCACCACGGTACCGATCAAGGACATCGGCTCACCTTCGTCATCGCGCTCTAGATCCCCACGCGCCTGAAGCCATACGACGGTACCGTCGGGCCGCACTACACGGTGGTCAATGTCGTATTCGTGGATCCCCCGTACGGCCGAGCCGAGCTTTGTTTCCACGAGTTCACGATCCGCCGGGTGCACCAGATTCAGGAGTTGTTCAGGAGTGACCAGTGTTTCAGGGTCGATCCCAAAGAGCCGGCACGCCCCTTCGGAGCACGCGATCGTATTCGTCTTCACATTCCAATCCAGGAATCCCATCTGCGCAACCCGCTCGGCCTTGGTCAGTCTGTCGTGAGCCCTCCTGGAGGCTTCCTCCACACTTTCCAGGGCAGCGGTCAAATCGGTGGCGGTGTCCGTGTCGTAACTCGTCACTTGATGAAGATCTCCATGATTTCCACCGCCGTGGAGCCGCTGTTGTGGAATCCGTGCCGGTCGCCTTCCCGGAGGAAGTAGGGGTGCCACGGTCGAACTTGCACGGACCGTCCTCCGTCCAGGTTGACCTCCATGGGGCCTGAAATCGGAACGAACAAATGGAAGCGGACGTCCGAGTGCGCGTGGATCACGCGCGTACCGCCGGGTTCCACCACAACTCGTAGCGCGCGGACCTCGGGCTGATCTCGAAGGACGGCGTTGCTGATTCCCACGTTGCCTGCACCCCCGAGCGGGCGCAGAGGCGAGGAACGATCGCCGGTGACCGGCGGTGTCTGTCTCGGCATCAGCCTAACGCGCCATAGTGAACGGCACCGACGCCATCTGGTCGTCGAACCAGATCGTGAAGTCGCCGCCGTCCTGGGTCATGTTCGTAAACGTGATGATGAGCTGGTCGGCCGACCTCGGGATGGTTTGCACCGACATGGTGGTGCGCAGGACGTCCCGCTCATCCGTGTATCCGTACGAGCCCCACAAAGCGTTCGGATTGTTTTCCTGGAAGGTCTGCTTCACCCCCCAGGTCGAGAAGATCAACGTCCACTCGTCCTCCTCCAGGTCCGCGAAGATGCTGTATTCCCCGGCCGGAAGGCGCTGGTTGCCGAACATCAGATCCGTCCCGGCGTGGAAACGCGTCGAGAGGTTGGCCCCGATTCTCCAATTCGGCGCTCCGAGGAGAAAGCGGTCCCCATATGTGGAGCCGGACCCGAACATATTCGTACGCCCGCGCAGGATCGGGCGACCGTAGTCGACCACGATCCAAAAGCCGCCCTGGTATGCGCCGTCCGCGTCGTACCCGCCGCCGATCTGCGTGGTCGCCTCTCCTCTCGGGCTCGGTAGGCGGGCTTGGCCCTCCAAGCCGATAGGGAGAACCAACAGGAAGGCGGCGCAGGTAAGCACTCGAAGCATGGTCATCTCTCCTCGGGACTGGCTGGTCGGATTCATGAGTTGTCGGCGTGATGTAGGCCGTAAGGAGGAGACGGTAGCTGGCGTCGGAGGAATCAGCAAAGAGGGGGAGCTGTAGCCACCGACGGTCTTGATGAGGGATCGTTAGTTGATCACCACTGTCGCTTGCATCTCGGGGTGCAGGGCGCAGAAGATCCGGTAAGTGCCCGGCTGGTCGAACGAGACGTCGTAAGTGGCGCCAGTGCCAAGCACACCGCTGTCGAACTGGTCGGGGCGGGGATCGATCGGCGATCCGGCTGTGACGGTGTGTGGCACTCCGTCGGCGTTGCCGAAGCGGATGGTCTCGCCCACGTTGGCCTCAATGTTACCGAAGCTGAAGTTGATGATGGGTGCAGCCACCGCATCGTCGTCGCCGATAGTGCGGATCGCGAGCATCTCCTCCGACGAGGAGACGAGGGGCCAGACGCTGGGGTTGAACATCGCGAACACCCCACCCTGCGGATCGAATTCGGGCACGACGTAGGCGTGCATCATCCAGCTCGGCATCGCCGGAATGAATCGACCACCGCCCCCTCTGCACTCCTCCGCCGTTGCAGTCGCGCCTGTCCCGTTAACGCTGTTCTCTAACGTGCCGCCGGCGCAGGTGTTGTGGTGCACGTGCCAGTTGTCGAGCTCGCCCGCGAAGCCGTCGGGATGGTCCTCGCTGGGCGCAATGTTGAACACCGCGCCGACAGGCTGGAAGCCTTCTTCGCCCACGAACGTGTCGCCATCGCAGTGGCCGATGTCGAGCCTCGGGATCCGTTCACCACCCTCTTTGGCGAACAGAATCATCTGGGGGCGATCGAGATTGAACGCGAAACCGGCCCCGCGGTCGGTCACATGGATGCCCATATTGGAAGTCTGGGACGTGGAGATCGTCAGGCCCGCTGCGCAGGCGTCGTCGAGTGTCTCGTATTGCAAGACGGCGGCTTCGACCCGGGCGAGCTGGCCGAGTAGCTCACCTAATGTGCCGCGGTCCATTTCGAGGTAGTCGGGGATTTCTCCGCCCCCGTTGTAGATCGCCTGGAGCTCGACGTACGAGCACTCTTGCGCGAGCTGCTGGCAGCGGACCTGGTGCCCCAGAGGCCCCTCGATGAGGGTCGCCACGATCTGGTCGCCCTGGCGCTGGTACACGTAGCGGCTGAACCCGTAGGCGCCCAGTGGATCGTCGGGCGAGACGTCGGGCAGCGATCGGTCGTTGGGCGGAGTCGGCAGGTCGGCGACCTGAGCCGCGTAGTCAGGCAGTACGACGACTTGGTCTGTGGTCGAACAGGCGGCCGCCATCAGAGCCACCGCCGCCACGCCCAAAATCACTCGTCGCATACGTCCTCCTCGTTCACTCGGGCACCCACAGGTCATTGTAAGCCTTGGGCGAGACTTGATAGTGTCGGCCAGCCGAGGGTCAGTCGAGGCTGATGTTGAGCGAGTGCGCAGCGGTTATAATCCTAACCAGTCGCGCACCGACGCCGTGGGGACGGCACCAGGCGCCGAGCCGCCAAGAAACAATCGGCTGCCATCGGGAAGCGTAAAATTGCTTCCTACCGCTTTGTTCGTCCTGTCTTTGGAGCCATAGCCCTCGACCACCAGCACGGTTCCTATCGGCACCGAGTTTTGCGTCACGCCATTACGTATCAGCTGATTCGGGCTACCGCCCTCCACCAACCACCGGACCACCTCGCCGTCCGGGCCTTCGACATCAATATGGAACCACGAGTGGGGATTGATCATTTCCCACACGGCAAGTTTGCCTTCGAGGGTCAGCGGCCTGTCGATGTCGAATTCTGCAGTAAATGCGTGATGGGCCAATATAGGAATGGCCGCAAGACTGGCCGCGAGTGCCAACGCGACGCCTACGATCGCACCTATCATTCGGGTTTGCATCGGAATGCCCTCCTCAATTCGGTTTTCGTGCCGCTGCCTCTTCCGCCGCCAGTTGCTCTTCGAGACGGGCGCCAACCAGGGTGTTGTACAGACCGTAATTGCCCTCGTGGCAGGCGTGTTCGAACATCGGACCGATGGTCTGTTTCATCAGAAGTTCGGCGGACCAGGGGCGGGCCCACATCGTTTCATCTTCGATCGTGAATCTATAGACCATCGTTTCGTCATCGATTCGTGTAAAACGTTCGGTCACACGCTTGTTCTCGGTGGATCCATTGATAGGATTCTTGCCGTTGAAGTTCGCGGTCTCCACCACCAGGGTATTGCCCTCCCAATGCCCCCGCGAGGTGCCCATCCACTGGCGAATCTTTGGGTCGGCCTGCTCTCGACCATCCAACGGAATGATGCGGGCATCATGAATCATTTCAACCAGGATCATGACGTAATCCCGATTCTGCACGATCTGGTAGTTGCTGTTATAGCCCGCGTCCATCATTGGCGGGCCGGAACCGCTCATGATGATGCAACGGTCATCCAGTTGATTGTTTTCGACAGAGTCCAAACGTCCGCCCCTCAGCCGGGCTTCTTCTCGACGCTGTGCCATGATCCGCTGACCTTCAGCAGTCCGGGGAGGGATTCTTCCATCCGGGGGATCGAAAATGAGTGAGGTTCGCAGACCGGTTGCGAGAGTGGCCTGACTCCGGTCGAGTCCGAATTGAGTGAAGTCATAGTGCACGTCCGCCCTCGTGCCCGGAACGGTCTGAGCGCTTTCGCGCACCAACGCACGCGCTTCAATTGCAGCAACTTCTTCCGCCGTGTAGAACTCGCCGGCCACGCCATTGCGCCGCTGCAACGGCGTATAGGTCGCGTTGGTCCAGAACCCCTCGAAATCCGGTTGCCCGTCCGGTGTGCGGGGCACCGTGTAGCCATCGGCCGGACTCGGGTTGGGTACCTGCGCGCCGACCAGGTTGGCCGTCAGTAAAGAGGCTGCAATCACGAAAGAGCTGCAATCACGGCGGCGGTAATACTGCCTGAATTGAGAAATCGATGATTCGTATGCATTCTCTTGTGCCTGGGTTAACGCTCCGGAGTAGTCGGCTGTTTGCGGAGGTGGCCGTAGATCAGGTCTTCTACAAACTCCACGCATCTGAATTCCAATATTTCTGCATTCGGCTCGACACGGCGATAGAGGGGCATGCTCATGGTCCAGGGTCGAGTGAACACGTTCGTATCTTCGATCGTTACTTCATACAGCAGTATGTCCGCGCTTCGCGGCGTGAATCGTTCGATCACATGCAGGGCGTCGCTATGGAAGTTTCCGGCCCGATCGAACCAAGTCTTACCATTGAAGCCCCTGGTATCGACAACCAGCGATTCTCCGTCCCAACTCCCGTTCGACCAACCCATCCAAGTGGGGGCGGGCGGCAGGGTGTGGTTCTCCATGTAGATGGTCCGGACCGCGCCGGCGTACTCATGGACTATCATGATGTGCTGGCTGCTCTGAATGATCTGAAAGGGAAAGGGCATATAGGTGGCGCGCGGCACGCCGGGTAGATAGCACTTGATCTCAGGGTCCAGTTCCAGGCGCCTGGCGAAGTTCTCGTCCCTTTGTGCACGCGCCTCTGGCCGGTACGGAATCGAGCCACCGTCGACGATACCAAGCCCCGCGGGTATTGCGGCAATGGCACCGAGTTCGCGGACTATACCGGGGCCTGCAGCATGGGGCTCAATGTTCCAATTAGCGGTGTTGATGGACTGCCAGATGCCGTTCAGGTCGGGATGGCCGTCGCCGGCGCGCGGCGCCCGGTAGTCCGTCGTCTGCGCTGTGGCAACGGTCGCTCCCAACAACAGACCGAGCGCGATGACAGCCGTCGCAGTGGCCCATCTTCCAGACCAGTCTTGCATCCCTGATCTCCTCTGGAAACTCGCGGTGTACCTGTCGAGCATAATCCCTGCAAATATGGGCGATGTCAAGCTGATTTCCGCTGCGACCTAGAGGTAACGAGGCCGTCTCGGGGGGGGAGGCGCGAAGCTGTTATCAACAGAGATGAATTGGCAGACTTCGGCGGGCATGTGTCAGTCCGTCATACCACGAGTCTCACTGCCTACGGCGCGGGGTTCTTGTGGCGGAGGCGGCCTGACCGCCTCCTTCACGAAAGACTAGCCAGTCGCCATGAACGTGAGCCGTGACAGCGGGCCCGTGTCCAACTGCTTTATCCAAATGTCAAACCCACCATCCGAGTTCAGGATCGTTAGGCCAGGGCGCCGAATCAGACAAGGGCCTTCGAAATCCCTATCCCTAGGCAACTGAGGGAATGAGCGTTTATTGTATCATGCTTGGCGAACGGTTCACGTGAGGTCCACCTTGGACGGAGCACACCGAGTGCAGGGAGAGCATCAGATCGACGGGGACCTGGTAACCCGTTTCACACGACGCATACGGGGCGACGTGCTCAGGCCGGGGGAGGCCGGGTATGACAACGCCCGAACGATCTGGAATGCACGCTTCGACCGTCGACCCGGTCTGATCGTGCGCTGCGTCCAAGCCGACGATGTCATGGCGGGAGTGGATCTGGCGAGTTCTGAAGGCCTCCCGCTCGCCGTGCGCGGGGGTGGGCACGACTACGCGGGACGTTCCGCTTGCGAAGGAGGCGTGCTGCTCGATCTCTCGCCGATGAGTCAGGTGCGGATCGACCAGGAGAGGAAGTTGGCGAAGGTTCAAGTCGGCGCGACCTGGGGCGATTTCGATCGCGAGGCGCAGGCCTTCCACCTCGGCACAACGGCCGCCACAGTGTCGACGGTCGGTGTATCCGGCTACACGCTAGGGGGAGGTACGGGTCACCTCGCCCGCTCCCACGGACTTGCCGTCGACAACCTTGTCGCGGCTGAGCTCGTGACCGCGGATGCCCAGCTGGTGCGGGCGAGCGAGACCGAGAATCCTGACCTCTTCTGGGGGATCCGGGGTGGAGGTGGCAACTTCGGTGTGGCCGTCTCACTCGAGTTCGCTCTCCATCCGGTCGGCCCCAACGTCCTGGCGGGACAGATCGTCTATCGGTTCGAGGACGCGGCTGAAGTGCTCCGCTCGTACCGCGACTTCATTACGGGTGCGCCAGACCAGCTGGCCTGCTACGCCTTCATCATCCGCGTGCCACCCATCGAGGCCTTCCCGGAAGAGCGCCACGGCGAGGTGGCGATCGACCTCGTGGTGGTTTATACAGGCGCGATCGCAGACGGCCGGAAGGTGATCGAGCCACTCAGGGCTTTGGCCAATCCGATCCTGGACTGGGTGGAGCCGCAGCCGTACGCTGCCGTCCAGCAGACCTTTGACGCCGGGACGCCCAAGGGGCTGCGCTGGTATTCGAAGGCGCACATGTTGCCGGGCCTCCCGGATGGGGCCATCGACACGATCCTACAGCACGCCGAGCTGCTCCCGGGTGCGTTCACGATGGTCTACCTAGAGCCCATGGGCGGGGCGATCGGTCGTGTGGATCCGACGGCGATGGCGTTCCCTCACCGGGACGCGGCGTACAACTTTCACGTCCTTGCAGGCTGGCAGGATCCAGACGAAGACGAGCGGCTCACTCAATGGACCCGTGGCTTCCACCAGGCCATGGCTCCGTACTCGACCGGGGGCGTGTACGTAAACCTCCTGGGGGAGGACGAGAGTGACCGTATCCGTGCGGCATACGGCGGCAACTACCAACAATTGGTTGAGCTCAAGAGGGTGTGGGATCCGCAGAACTTCTTCCGAATGAACAACAACATCCCGCCGTACGCTTGATGTCGTCCGCCCATGGCTGATCTCGTCAAGTCCATAGGCTCGCTCCTGACCGAGTTGGGAAGACGAAAGGTCTATCGTGTCGCGGTGACGTACATCGTCATCGTCGCGGGTGGGCTGGAGCTAGTGGACCTCGTCATTCCCTCCTCCCGACTCCCGGAATGGTCGAACGCACTCTTCCTTGCGTTCGCCATTTTCGCTTTCCCCCTGGTGATGTACCTCGCGTGGACGTTCGACGTGACCGCAAAGGGACTTCAGCGAACTCCGGGCCAGAGTGCAACCGAGGAGACGGCCGTCGAGGCGGCGGCAGGTGTTGCCACAATCGACGAACCAGACCCTTCCGTTGGCTCGACGCCAGCTCCGGATGCCGAGCCGGCGTCCGCGCTCGACGAGCGTGCAGTGGCGGTACTTCCGTTTGAGAACCTGGGCAACGCGGAGGACGCGGGTCCGTTTGCTGCAGGCTTGCACCACGATCTGCTCACCGAGCTATCGAAGATCTCGGCGCTCACCGTCATTTCGCGGACCTCCGTGATGGGGTATCGGGGAGGAGGAAAGACGATTCCCCAAATCGCACGCGAATTGGGTGCCGGTACGGTGATCGAGGGAGGGGTGCAAACGGTCGGAGACCGAGTGCGTTTGAACATCCAGCTCATCGACGCCCGAAAGGACGTCCATATCTGGGCCGAGCGGTACGACCGCGAACTCACCACCGAAAACATCTTCGACCTACAGAGCGAGTTGTCCTCCAGGATCGCGGCCACGCTTCATGCGAAGCTCACGTCCGAGGAGGAGGGGCGCCGCACTGCACAACCCACGGGCGATATCGAAGCCTACCGCCTACACGCGCTTGGCCGTGACGCCTTCGCCGAACGCTCCGAGGAGGGCATGGCACTGGCAGTAGAGTACTTCGAAAGTGCTATCGAACGGGACCCCGACTTTACTCAGGCCTGGGGGGGGCTAGCCCTGACCCACGTCCTACGCGCAGACTATATGTTCGCCGATCCCGTCACCGCGTTGCCTCGGGGAGAAGAGGCTGCCCTTCGCGCCCTAACCCTGGACCCGGAGCTCTCCGAAGCACACGCCGCCATGGGATGCCTGTATTCAGCGCGCCGCGAGGGGTCCAGAGCGCTCAGATCTCACGCCAGGGCGATCGAGCTACAGCCGAGTTATGGGCAAGCTCATGGGTGGTTGTGTTGGGTACACCTTCTGCTGGGACATCCCGAGGTCGCGCTGGACGCTGGAAGACGCGCAGTTCAATTGCAACCGGTCGAACCGGAGGCGCGGGCGAATCTCTCCCTGGCCTACCTCGGTTGCGGTGATTCGGAGACTGCCTGGGCGGAGGCTCAACGGGCCCTGGAAGCACATTCCGACTTCGACTACGCACGGTGGGCCGGAGCGTTGGCCCTGTCCACGCTGGACCGATCCATCGAAGCAGACACGCAGTTCCAGCCGCTCTCGGAGCCCTGGGCCCGCTCGTGGCCCGAGGCGATCAAGGTACTCGCTCGGGCAGCGGCCGGTGACGAAGCGGCAGTCCACCAGTTCGCTGTGGCCCGGAATGGGGGGGACGAGTCTTTCTTCGCCGCTCTCGCTCTAGCCGCACTGGGGGAGCTGGGCCAGGCGTTCGACACGCTCCGGAGGGCCAGTCCTCTCTCGTGGAGTGAGACGCTTTACCTCAGGTACGCATTACCCGAGGTCCTGGCCCCCCTGAGAGACGATCCCCGTTACCTGGAGTTGATCCAGGAAGTCGACCGGAGCTGGGGAAAAGAGCCCGACTCACCTGGATGAGCGCGGGCCCCTGGTTGTCCGATCGCGTCGTAGTCGAGGGCAGTCGAGCAATGTCGCCTCCAGATCCCGATCACAGCAATGGCTGGATGGGTCGAAGTGAGGCCTAATGTCTCGCGGGCCTGTGTCAGTCAGTCCGTCATACCACGAGTCTCACCGCCTACGGCGCGGGGTTCTTGTGGCGGAGGCGCATCCAGGCGTCGTCGCCGCACAGGCCGCAGGTCGTCGGCGGATAGAACTGGGCCTTCGCGGTGACGTCTCCCATCAGTTGATATCGGAACCAGGCCACGGTTGCCCCCTGGAGTCCAGGGTTCATGGCGTCCTCGTGGACGCCCACGAATTGTGCGTCGACGAACTCCGTGGTGACGTCGGCGAATGCCTGATCGGCGACTCGGTTGGCTCGCGCGTCGTCGGTGGCGCTGACGATCAACATCGACGCCGTGTGCTCCGCAAGATGGGGACGCTCAAAAGCCGTGATCGGCATGAGCGGCACGGTGGTGACGATTCCGGCCGGGCCGGGAACGTTGGCTCCCGCGGTGATCGTGGCGCCACCGCCCTGGGAGTGCCCGGAGGCACCGATCTTCGTGAGGTCCAACATTCCAAAGTACCCGCTGCCAGCGCGCCCGTTCTCAGCGACCAGCCAGTCGATCGCGGCCTTGTGAACCGCGCCACCGCGGGTCCTGTTGGTGTGGGCGCCCATGACCACGAACCCGTGTGACGCCCAGTGGTCCAACAGGTGTTGGTATCGATCGATCTGGTAAAGCGTCCCGTTGTTCCAGCTGATAATCGGATGCTCGCGTCCTCCCTCTCCAAGCTGCATGGGCCGGACGATGTCGTAGGCGGCGTTTGGACCGACGTTGGTCTCCCGCTGGATTGCGAATGGTCCGCGCGCGGCGAAATCGGTGACCGACGGCCAGCCGCCCCCTGTCGGCGCGGCGTCACCGCCTCGAGCAGGCGCATCCTGCGCATCCGCTGACGATAAACAGGCGGAAAACGAAAGCGCGACCGACAGCGTGAGTCCGAGAACGAGTTTCTTCATGATGTTTCTCCGTCTTCTAGTTTCGCTGCGGGCTGGCCACATCCCTGGGAGCTGTGTAGAGCGCGGACAACCGCAACATACACTTCGGCTGGAAACTGCCAATAGGCTGAGTAACCGCCCAAAACGTGGAGTTGTGGATGTTGCTTGAGCCCTGCCGGACCTGCCTGGCGAGGGTACACCCTAACACAACTTGAAAGCACGCCCCCTGTGGGTACCGTGGAGTTGCGAAACAGCCATGGACCCCAACAGAGGGCGGCTCTCATGAAACGGACGACGAAGTATGTGGGGCTCGACGTGCATCAGGCAATGACCGTAGCGACAGTTCGGAGCGAGGGGGGGCGTGTGATCGCGCGCAGCGTGATCGAGACGAGCGACGAATCGATCCGGGAGTTCTTCAGCGCGATGGCCGGGTCCGTGCACGTCGTGTTCGAGGAGGGCACACAGGCGCAGTGGCTCTACGACCTACTGAGTCCTCGTGTGGACCGGGTGATCGTGTGCGACCGCAGAGGCGAGAAGCGCTCGGGCAACAAGGGAGACCAGGTCGATGCCGACGATCTGTCGGAGCAGTTGCGGCGTGGCGGCCTGCGAGCGGTATACCACGGCGCGGGCGGCCGAGCCGACCTCAAGGAACTGACTCGAGCCTATCGCAACCTCGTCGAGGACAGCACGCGCGTGATGCTGCGGCTCAAGGCACTCTTCCGGGCGCGGGCCATCCGAACCACGGGCGGGAGTGTCTACCAGCCGAAGGGGCGCGCCGCCTGGCTCGCACAGCTACCCGAGCAGGGTGCTCGCCTACGTGCCGAGACCCTGTACGCTCAGCTCGACCTGCTTCGGACTCAGCGCAAGAAGACCAAGGCGGCCATGGTCACCGAAGCGAAGCGCGATCCGGCCTTTGGGGTGCTCGAGACGATCCCCTACTTCGGGCCCGTCCGTATCGCGCTGTTGTTGGCAACCATGGGTACGCCGTGGCGCTTCCGCACGAAGCGCAACCTGTGGGCCTATGCCGGACTCGCCGTGGTCACGCGCTCGAGCGCCGACTACGAGTTGTTCGACGGGCGTCCTCGCCGGCGCCGCCGCCCTCCGCTCACGCGAGGCTTGAACCGCAACCACAATCGCGTACTCAAGAACGTCTTCAAGGGCGCCGCCAACGTGGCCATTGCACGTCCGGGCCCATTCCAGGACTTCTATCACCGAATGCTCGAGCGCGGCATGCGCGAAGAGCTCGCCCGTGTGACGCTGGCGCGTAAGTTCGCCGCGCTCACCCTTCGTCTACTCAAAACCGGAGAAGTCTTTGATCCGACCCAGCTGAGTCGACCCCAAATATAGAGGGGTTCATCGTCCTCGAGCGTAGGGTGCAGCCATGACCCTCGATCCCTTGGAACGTCGAATCCCCGGACGACGGTGCGGGAGGCAGTCTCAAGCAGATCCGTATGCCCGGCTCGCGGTCATGCCGAGGCACGAGCCTAACTCAAGGCCCTCCCGCAGAACCCGAAGAAGTGTCAGGCCAGCCCGAGGCTGAGTCTCAGATAGAACCATGGTTCGCGTCGTACGACCCAGGTCCACTCAATCAAGTCCGGACGGATCGATCATCCAAGCGAGGATCATCATGGCCGATACGAAGACTGACTCATCCAGCACACCGCTCTCTGACGAACTGGCGAATCCAACCAAGGGGCTGAGTGCCAAGCCGAAAACGGCTTCGCATCCAGCAGGGGCGGAGCCCGGCCTTGACACTCTCTTTCATAGAACGGCTCTGCGATTCTGATCTTATAAGGCGAAGGGCTGACCTCACTCGAGCGAGGCGTTACGCTGATCTTGCTCAAGGCCTGCGGCACCCAACCCAAGGAGGCCAGCCATGTTTGTCGCAGGGATTGATGCTCACGCAACGTATTCAGTGATCGCCATCGTAAGCAACACGGGTGAGCTCGTGCAGCCACCCATCCGGATCAAAAACACGGAAGCTGATCGACTCCATGAACTGTTTGAGCAGTATCGCCCGCTGGAGGTGGTCGTCGAGACGAGTCCGGCCTGGCCGTGGCTCTTCGATCGACTCGAGGGCAGCGGGATTCACTTCGTGCTCGCTCACGCCAAGCGGCTGCGCGTCATCGCGGAGTCCAACTACAAGAGTGACGATATCGACGCCGAGTTGTTGGCGCGTATGCGGCTCGCGGGCCTCATCCCCGAGGTCCATCCGAAGTGCGTCGAGCAGCGGGAGCAGGCGGTACTCCTACGCAGCCGGGCGCGACTCGTACGGGAACGCACGCGCATGGTGAACCGTATCCACGCCCAGATCCACAACGTCGGGCTTCATCTGGAGCGTGGGCGTCTGCTCACCCAGGATGGACGGGAGTGGGTGCGGACCGTGGCGTGGCCCCTGCTCGGAGAGGAGCGACGTCTGCTCATCGACATGCAGTGGGCTCTCATCGACCAGCTCGTACCGATGATCAAAACTCTCGATCGCAGGGTCGAGCATGTCGGCCGCAAGATCCCGGCCGTAGCTCTGCTCGAGACCGTCCCGGGCATCGGTGCCTACCGGGCATTGCTCATTGCCACCGAGACGCTGCCCATCACGCGATTCCGCACACCGGGGCACCTGGTCAGCTACGCCGGTCTCGCCCCACGCTCTTCACAGTCCGGGCTCCGGCCCATTCGCCACGGATCGATCCCCGCCGGCGCCAACCGCTGGCTGAGGGGCACCTTCGTCCGGGCCGTCGTGAGCCACGTCACGTACGCGCCCGACAGCTGGCTATCACAGTCGTACGAACTGATCCGGCAACGTCTCGGCTGGCAGGTCGCTCGCATCGCTACCGCTCGGCGCCTCGCTCGTGCTGTGCATGCGATGCTCCGTACGGGTGAGGTCTGGCACGATGAACCCGTGGCTCGAGCAAACTGAGATGACGCACCATGATGCACCGTACCACGACAGGGGTGAGCTCCGCGCGCAGCATGTCGCACGACGACCTTCAAATTCTGACTGAGCCCCCCGCTCGCATAGCAGATCTTCGGACATCCCTACGTTGGGATGAAACCTGAATAGATGCCTGAGTTCCTCGTGAGAGGAGACTCGCTCAAGATCGGACGCGACGTTGGTACTGAAGGATGAAAACAGGAAAATGATCACGCAGGCCTTGAGCTACAGACCAGTGGACCGAGCCGCCCCTCCGGGACCCCGGACGGGTAAGGGAGGGCTTCGCCCTGTTGACTTCGTTCACCTTATAGATGCTGCGCGACTAACATGGTGACCGCAAGCGAAGCGCGCGAGCCTGATGTTCGGTGGGTGCAGAGAACGTTGAAATCGTCGACTACAGATGGCAGCTCAAGAAAAGGCCGATTCTGCGGATTGTCGCCACGACCTAGTCCGGCTCAAGGCGGCCCTTCATGTCAGTGTAGGCGGTATCAATAAGTGCTTTGAGGGCCTTGGCATCGACGTCACGGTCCGGCCTGAGCTTCACATGCCGCATATACTTACCAGTGCCTTCCAACAAGCCCGTCGGATCTGCAAGCTCAGAGCCGTGAAAAAACCCGACATTGACGTGCGCTGCGAATGCGTTGACGTATGCGAATGCCGCGTCAGCTACACATGCGGTCGGATGGCCGTCATGCAGTAGCTCTCGAACATCGTCTCCACACTGGCCCATGACCTCAAACCAGTAGTGCGCGATAGCCCCCAAGCCACCCGCATGCTCCTCCATCCAGGCATCGATGGCCGGATCGCGTTTGACCGAGCTGGAGAGGCGAAAGAGTCGATTCATTGTCGTTAAGTTCGGACGCGGCGCCATGAAACCAAGATCAGGCCGAAGACATCAGCGCCGCATAACGTCTCTAACCTGACTACTTGTAGGCGATGCCCGCACTCGCTGGACCCGCGAGCGGCACGGTGTCGAACCGTGTGAACCCCACCTCTTGGCACCACCCGCGGAAGTCCGCGCCCGTGTAATCGAAGGCGTCACCAAACTCGATGAGCATGTTGAGTGACATGAGAAGACCAAAGACGTTCTCGCGACGAGCGTCGTCGATCAGGTTTTCGACAACGATAAAGGCTCCCCCCTCGGGTAGGGCCTCGTAGGCGGCCCGGATGAGGTGCATCTTCTTCTCGAGGTTCCAATCGTGAAGAATCATGCCCATGGTGATGACATCTGCCTTTGGCAGCGGGTCCGCGAAGAAGTCTCCGCCTACTACCGCAACGCGATCCGACAGGCCCGCGTTATCAATATGCTCTTGGGCGATCGGTGCGACGACTGGCAGATCCAAGGTCGTGCACCGAATGTCTGCATGTCGTTGTG
Organism: Gemmatimonadota bacterium; assembly: GCA_022563405.1. Classification (GTDB taxonomy): domain Bacteria; phylum Gemmatimonadota; class Gemmatimonadetes; order Longimicrobiales; family Gaopeijiaceae; genus UBA822. The sequence goes on along the minus strand of JADFNK010000014.1, from coordinate 4,686 downwards.
CCACGATGGCGCAGAGTTGGCCGGTTGCTCCGCCGACATCGCAGAGAGATTCGTATGCGGAGAAGTCGAACTTGTTGGCCAGCTCCATGAAGTTGCCGGCGGAGATTCCGGCCATGGCGTTCAAGAAGCCCTCGAGGCCGGCAGGGTCCTTGTATAGCTCTTCGAAAATCGAGCGGCCGGTCGCCTTGATTTCGTTTTGCGGCTCGCCCGTGCGAAGCGCGGTGCCGAGGTGGTTCCAGTACTCGAAGAGTCGGGCGTTGAACATCTCGAGAACGCCACCGATGTAAGACGGCTTGTTCTTGTCGAGGAACGCGTCGGTCGTGGCCGTGTTGCTGTACCGCCCCTCCGGCCCATCCCCGTCGCGGTCAAGGAAGTCCATCGCGACCAGCGCATCCAAGAAGTCTGCGGTGGCTCGGGATCGAAGGTCCAGCGTGCGCTCGATCTCACCGGCGGTCTGCGAACGCTCTGCGAGCATGGTGAAGAGATCAAACTCAACTGCGGTCAGTAAGACTTTGGATGCCCAGAAACCCGAGCCGACCTGCATGATCTGCGATGGGTTGACCTGCGGGTTCATTGCGGCTCCAGTTTCGAGAGGGCTGACTCTTGCTGCGACGCCGAACCATACGAGGGAAGGGACACGAGCGCACCCGCTGTCGCCGCCAAACCTCTCTGCGATTCTACTGCGCGGCTAATGTGGTGACCGCAAGCGAAGCGCGCGATCCTGATGCTTACCGCGACTGCAGCAATCGCTTGTTAGAACGCGCCTAGCAACCTCTTGTACTACAGATGCACTCTTCTCAACAAGACACCCGGGGATCATCACATGCAGCCAATCGGTCCCGTTGAGCCCGATCTCGTGACCATTCCCGCCGGAGACTTTCTCATGGGAAGCGAAACCGGCGCCGGTAATGAAAGGCCAGTGCACCGCGTATGGGTGGATGCCTTTGCGATCGCCAGATATCCCGTGACGCGTCGGGACTATGCCGCCTTTCTCGAAGCCACCGGGCATCCACCAACAAAATTCTGGGGTGATCCCAGATTTCAGCTCCCGAATCAGCCTGTTGTGGGTCCGAGTTGGTTCGACGCTGTTGCCTACTGCGAATGGTTGTCCGGGCAGACCCGCAAACACTACCGTTTGCCCACGGAAGCCGAGAGGGAAAAAGCAGCTCGCGGCGGGCTGGAAGGGTGCGACTATCCCTGGGGCAACGAGCCACCGGAAGACTTGCGCGGAGTGAACCCGCCTCTAGAAGAAGTGGGGACAGAGGGTCCCAACGGCTACGGACTTTACAATATGTCCGTCGGCGTGCACGAGTGGTGCTCGGATCGCTATAGCCCGAACTATTATGAGGCGTCTCCAAACCGAAACCCCGAAGGGCCCTCCGGCGGCGACCGTCGTGCAGCACGCGGAGGGGCCTGGCGGCATGCCGTCCGGTACTCCCGCTGCTCGGCGCGAAGCAGCATCGGCCCAGAGAAGACGTTCAACGATTTCGGCTTTCGTTGTGCCATGCCGCTTTGACTTCCTCGATTCGCTGGGGGCTCTAAGCTCGCTTCGGGACAACCCTAACCTCGATGAAGACTACCTGTCGGAGCGAACAGGGCGCTTGCCGCCCAAGCTGATGGCCCACGTCGATGCAGGTCTGAAGCTGGTCCTCGATCTATAGCCCGACCAAGCGCTCTAACGGATTTGCGATTGACCTCCGCGCCGCTTCGCGGTGCTCGGTCGTCTCGGCGAATCCACCTCGATCTCCGAAATCCGCTCCGGCGCCTCGGCTCTGCTGCGCGCCTAATGTGGTGACCGCAAGCGAAGCGCGCGAGCCTGATGCCTATCGCGACTGCAGCAATTGATGGGATGGACTCCTCCTCCAAGCGGCACCAGCGTGCCACCAACTACAAACGGCCCCGAAGGCCAAAGACGGAGGAGGAGTCCGAATGAACAGTACACAGGTAGCGGTCGATTTGGCAAAGTCGGTATTCGAAGTCGCAGTGTCGCGTAGGCCGGGCAAGGTCGACGAGAGCCATCGTCTGTCACGCAGCCGGTTTCAGAGGTTCTTCGCCGAACGTGAGCCCCTCGAGGTTCTGATGGAGGCATGCGGGACGGCCCACCATTGGGGCCGCACACTCGAGGCGATGGGCCACCGCGTCACACTGCTGCCTCCCGGTGACGTGAGTCGCTACCGGGACGGCAACAAAACGGACCGAGCGGATGCGAAGGCACTGCTCGAGGCGGCCCGTAACGATGCGATCGATGCGGTCCCGGTGAAGTCCCTCGATCAGCAAGCGATCGCCGCACTGCACCGGGTGCGTTCGGGCTACCAGCAGACGCGCACGGCGCGCATCAACGCCGTGCGAGGGCACCTGCGCGAGTTCGGGATCGTGATTCCTACGGGAGCGAGTCGGGTGGTTCCGATGGCCCGAGTCGCTCTGGAGGATGAGGGGGTGCCGGGCTATCTGCGCGATGTGCTCGAAGAAGTGCTCGACGAGATCGAGACGCTGAGTGAGAAGGCCAAGGCCGTACAGCGTAGGCTCGAGCGACTCAGCGAGCAGATGCCTGAGGCCCAAGCGCTCATGACGATTCCAGGCATCGGCGTGCTGACAGCGACGGCGCTGGTCTCGTTCGTGGGCGATGTGCACCGTTTCCGTTCAGGCCGACAGCTGTCCGCCTACCTGGGGCTGACGCCTCGCGAGTTCTCATCCGGCTCATCGCGACGACTCGGCCGCATTACGAAACGGGGCAACAGCTATCTGCGCATGCTCCTCATCCACGGAGCCCGATCCGCTCTGCGAGCCGGCAAGCTCTCCGACGAACCCGATGACCTGCGCGCCTGGGCACTCGACATCGAACGACGCAAAGGCTTCAACGTCGCTGCCGTCGCGCTCGCAAACAAACTCGCCCGAGTCGCCTGGCGTGTGTGGCGTGACCAGAGACCCTTCGAGCGGAGGCTTCCTGCATAAGAGAAGGCGATCAACGACCATTCTTTTTCGCGGCGTGATGGCCGCATAGGAGGATCCGAACCCACCAACGAGCTGCACCGAGACGACACCGATGGCACACCGGTCGGACCGGCGTGGGGTCGAGCCGATAACAAGCTTGAGCTCCTGGAGCCGCGCTTAATCGATTGGCTCCCCACGCGCGAATTTCCATCGTGGCCAGGGCGCTTGACGCCCACTCATGGGCCGGAGATACGACTGCAGTCGACCTTCTGCCAACTGGTGTCCCTTGCGGTAGTCCGAGGAGAAGTCCAGATACGCTTGTTATGTGGCCCGAGAACTATCAAAGCGGACGCACATGTTCTTGATCCAGGTCTGGAACTCATCACGAGTTCTCTTTCACGCCGCTACAGCGAGGATCTCCGCTTCGGCTGCGTCAATGCCGGCCGAGAGTTCGAAGCCACTGAGCATGAGAAGAGCTTCAGAGGCAGCGTGGCCGAGTCTCTTGTTTCCGTCGACGAAGGGATGATTCATGATTGAGGAGAACCTCAAGGCAGCCCCGTCGACGGAAGGCTAGGGTACAGGTCCTTACCGCCGAACGTCTGCCAGGTGAACAAATGTTCAAATCCGTTCGAGCAAAGCATCAAGAAACCCGATGCTGTAGAGGTAATACGAAAGGGCCAGTAGGACGACCACGAGGACGGCCGCACCCCACAGGCATCCACCACCCCCCCTCTTTTCCACCTTTTCTCTGGCGGTCTCCTCCACTTGTTCAAAATGCTCGAATTCGCTCGGGTCAACAACCATGCCTCCTCCTCGTTCACATTCCGCGTGGCCTTGGGGGCTCTTCGATGATGAGACCGTGAAGCTTGAGCACCTCAGCCAGACTGAGGTAGCGGTCACCCAAGGCGCTCGTAGAGCTCCCGGTTCTTCTCCAGAATCCTGGACGCCACACGGTCGAAGTCTTCCTTTGGTTGGGCGACGACTTCGCGAACTGCAGCCTCTGCAAGAGATTCTGCCGGGACGTTGAGTCTCCGGGCGATCTCAGCGAGTTGCCGCGCCTGCGCTTCGGAAAGTTCGATGGTAGGCTGCATGATTACTCCCTTCCCCACAAAGCTACCCAGGTTACGCACATCTGATCAAAGCAGGGCTACATAACTCCTTCTATACAGAAGCACTGTACTCCTTTCCTGGAGACAGTGCCGCACGAAGCAGCAGCATAGTCGCTTCCCCGCGCGTGCGCATCTCCCCGTGCCTAACCCAAGTGGCAGCCGGCCGCTAGGTCGTTCATCCGGGCGGCGGCTAGGGGATTATGTGGAAGGGGAGCGGCAGCCTAGTCGACGCGAGGGCGCGCGGGGTGGTCGCCGAAAGTAGGTCCAGGGGGCTGGTCAGACGACGTCCTTGCATCACTGTCGGATTGAGGTGGTACCGATCTTTCGTGCTAGTCCGCGAGCAGGAAATCCCTCACAGCAGACAGCTCAGCAGGGATCGAAGTCACGTGACGCTCCGCCTGCAATAAAGCCGCTAGGCGCTCCGGGACGGGCACCTCGTTTCCGATCGCGGGCTCCACGGCCTCTCGAAATTTCACGGGATGTGCCGTGCAAAGCACCACACAGGGTCCGTCGCCGAAAGCTCGGCGCCCCGCCTCGACGCCCAAGTAACCCACCGCCGAGTGCGGGTCCAGCACGTAGCCGGTTCCGCGGTACACCTCCGCGATACAGTCCCGGGTCTCGTCGTCATCGTGAACGCTCCCGACCA
>JADFNK010000103.1 GCA_022563405.1 Gemmatimonadota bacterium | reverse complement strand
GTCCCTCTCCTTTTTTGCGTCGATCCAAGCGCTACCCCCTATGTCTGACATCTCTCCACAAAAAAACCCGGATCTTTCCGGGTCACGAGATCACGGAGCCTCAGGCCATTCTGCAGGCTTCCACGTCTAGGACCCGGCGGTTTCCGACATCTATGCGGAACCGAAAGGTGGAGCCGCGTTTGTGGTCGGCTCGCTTCCGTCTTGTTTGGTGCCCCGTGTATGGGGGCTTATGAAAATCGGGGGGGGAGGGGCTTTCGTCAAGACGACTCTTTGGTTCGACTCTTCGGTCTATGTGCGCGGGGGCTCCTTCGCTCCCGGCTGTCCGGGGCCCGCCCCGCGCCCGACCGCCAACCTGCCCCTCCCCGATGGTCGCTCAGGAGCCCCCGCACCCTACGACCTCGACGTGTGGCTGATCATCGCGGCTTCGACGAAAACGCGGGGGCGGAAGATCTGGGGGTTAGTTGCCCATCAGTGCTTTCAGCGCCGTGAACCAGCTGGCCACGATGTAGACGTCCTGGAGCCGCTGGTCTGGGGTGATCGCCTCCTCACCGCCGCCGGACACCTCGACCGTGGTCCCTCTACTCTCCGTCACTCCGGATGTCCGTGACCTCGGCGGAACCGCTCTGAGGAAACTCCGCAGTCCGAGCGGCCGCGGCGCGGACCTCTGCGACAAACGCTCGCCCGAGGCCTGGGCGCTCGTCGCGGTAGAACTCGGCCGCCGCCCGCAGTTCCCTTCGGGCCTCAGGGTGAAACTGGACTGCCCTCACTCGTTGACGAGCGAGTCCAACTCCGAAAACAAATCCGCTGCCGGAATGCTCTCCGCCTCGCCCGAGTCTAGTTCAGCGGCGCGACGTTCTGCTTCGTCCAGCCAGGCCCACTCCATCTCTGCCTCTTCATCGAGAGAAGCGATAGGTGCTTCACCAAGGTATCCCCAAAACGAGAACCGTGTGAACATCCAGGGAGTCGCTGAGCACGGTAACCATACGGTCGCCACGAACCACGGGATGAGCATACCGCCAGGGGGTGAAGGGTCCCTCAAACCGAGCAAGAAAGTCTCCGTCTCGTGTGAAGACATCGAAGGCAGTTCCATCGCCATTCGACCGCTGAACCCAGACGTTCCCTTGCTCATCGGTCGTGATCTGCTGGACCACGGCCTTCGATTTCGGCATCACGACGTCCCAGTCAACCGTGAAATCCTCGTCTGGGCCGATCAGCTTCTCTAGTGCTTCGATCTCGGCTGAGCGCTCCCTCCGGCTGAGAGGCGCCGCCGCAGCCTCGACGTCGATCACGAGCAGCGTGTCGCCGCTCAGGTCGATACGCACGAGGCGGTATTCGTTCGAGAGCGCCGTCCAGACAGACCCACTCGGATCCACCGAGACGAATCGCTGCGGGGTAAACGGCACAGGCTGGCCGTAGCGACCTCGGCTGAGTGTGAAGGTCACGAAGGGAGTTGTTCCGAGGAAGATGCTGTCGACAGTCTCCGACTCGGGAACGGTGCTAGTCAGGTAGACGAACGCGGTCCCCTCGACGATGCCCCCCTGCGAGGGGCCCGGTTGGCGATCCGACCCGCTCTCGCGGAACCAAAAGCGCCCGTCTTCGGCAACCGCGCCCTCCCATAACCCGGCGAACAGATCCACAGGATAGGGATGCGTACGTACGGCTCCGTCCACCGGGAACTCATGAGTTCGCATGTTACCCCAGTCGACCACCCAGACGCTTCCGAGTCGATCTATTGAGAAACCGTTGACACGTCCCAGCTCTCCTGGGCCCTGCCCGGGTCCCGCGAGTGGTTCACCCTCCCGCCCAGCAGCGTCGAAGCGCCGAATTTCCGAACTCTGCATATCGAGGATGAGGATGTCGTTCGTGTCGGTCAGTCCGATGTCAGCAACGAGGCCGAACACTACATCATCTCGACGCCCGATCTCGGCCACGACCTCGAACTCGTAGACAGGTCCATCAGGGACCGATGAGTACGAAACAAGAGTAAAGCCGCCCGGCGTGGTTTCGCGGATCGGAGCGCCTGTTTCGGCTGGGGCGGGTCTCTCGGTACAGGCCGACGCGAGGAGCATGGAAATCATCGACCCGAGTACTCGTCGTCTCATTTAGTTCTCTGACGATGCGCTCGTCATGCACCGTCCTCCCACGAAAGCTGGTCTAACGCGTGTTTCGGCTGAGCTTTCTAAATCCCATAACGGACACAGGGGGCAAGATGCGTCTAAGGACCGTGCTGCGGCAAGCGGTAAGAGGGCGGTTCTGACCGGAGAGATTCGTATTGTACAATTGTACATGTGGATAGATCGGGATTCCGTACCCGTCGAGGTCGTAGGGTGTGGGGGCTCCTGAGCGACCATCGGGTAGGGGCTTGGGGCGGTCGGGCGCGGGGCGGGCCCCGGACAGCAGGGAGCGAAGGAGCCCCCGCGCACTTAGACCGAAGAGTCTAAAATCAGTCCAACGCCCGGCTCTCAATCTCCCCCTTCACCCGCTCCATGAACTCCGCCCGATCCACAACCTCCTGCTTCTTCCCCGCCCCCCGCTTTCGGACCGCAACGGTGCCCGCCTCCGCCTCCCGCTCCCCAATGACCGCCATGTACGGCACCTTATGCATCTCCGCGTCCCGAATCCGGTAGGAGAGCGTCTCCCGATCAGCCAGCACGGCTCGAATGCCCGCAGCTACCAGCTGATCCACGAAGTCCGACGCCGAATCCTGGAAGTGCTCCGAGATGGGAAGCACCCGCACCTGCTCCGGAGCGAGCCAGACGGGGAACGCCCCGGCATAGTGCTCGATAAGTCCACCGATGAAGCGTTCCATCGAGCCGACCAGCACACGGTGGAGCATGACGGGGCGATGGCGCTCGTTGTCTTCGCCCACGTACTCCAGCTCGAAGCGATCCGGCAAGTTGAAGTCGAGCTGAACCGTGGGTCCCTGCCACTCCCGCCCGATCGCGTCGATGAGCTTGAAGTCCAGCTTGGGCCCGTAGAAAGCTCCCCCACCCTCGTCGTACTCGAACGGTACACCCCGCGACTCCAGTGTATCGGCAAGCATCTGGACAGCCGAGGTCCACTGCTCGTCCGTGCCCAGCGCCTTTTCCTCCGGCTTGGTCGCCAGTGCGATCGAGTAGGGATAACCGAAAGCGGTCAGGATCTCATCGACAAGATCCAGCAGGCGCTCGATCTCCCCCGGGACCTGATCCGGAGTGCAGAAGATGTGGGCGTCGTCCTGCGTGAATCCGCGCACGCGGAGCATCCCGTGGAGCACCCCGCTGCGCTCGTACCGGTAACAGGTGCCGAACTCGGCCATACGGATCGGCAGATCGCGGTAGGAGCGCTGCCGAGACTGATAGATGGCGATGTGTCCGGGGCAGTTCATGGGCTTCGGGCGGTATGCGCCACCCTCCTCCATTTCGAACGCGCCGAACATGCTGTCCTTGAAGTTCTCGAGGTGCCCGGAGATCTCGAAAATCCGCTCGCTCATGACGTGGGGGGTGTAGACCAAGTCATAACCGTGCCGGAGGATCAGCTCCTGCTCGTATTGCTCGACCTCGTTCCGAATGATCGCGCCCTTGGGATGCCAAAGGATGAGTCCCGGGCCGATGCGGGCGTCGGTCGAGAAGAGGTCCAGCTCACGCCCCAGGACCCGGTGGTCCCGCTTCTTGGCCTCTTCGAGACGCTCCAGGTGCTCCGTGAGATGCGACTTCTTGAAGAACGCGGTCCCGTAGATGCGCTGAAGCATCTGGCGTTTCTCGTCGCCTCGCCAATACGCTCCCGCTCCCGAAAGAAGCTTGAAGTGTTTGAGGCTGCCCGTCGAAGGCACGTGCGGGCCTCGGCAGAGGTCGAGGAACGGCCCGTCCTGATAGACCGTGATGATCTCGTCCTCCGAAAATTCATCCAGGCGCTCCAGCTTCAGGGGATCGTCGGCGAAGAGCTCCCGCGCCTCTTCCAGGCTCACGACGCGCCGCTCGAATCCGTAGTCCGCTTTCGCGACCTCGGCCATCTTGGCCTCGAAAATCTCGAGATCAGCTGGTGTGAACGGTTCTGGGACGTCGAAATCGTAGTAGAACCCGTCGTCGATGGCGGGGCCGAAGCCGATGCCCGCACCGGGACGGAGCTCCCGCACGGCCGTAGCGAGCACGTGAGCGGCAGAGTGACGGAGCACGGCCAGGGCGTCTTCGTCACGTTCGGTCAGAATGCGGACTGCAGCGTCCCCAGACAGACGGGTGCTCAGGTCGACCGTCTCGCCGTCGATCTGTCCCGCGACCGCGGCCTTCGCCAAGCCGGGCCCGATCGCAGCAGCCACGTCGCCGATGGAGGAGTCAGGAGGGACTTCGAGGACCGTCCCGTCCGGGAGGGTCACGTTGATCATGGGGGCGGACATCGTAGACCTTCCTCGGCGTCCGGAAAAAAGAGTGCCGGCCCCCTCCCCTACCTTGGGACGAGATCGGCTCGAATGGGGAAGCTACTGATTCAGCCGCGTGGGTAAAAGGGCTAGTGTGGCCGTGCCTTCAGGGGAGAAGACGTTTGACCGCGCGCTGGGTGTAGAAAAGCCCGACGCCGGTCCCGACCATGCTGACCAGGAACGCGGTAAAGATGGAAACCTGCGCGCCAATGGCCCATCCGATCCATCCACCTACCGACATCCCAAAGAAGTTGAGGAACCCCTTCATGGAGTATCGCTCCGGTTGAGATAATGACCCTCCTCAAGTCTCGCCCGCAAACCTTCATTCATCCAGTGTTTTCAGTCCTCAGATCAGCGTTGAGTAATTCCGGCCATCAAAGGCTACACCAACCTCTTCCCAGCGGCGAGGCCTCCCTAATACACGACGCCCCCGGCACCGCTAGGCGACACCGGGGGCTCATGTACTTCACCGCATCACGCCTCACGAGGCGAGCGAGGTGGCTTAATACATCCCGTCCATCCCACCGCCCGGCATGGGCGGTGCGGCCGGGGTATCCTCGGGCTGATCGACGATGACCGCTTCGGTCGTGAGAAGCAGGCCCGCGATCGACGCAGCGTTCTGGAGCGCCGACCGGGTGACCTTGGTCGGATCGATGACACCGGCCTTGATCATGTCCTCGTACTCGTCGGTCACCGCGTTGTATCCGAAAGCGCCCTTACCGTCGCGGACCTTGGCCACCACGATGGAACCATCGGCCCCCGCGTTGATCGCGATCTGGCGAATCGGAGATTCGAGAGCCCGCCGGAGGATGTCGATCCCGACCTGCTCGTCGTGCGCCTCGGCGTTCAGGTCCTCCAGCGCCGCCTGCGCCCGAATGAAGGCAACGCCGCCACCCGGCACGATGCCCTCCTCCACCGCAGCGCGCGTCGCGTGCAACGCGTCCTCGACCAGAGCCTTCTTTTCCTTCATCTCGGTCTCGGTCGCAGCTCCGACGTTGATCACCGCGACACCCCCGGACAGCTTGGCCAGCCGCTCCTGGAGCTTCTCGCTATCGTAGTCCGACGTGGACTTGTCGATGGCGACTTTGATCTCCTCGATCCGGCCTTTGATCTTGTTCTTCTCGCCGCCGCCGTCGATGATGATCGTGTCGTCCTTGTCGATGACGATGCGCTTGGCCGAGCCGAGATCGCTCACTACGGTGTTCTCGAGTTTGAAGCCGACTTCTTCCGAGATCACCTGGCCGCCCGTAAGAACGGCGATGTCCTGGAGCATGGCCTTGCGCCGGTCCCCGAAACCGGGAGCCTTGATGGCGCAGACCTTCAGTGTGCCGCGAAGCTTGTTTACGACGAGCGTCGCGAGCGCCTCACCCTCGATGTCCTCTGCCAGAATCACGAGCGGCTTACCCAATTGGGCCACCTTCTCGAGGATCGGCAGCAGGTCCTTCATCGACGAGACCTTCTTGTCGTGGATGAGGATCATGGGATCCTCAAGGATGGCTTCCATCCGTTCCGGATCCGTGACGAAGTACGGCGACAGGTAGCCGCGATCGAACTGCATGCCTTCGACCGTTTCGAGCGTGGTTTCGAGACCCTTTGCCTCTTCGACGGTGATCACGCCGTCCTTGCCGACCTTCTCCATGGCGTCGGCGATCAGGTCACCGATCTCGGCGTTGCTGTTGGCCGAAATGGTGCCGACCTGGGCGATCTCGCTCTTGCCCTTGGTCTCCGTCGAGAGGTCCTCCAGGAACTCCACGACCTTCTGTACCGCGGTGTCGATGCCGCGGCGAATCCCCATGGGGTTCGTTCCGGCGGTGACGTTCTTCAGCCCCTCGCCGAAGATCGCCTGCGCCAAAATCGTGGCGGTCGTCGTGCCGTCACCGGCAACGTCCGACGTCTTCGTGGCGACTTCCTTGACCATCTGGGCGCCCATGTTCTCCACGGCGTCCTCCAACTCCACCTCTTTGGCCACGGACACGCCGTCCTTGGTGACCAGCGGGGAGCCAAACTTGCGATCGATAATCACGTTCCGGCCCTTGGGCCCCAACGTGATCCTTACGGCCTTGGTCAGTTTGTCGACCCCCGCCTTCAACCGGGCGCGGGCATCGACGTCGAAACCGAGCTCTTTGGCAGCCATCGTCTATCTACTCCTGTGTATGATGCTTGAGAATTCTTTCGTTTTCTTTTGAAACGGTGGGGAGGCTAACCGAGGATGGCCAGGATGTCCGACTCGCGCAGGATGAGGTAATCCTCGCCCTCCACGGTGACTTCCGTCCCACTGTACTTCCCGTAGAGGACCGTCTGGCCGACTTTGACGTCGGGCTCGATTCTCACACCCTCCTCAGAGAGCTTGCCCGGCCCCACGGCGACGATCTTGCCGGATTGGGGCTTCTCTTTGGCCGTGTCCGGAATGTACAGGCCTCCCCGCATTTGCTCCTCGTCCTCGAGGGGCAACACCACTACGCGATCCGCCAACGGCTCGACGTTGACCGCAGTCTTGTTTGCCATCCGAAATTCCTCCTGCTAACTAGTTGATACTAATGGGCTTAGCGAAAAATTCTAGCACTCTGTCTTGTGGAGTGCTAAGGCGGTAAATCTAGCTCTCGTCGAAGTCATGTCAATGGGACTGGCATGCGGCTTCCTAGCCCCGAATCGACCTCCCCGCGAGGGCGAGGCCGTAGAGCGTGAGGAAGGGCTCGATGTGGTCGACGGTCCGGGCGTGGGGGCCGATGGTGGTGGCGAATCCCCCGGTCGCGACCACATAGACGTCTTCCCGCTGCCATTCTTCCAGGATCCGCCGCACGATGCCGTCCACGGCGTCGACAGCAGAGAAGAACACGCCGCTTTGGATACACTCCTCCGTTCGCCGCCCGATCACACGCTCGGGCGGTGTCAGCTCGACCCGTGGAAGCTTGGCGGTCTTCCTTCCGAGCCATTCAAGGCCGGACTCCAGACCTTGCGCGATCACACCTCCGACGAAGACACCTTCGGCGGTGATGCAGTCGAACGTGGTAGCGGTCCCGAGATCGACGGTAACCGTATCCCGTCCGTACATCTCCTTGGCCGCAAGTGTGTTCACGATACGGTCGGCGCCGACCGTGAGCGGCTCATCGACGTCGAGCCGAATCGGCAGCGGGCTCCGCGCGTCCACAACGATGGGCGCCTCTCCCACAATCTGCTCGAGCGTCTCCGTGAGAATTCGTGTTGCAGAGGGCACGACCGAACCCAGAACCGCCATGGTCAGGTCGTCATGGGAGATCCCGCTGTCGCGTAGCAGTGACCGGAGCAGCAGTCCGTATTCGTCTGATGTGCGGGGAATCGTCGTGCTCACCCGCCAGTGGTCGCGCAGATCCAGCGTTCCGGGATCCACAATGCCGAGGACCGTCTCGCTGTTTCCCACATCGATGACCAACTCCATTTCACGCTCCTTCGAACCGATTCATGTTGTCGACGGCCATCACACCCCCCGCTCGAATCTCCTGGACTCGGCCCTCGACCTCCACCAGGAGCGCTCCGTCGGCCGCGATGCCGATCGCCCGTCCCACGACCCCCACCTCGGTACGCACCATTCGACCGGTAAGAATATCGCGGTCTCGGACCTCCTTCCTCAACCGCTCGTCCAGCGACGCCGGAGGTGGATCCATCAACGAGCGTGCTGCCGATAGAAGCTCACCGGCGACCTCGGATCGACTCACGCCCCGACAGCCGGCCATCTCCATCGACGCCGCTCGCTCCTTCAACCCGGGATCGAAATCCTCGATCCCCTGGTGAAGGTTGAGACCAACCCCCACCACGACCGCTCCGGCCCCTGCACGTTCACAGAGGATACCGCCAAGCTTTCTGCCTTCCACTTCGATATCGTTCGGCCACTTGATCCCGGGCCTGAGAGAGGGACAGAGCCGCTCGAGGGCGCGTGTAGCCGCCAACCCCACGAGGATCGGGACGAGCGCAGACGGGACCTCCACGTCGCTTCGCACGAGAAACGATATCCACAGACCCATTCCGCTGGAGGATTCCCAAGATTTTCCGGCCCGTCCCTTCCCCGCGCTCTGGGAGTCGGCGGTCACTACGGTGAAGTTTGGGGCGCCGGCCTCGGCAAGGATGCGGAGGCGGTCGTTCGTGGAGGGAAGCTCGTCGTAGGCCTCCACGTGCGGAACATCCCAGCGCTTCGCCCACTCCTCGACCGGCCTGTCCTCCCAGCGATCGAGTGCCCCGGGCGCTCCACTCACCGTCCGACTACCCGAGCGCAAGAAGGTAGAGGAGAAAACCCGCCCCAAGGGCCCAGCAGTAGATGGCAAAGCGGTGGAAGGCCCTCCGCTTAAGCGAAACCACGAAAGCCTTGATCGCAAGAACTCCCGTGACGGCAGCCACGATGGAGCCCGCGGCCAAGGCCGTCCCCGAGACGGTCAGCCCCTCTGAAGCGAGGTCCGGAATCTGGAGCAACGCGGCTCCGCCGATCACCGGGATCGCCATGAGAAATGAAAACGCGGCGGCCTCTTCGGCGTCCACCCCGAGCCACAGAGCCATCGCCACCGTCGTCCCCGAACGAGAGATGCCGGGTACCAGGGCAAACACCTGCGCGAAGCCGATCAACAGAGCAACGCCCCACCCCGGCTTGATCCGTTCCTCCCTCCCGAGCGTCCGGCGCGTACTCCACAGGATCACCCCCGTCACCAGAAAAGCGGTGGCCGGTACGAACGGGCTCTCGAAGAGGCCCTCGATCGCGTCCCTGAAGAATACACCGGCGATTCCAGCGGGAAGTGTCGCCAGCACGATCAGCCCGACGTACCGCCAAGCGTCCCCGTCTCGCCGAAGCGTGCCGGACAGCAGCTCCATGAGACGGCCCCGATACATCACGAGCACGGAAATCAGCGTGGCCACGTGTACGGCGACCACGAACTGTACGCCTTGAATCTCCAACCCGAGCAACGTCTGGCCGACCACAAGGTGCCCGGAACTGGACACGGGGAAAAATTCGGTCGCCCCCTGAAGAAACCCGAGGAAGACCGCCTCCCAAACGTTCACCCACCGTTCTCCACGCCGTTCTCCACGCTGGGCGCCACGCGCGATTCCAAGTTACGCCGGTGCGTCTCGATGACACGCAGGCAATACTCTTCGTATATCGGAACCACGAGCTCCGCCGAAAAACGCTCGACGGCCACGGCCCGGCCCGCCGCGCTGAACGCCTTCCAGCGGTCCGGATCATTCAGGATCTCCAAAGCTCCGGCCGTCATCCCGTCCACGTCACCGGGTTCGAACAGATATCCGGCTTCCCCGTGGGGCACGACTTCGGGGAGACCCCCGGCGTTCGAGGCCACGACCGGGGCACCGGACGCCATCGCTTCGAGCGCAGCCAGGCCGAAGGATTCGGACTCGCTCGGCAACAAGAACAGGTCAGCGCAAGGCAGGAGCTCCTCCACCGCACCGTGTTTGCCGAGAAAAACCACACGGTCCTCCACGCCCAGGACCTGAGCAGCCTCGACCGCACGAGGCCGCTCGGGCCCGTCGCCGATCATGATCAAGCGGGCTGGCATTCGTTCGGCTACGCCCGCGAAAACCCTCACCACGTCCCCTACGCGCTTCACGGGCCGGAAGTTCGACACGTGCATTAAAATTTTCTCCCCCGGCTCGGCGAGCGAATCACGGCGGCAGGGCTCCTTGCCGGGACTGTATACCTCCGTGTCGAGAAAGTTCGGAATCACCTCGATGTCATCCGCCGCGACCCCGAAGTCGCGGACAGTCTGGTCCTTGAGGAACTGCGACACCGTGGTGATCCCCTGCGATTGGAGGATCGAAAAACTCGTGATCGCTTGGAAAGACGGGTGGATCCCCACCAGAGTGATATCCGTGCCGTGAAGGGTGGTCACCACGGGCGGGCCGTCGTCGCCGAGCATCTGTTGCGCGATCCATGCCGACGTGGCGTGAGGGATAGCGTAGTGAACGTGGATCAGATCCAGATCGTGGGTGCGGGCGGCGTCGTGCAGCGCTACCGCGAGAGCCAAGGTGTACGGGGGATGCTCGAAGAGGGGATACTGCTCCATCTCCACTTCGTGGAAGAACACCCGCTCGTGAAAACGCCCTAACCGGAAGGGCTGGGCGTACGATATGAAGTGGACCTCATGACCGCGCCCCGCGAGCTCGATCCCCAACGCGGTGGCCACGGCTCCGGACCCACCGTAGGTGGGATAACAGGTCACTCCGATTTTCATGCGATCATGCCCTTCCCATCGTGTTCGTTCACCCTTCCCATGGGGTCCGTCTCTCGCTCAATCCTCGAGCCGCCAGGCCGCCGCCACCTCCGACACCTGCGCGTCCAGCGGCCGAGAAGTATCGACGTGTATCGCGTCTTCCGGTAGTTGGTGCCGGAACCAGGTGAGCTGCCGGCGCGCGTACTGTCGCGTTTGAGACCGCATCCGGTCGAGTGCCTCCTCCAGTGTCATGTCCCCGCCGAGGTAGGCGGCGACTTCCCTGTACCCGGTGCCACTCATGCCCGGATCCTCCGGCCCATATCCCTTCTCCAGCAAACCCTTCACCTCCTCGACCAACCCTTCGGCCGCCATGCGGGTTACCCGGGCGTCGATGCGCCGGTCCAGTTCTTCGCGGTCCTTGTCGAGTACGATGATCAGCCCCTCGAGGGGCTCCTGGTCGAGCGTGCCCTGTGAATGCCACCACGAGAGGGCACGACCCGTGAGGAGCGCCACCTCGATGGTCCGGCCCAGGCGCTGGGGACCTCCCTCCCTGGCGAACTCCGCTCGGCCGGAGTCCAACGCGCCGACCCAGCGCTCCAGCTCGGCCCTGGGCCGTTTGGCCATGAAGGCGCGAAGAGCCTGTAGACGCGCCGCGTCGATGTCCGGCTGCTTGAAGATCGGATGTGTCAGAGATCGCAAGAAAAAACCCGTGCCCCCGACCAGAAGGGGAACGTGCCCTCGTCCGGAGATCTCTTCGATGTAGCCTCTGGCGTCCCGGCCGAACTGACCGGCGCTATAGAACTCATCGGGGTCCCGGAGATCGAGGCCGTGATGGGGCACCCGGTTGCGATGTTCAAGCGAGACCTTGTCCGTGCCGATGTCCATCCCCCGGTAGACCTGCCGGGAGTCCATGCAGATGATCTCGCCATCCAGGGCCTCCGCGACGGCGATCGAGAGCTGGGTCTTGCCGGAAGTCGTTGGCCCCGTGATAGCCAGGAAATCCCTCACCGCCCGAATTTCCTCTCCAGCTCGCTCTTGCTCAGACGGACGATGGTCGGGCGGCCGTGTACGTCGTGGTATGGCAGCTCGGTGGCGAATAGCTGGTCGAACAACTCCTGCATTTCGCTCTCACTCAACTTCTGGCCGGCCTTGATCGCCC
>JADFNK010000102.1 GCA_022563405.1 Gemmatimonadota bacterium | reverse complement strand
TCTGCCTCCCGTTGTCGCCCAACTCCGCGATGGAGACCGACGACCGCAGTGGCGTGGGAGAGTCGTAGACCCACTTGATGCAACCGGTCTCGGCATCCAGGGCGAGCAACTTGCGCGTGTTCACCGCGGAGTAGAAGACGGTCGAGCCCACGATCACCGGGGCGGCACGCAGGCGGGTCACGCCCGGGAAGGCGAGAGCCCATGCCAACTCCAAGTTCTCCATGTCGCCCTTCGAGAGGCCTGATGCCTCCGCGGAGATCATGCGTGTGGCCGTGATCTCGACCCCGACGGTCCTCATCGCCGCAGGCCCGGTCAGGTCCACCAGGCGCCGATCTGCCGCGCACATGATGTCGGCGATCCACGCCTCGTGGGTGACCTCCGGGGCGGCCAGATACTCGATGACCGTCGCCCGATCCTGGGCTGAAAGTGCCGATCCCTCCGCGGCCATGAGACCCTGGCTCAGCGCATACGTGAGGTCGTCGGCACTCATCGCTTGAAGGATGCCGAGTCTCGGTGCGCGCGCGTTGCCCCCGCCGTGGCAGACGGCGCACGAGCTCTGGTACACAGCAGCACCTGGATGCGAATCGTCCGCCTGCGCCGACGCACCGGGCGCCAGGAAACTGGCCGATCCACCGACCAAAAGCACCGTGATAAAAAGGGATCGGATGTTCATCGGATTGTCATCACTCAATTAGGCGAGAATCGGATCGGGAACGGCGGGTACAGCCCCTGACGAAGTGGGATCATACAGCCAGGACTCCTCGGGGAACAAGGGACGTCGCACCTGAAAGACCCCCACCCGCATCCCCTGCTCGGGCGCCACGCGGCAGGCCTTGCCGTTTCACGTGTAGAGGCGCCCAGCGACGATGAGTAGTGACGCGACAGGAAGACAGATCGGCGTAAGTTTGTCTTTCCTTCTCGAACGTCATCGTACTGCTACTGCACGGACGCGAGCGGAAAGCGCCGGACGGCCCAGAGCCCGATCACGAAGCAGATCGTCGCGTAGCCGGCCAGCCATGTGATGCTCGCCCATTCGGCCCCCCCGGAGCTGATGAGTGCCGAGAACTGACCGTTCGCACCAGCTCCGGGCGGGAGGTCGAAAAGCTGCGTGGGCGGAAAGAGAACGTTGATGAGAAAGCCGCGAATCGACTCCGCCGCCGGAAGAAGCCCTCGTATCGGTTCGGCGAGCTGAAAAAGAAGGAAAGCATAGAGCCAGTCGAGTCGGGTAACTCTGGACATCGCGAACGTAAGCGTACCCAACAGAGCGAAGGTCAGCGACATCTCGAGCCAGGCGGCAGGATCCCATGCATTGATCCCGAGCGCGGCGAGTGCGAGTAGGAGGAGGGCCTGAACGAGCCAAAACGAGACCGCCGCGCAACAGAAGAGCATCGCGTAGTACAGCGGCACTGAAATCGGCTTCGAGAACAGCGACCGGTAAGAGCCGAGCCTGAAATCGTGGCCGACAAGCCCATACGTTGCGACTAAGGTAAGGAAGGGCGTGAGCCCCAGTGTGAGTGCCACGCCCTGACCGTGCAGCGCTTCAGGCGTCACATCGGTTACCTGGGCGAGCGTGACCACCAACGGAAGGACGAACACGGCTGCGATGACCGCCATCGCACCGCCGCGCGTCATGAGGTGGTCGCGCAACATGTGCGGCACGTACGAGAGGAGAACCCGGTTCATGACTCGCCCACCGCCTCCAGGAACGCCGACTCCAGCCGGGACCGCCTCGGAGAGAATCCGCGGACCGTTGCTCCCTGCTCCAACAGAGCCCGCAGCCCCGCGTTGAGCGCATCCAGGTCACCGTCGATCGTCCATGTCGAGGAATGACGGTCCTCCGAGATCCGGACGGCGTCCGGGAAGATCTCGGTGACGACAGCGCTATCGGACGCCAAGTCGAGCACATAGTGCAACAACTCTTGGGATGTAACCCGAGCCTGCAGGTCGGCGACCTTGATGAGCCTCCCCTTGTCCATGATCGCGACGCGGTCGGACATTCGTTCGAGCTCGTGCAGGTTATGCGACGCGATGATGACGCACCGATCCGGCTGTCGCAGATCGTGCACCAGATGGCGGAATCGGTTCGTCCACACCGGGTCCAGTCCGTGGGTCGGTTCGTCGAAGACCACGACGCTCGCGTCGCTGAGCAGGGCCTGCGCGATGCCGAGCCGCTGCCTGTTCCCCTTCGAGAGCTGTTTGACCCGCTTGCCGCGGTGCTCCTCGAGTCCGAGCGCATCGATGGCCTTCTCGACACGCGCCTTCCGGTCCGACTTCGGCACACCGGCGAGGACGGCGTAGCGGGTCAACGCGCCCGTTACGCGCCACCACGGCGGAATCGCGACCAGCTCGGGCACATAAGCGATGCCGTACCGCTCGACGAAGCGCCGTGGACGTAGGCCATCAATGGTCACCGCACCCGCGGTCGGGTTCAGGAAGCCTAGCATGAGATTGATGAGCGTGCTCTTTCCCGCCCCATTCGGCCCGGCGATGCCGACGACCTCTCCCGCCTCGAACGTGAGTGTCATGTCCGTCACGGCCTTGACCGGCCTGGGCGGTATCAAGGACTTGTAGACCTTGCTCACGTTCTGGAGTTCGATCACTCGGTGTCGCCTTCTGCAGAAAGTGGCTGCCTCTGGGATGCCGCGAAGAGAGACACAGGCCCGGAGTATACGCGCCGGACCGGACACTGGTCCACCCGGTGTACACCTTGTCGCTCGCATCATATCAGAATATATTTTATGCTACCATTTGCTACCATTTGATACGGAGTTCCAGTGTCTACCGTTCAGATAAGCGCACGCATCGACGTGCGGCTCAAGAAAGCGCTTGACGAGGTGTGCCGTTCCCGTGGGATCGTGATGAATCATTTCATCCAGGAGGCACTCCTGGATCGCCTTGAGGAGCTGGAAGATGTCGAAGACCTCAAGGCCATCCGGCACGAGCCGACCAGGCCTCTCTCCGAGGTGCTGGCCGAGTTGAAGCTGCGTGGCTCGGTATAGCCTCGAGATCGCTAGGACCGCCGAGAAGCAGCTCCGAAAACTCCCAGCCGATGCCCGCAGACGCGTTGCGCGGTCCATGCTCGCGCTTGGAGAGGAGCCCTACCCGCCGGGCTTTCGCAAGCTCACGGGCTATGACGATGTCTTCCGGATCCGGGTCGACGTGTACCGCATCATCTATAGCGTGGCCGGCCGGAAGCTAGTGATCGTCATTCTCAAGATCGGGCACCGGAAGGACATCTACCGTTGAAGTAGGTCTCGGTCTAGCCGTGTGCAAACCTCAACGATAGAACAGCTCGACAGGCCACATAGGAATCGCCGGGACGTAGGTCACCATCAGGAGCATGGCCACGAGCACGGCCACGAAGTAGACGTTGACCTTACTCACCTCCCAGATATCCGCCTTGGCAACGGAGCAGGCGGTCACCAGCACACTGGCCACGGGCGGTGTCTGTTGCCCGATCCCGAGGTTGAGCGTGACGATGAGCCCGAAGTGCACGGGATCGATCCCAGCGGCGAGAACCAGCGGCATCACGATGGGCACGACCAGGATGATTGCCGCGGCAGAGTGCAGGAACAGCCCCACCATCAAGAAGAACACGTTGAGGAGCGCCAGGATCGCAAGACGATTATCGGTGAAGTCCATGATCCCTTGAGCCACACGCTGCGGCACCTGGGCTTCGGTGAGGTAATCCCCGAGCAGGGCCGACGTGGCCACCAGCAGCATGACCACGGCCGTTTGAATCCCGCCCTCGAGTGTCGCCTTTCGGAGGGCCGCCAAATCCAGCTCCCGGTAGATACCGCCCCCGATGACGATGGCCGCCACCACCGCCAGTCCTGCACCCTCGGTCGCGGTCACCCATCCGGAAAAAATGCCTCCCAAGATGATCACCGGAAGTAACAGAGCCCAACCGGCCTCTCGTAGTGCGACGCCGACCTTTCGGAGCTCAAACGCCGCCTCCACCGGAAATCCGTTCTTCAGTGCCAAGTAATACACCATTCCCATCATGAGCAGGCCCCCGAGCACACCGGGAATGATGCCTGCGACGAAGAGCTCCACGACCGAGCTGCCGGACATGACCCCGTACAGGATCATCGGGATCGAGGGAGGGATGATGACGGCGAGGGTGGCCGAGGACGACATCACCGCGGCGGCAAACGGGGTCGGGTAACCTCGGCGTTTCATGGCTGGGATGAGAATGGAGCCCAGGGCCGCGACATCGGCCACGGCGGATCCGGACATCTCCGCGAAGAAGAGAGACGCGCTCACCGTCACCATCGCGAGGCCCCCCCGGATGAACCCCACGAGCGCGCTGGCGAGGTTGATCAGGCGGTGGGAGATCCCCGACGCGTTCATGATGGCCCCGGCCAAGATGAAGAGCGGGATCGCGATCAGCGCGAACTTCATGGACCCGGAGTAGAGGACCAGCGCCGCGTTCGGAAGTCCCATGATCCCGGCGGTGGCGGCCATCGCGAAGAGCGCTACGACACCGAGGGAGACCGCGATGGGCACGTTGAGGAGGACGAGCCCCAACAGAGCCAGGAACATGAGGAGCAGGATCATGAAGAACCCCCGAGGCCCTCGGCCTCACCTTCACTCGCCGCGAGTCCCACCCCACCCGCTCCGTCGGCATTCGCTCCCTCGCCACCCGCTCCGTCGGCACCCGCGGGCCCTTCGGAAGCTCCCTCGCCGTGATTTACAGGCCCCGCCCACACCTCCGGCAACGTGATGAGTTCGGCAATGATGAACAGAATCGCGCCGATGGGGATGACGGACTGAGCCAGGCGCTGGGGCACCCACGGAAGGCTCACGAGCGTCTCCCCTCCGAGAATCCCGAAGACCTTCCAGCCCGCCCATGCGGTCACCATGAAGAAGGCCAGGACGAATGCCTCTCCGAGCAGAATCAGCGGCCGACGCAACGCAGGCCCTAGTCCGTCCACCAACTTCGGGAAACCGATATGCGCACGGTGGAGCGCGGCCAAGGCGGCCCCGTAGAAGGTGAGCCAGGCCAGAAGGATGGACGCCACTTCGTCGTACCAGACGAGTGCGGCGCCGAGCCTCCGGAAGACGACACCGAGCACCACGACCACCGCCAACCCAATCATCAATCCCAGAACGGCGAATTCGAGGGCGCGTTGAAAACCCTCTCGGAATCGTCTGCGCATCCGGAGCTTCAGGCGGTCAGGGATCGATCTCGGAGGCGGCTTCCCCCATCACGCTCGGGGAGCGCTACGCCCCCTCGACGTGCACGCCCGCTGCACTCCTTCAACGGCCTCCAAGGCCTAGCGCTTGGGCAAGCAGGGCCTCTCCACCGTCTACCGTGTTTCCAAATTCCTCGAAGATCCCGCTGCTCGCCCGGAGGAACGCACCCCGGTCCGCCTCGTTCACCTCGACACCCGCGTCGCGAAGCTCCACCAGGAAATCGGCATCCATCCGTGCCGCCGTTTCGTGCACGAAGGACTGGCTCTCGGCGGCGATCCGTCTCAGGGTCGCGCGGACATCCTCGGGCAGGCGATCCCAACTCGCTCCCACGGTGACATACGCGGGTGTGTACACGTGGCCAGTGAGAGAAAGATAGGTCTGCACTTCCTGGAACTTGGAGGCGTAGATCTGCGCCAATGGATTCTCCTGACCGTCCATGACACCGGTCTGGAGCGCCACGAAGACCTCGGAAAGCGGCATCGGCGAGGGGTTCGCCCCGAAAGCCTGAAAGAGCTTCACCCGCCATATCCCCCTGGGGGTCCGCAGCTTGATCCCGGAGAGATCCGAAGGAACGACCACCGGCCTCGTGTTGTTGGTCACATGCCGAAAGCCGTTTTCCCATACGGCCAGGATGGTGTATCCCCGCTCCTCCGCCATCGGGACGAGCACGGGCCAGACGATCTCCTCCTCGATGCGTCTCATGTGGGCCCGGTCCTGGACCAGATAGGGCATCTCGAAGAGGCCGAACGCGTCCACCGTGGATGACATGATGGTCGATGGAAGAGCGAAGTCGAGTGTGCCCAGCTTGAGCTTCTGGAGCATGACCTCGTCCCCGCCCAGCTGGCTCGATCCGAAGACGTTCACTTGCACCCGTCCGGCGAGCTCCGCATTCGCCCTTCGAGCGAACTCTTCGGCAGAGGCGGCAAACAGTGAGCCGGGCGCACCCACGTGACCGAAGCTGAGCTCGATCACCCTCCCCTCCCCCGACTCACCCGCGCAACCGGCGACGAGGAAGGCGGTCAGGAGGGTGAACTCGATGCCACGACCCACGTTCAACGCTCCGCGTCTACTCCTCACGCTCCGCCTCCTTCGCTTGAAAAGACCTCGAGGGCAGCCCGAACACCTCCGGGTCGATAGGGGACCCCAGAAAGCTCGAGACCCATCTCCACGCCACACAGGGTGCCCGCAACCGTAAGCTCGTTGATATCCCCCAGGTGACCGATCCGGAAGACCTCACCCTTGAGCTTGCCCAGTCCACTACCGAGCGACATGTCGAAGCGCTCGAGGATGATCCCGCGGAGCGCGTCTGCATCCGCCCCGTCCGGCATTTTCACGGTGGTCTGGGCCGAGCTGAACCCCGACTCCTCGAGGCAAAAGTTCTCGAGTCCCCAGGCCGCCACGGCGGCGCGGGTCGCCTTCGCCAGGCGAGCGTGCCGCTTCAGGGTGTTCCCGAGGCCCTCCTCGTTCAGCATGGCGAGAGACTCGTCGAGGCCGTACAGCAAGTTCGTGGCGGGTGTATACGGAAAGAAGCCGGTCTCGTTGGAGGTCAGCATGGCGCTCCAATCCCAGTACGACCGAGGCAGCTCCGCCTTCCCGTGAGCAGCCAGCGCCTTCGGGCTCACGGCGGCGAAACTCAGGCCCGGAGGCAGCATGAGGCCCTTCTGGGAGCCCGAGATCGTCACGTCGACACCCCATTCGTCGTGGAGAAGCTCCATCGCACAAAGCGAGGACACGGCGTCGACCAAGAGAAGGGCTGGATGATCGGCTCGATCAATCGCTGCCCGAACGCCCGGAATATCGCTCATCACCCCCGTCGACGTCTCGTTCTGGACCACGAGAACCGCTTTGATTTCGTGATCCTTGTCAGAACCCAGGTGTGCTTCCAGAGCGGCGGCATCGACCGGCCTCCTCCAATCCGAGGGCAGAACGTTGACCGCGAGCCCAACGGCCTGGGCCACCGCCCCCCAGGTCTCGATGAAGTGACCATTGTCGAAGCGCACGACCCTGTCGCCGGGCGACAGCGTGTTGACGAGCGCCGCTTCCCACGCTCCGCTTCCCGACGCCGGATACACGAACACGTGTTCCGAGGCCCCGAACACCTGCTTCAGTCCGGACAGGATCCGCAGGCCCATCTCCGCGAAAGCGGGTCCCCGGTGGTCGATCGGGGGCCGGCTCATGGCCCTCGAGATGCGGTCTGGGACATTCGTGGGGCCGGGGAGCTGCAGGAAGTGTCGTCCGGACCGAAACCTCATGGGGCGGCAATCTCGGGTAAGGGTGATCGGGCGCAAATAATGGCACGGCGCTACCTTCCCCGCCATGACGAGCCGCACCGGACGCCCTTCCGATCCCTCCCTGGCCACCCGCCTCAGGCGCGAGCTGGAAGGCGAAGTGCTCTTCGATTCGTTCAGCAGAGGGCTCTACTCGACCGACGCGTCCATCTACCAGATCGAGCCGGTCGGCGTGGTCGTTCCGAAGACCACGGCTGATGTGTTCCGTACGCTCGAGATCGCGAACGAGGTCGGGCTGTCGGTGACACCTCGCGGTGCCGGCACCTCCCAGTCCGGTCAGGCCATCGGCGAAGGCCTGGTGATGGATACCAGCAAGTACCTGACCGGGATCGGGGAGCTCGACCGCGACGCCGCGACGATTCGCGTACAGCCGGGTGTCGTCCTGGATCGCCTCAACCAGGAGCTCGAACCCCACGGCCTCTTCTTCCCGGTCGACGTAGCCACGTCGAGTCGAGCCACTCTGGGCGGGATGGCAGCCAACAACAGCGCGGGCGCACGCTCGATCCGTTACGGGATGATGGTCGACAACGTACGACGCGTGAGTGGGTCACTTGCTGACGGAACGCCCGTGAGCTTCGGAATGGAGGTCCCCGCCGGTGGGGTGGAGGCGGAGCTGGCCTCGACCCTCGCCACGCTCCGGAGACGCGAAGCCGCCGAGCTCGAGCTCAGGATCCCCAAGGTCATGCGCAGGGTCGCCGGCTACAACCTCGATCGCATCTCCCCGGACGGCTCTGGGATGGTGCGGCTTCTGGTGGGGTCCGAGGGCACCCTCGCGTTCTTCACCGAGCTGGAGCTCCAGCTCGCACCCCTCCCGTCCAGTAAGGTCCTCGGCGTCTGTGCGTTTTCCGATCTGGCGTCGGCCCTGGACGCGGTCCCCCCGATCATGGAGCTCGAGCCGTCCGCCGTCGAGTTGGTGGACGGAACGCTACTCGATCTGGCCCGGAAGATTCCGACCCTGCGCGACGCCGTTGGAGAATTCGTCCGTGGTGATCCCCGCGCCCTACTCATTGTCGAGTTCTCGGGACCGGACGGGGACCGCGTTTCCGACGACCTGCACCGGCTCGAGGAACTGATGGGGGACCTCGGCCACGCCGGCGCGCTCGTTCGTGCGGAAGCGGAGGACTTTCAGCGACGGATCTGGGCCGTGCGGAAGGCGGCCATGAACATCGTCATGTCGATGAAGGGCGACCGAAAACCCGTCTCCTTCATCGAGGACTGCACCGTGCCGCTCGAGCATCTTTCCGAGTACGGAGCGCTCCTCGAGGACGTGTTCCGCCGTCACGGCACTTCGGGCACGTGGTATGCCCATGCCTCGGTCGGATGTCTGCACGTGCGGCCCATCCTGAATCTCAAGCAGGACCAGGACCTGGAGGCCATGCGCGCCATCGCGGAGGAGGCCCATGAGCTCGTCCGTCGCTTCGGAGGAACACACTCGGGCGAACACGGTGACGGCCTGGTTCGTTCCGAGTTCCTGGAGCCCATGTTGGGGAGCCGAATCGTGGCGGCCTTCGGCGAGATCAAGCGGGCGTTCGATCCGTCCGGCACGCTCAACCCGGGGAAGATCGTGAACCCCACCCGCATGGACGACCGATCCCTGATGCGCTACCACGAGGGGTACCGTGCCCTGCCCGTGACCACCGTGCTGGACTGGTCCGACCTGGGAGGCTGGACGGGCGCCACCGAGATGTGCAACAACAACGGAGCCTGTCGAAAAAGGGACCCCGGCCTCATGTGCCCCTCTTTCCGGGCCACGGGAGACGAGCGCCACACGACACGCGGAAGGGCCAACACACTGCGCCTCGCCCTCACCGGCCAGCTCGGCCCTGACGCCCTCACGTCCTCCGAGATGTACGACACATTCTCGCTCTGCGTGGGGTGTAAAGCGTGCGCAAAGGAGTGCCCCACCGGCGTCGACATGGCCCGCATGAAGATCGAGTTTCTGCACCACTACCACCGCCGCCATGGACTCCCCCTCCGTGAGCGTCTCGTCGCGTGGCTGCCCCGATTCGCACCGTGGGCCGCTCGCCTCCCCGTGCTGACCAACCTCGGCAAACCCGACGGGCTGCTGGCACGCGCCGGAGAGCGGGTGCTCGGCCTCACCGCCCGCCGCGAACGCCCGCAGTGGCGGAGGGACGTGTTCCGCGGAGCAGCCACCCAGGTCGGGGCGGACACCGACCGGCCGGAGGTCCTCCTCTGGGTCGATACTTTCAACACTTACTTCGAGCCCGAGAACGCCCGCGCCGCACACCGAGTCCTCGAGGCGGCGGGATACCAGGTTCGCCTTCCGACCCTGTCGGGGCGACCCGCTTGCTGTGGCCGTACTTTCCTGAACGCGGGCCTGGTCGAAGAGGCCCGCCGCGAGGGCCGACGTCTCCTGAGCGCCCTCTCTCCCTGGGTTGAGCGTGGGGTGCCCATTGTGGGGCTGGAGCCGTCCTGCCTCCTGACCCTCCGGGATGAGCTCCCCCTCATCCTCCCCGGCGAGGAGAGCGCGAGCCTCGCGGACGGATCGTTCCTGCTCGACGAATTCCTGCTGCGGGAGGCGGAGGCGGGCCGAGCCGCGCTCGATCTCGGCCCGGTGGAAGCGCGAAAGGCCCTCGTTCACACGCACTGCCATCAAAAGGCTCTCGGCCGCGAAGGGGCGACGGAAATGGTGCTTCGGCGGATCCCCGGCCTGGAGGTCCACACCCTGCCCTCGGGGTGTTGCGGCATGGCGGGGGCGTTCGGCTATGAAGCCGAGCACTACGAAATATCGATGGCCATGGGCGAGCTCGATCTACTTCCCGCCGTACGAGACGCCGGTCCCGACACCTGGGTGCTCGCGGCCGGGGTGAGTTGTCGCCATCAGATCGCCCACGGAGCCCAGCGTTCGTCCCTCACGCTGGCCCAGGCGCTGGAAGCTTCGCTCAACGGGGTCGGCCGAGCCCCCTGACCCTTGCGCGCCCCTCGGAAAACGATTCCAATGTGGGATAATCCAGTTGGGAATCACCGTCTGGCGCAGATCTGCCCACGACGGAGCCCCGAATAAGAGGATCGTACCATGCATCGGAAAAGCCTCACCCTCGCGACGACCGTGACCCTTGCCTTTGGCGTCATTTTCTTGGCGGCTTGCTCAGGAGGAGGCGCCAACCCCCCCGCTCAGTTCCAGGCGCACGACATCGCCGACTTCAGCGGCTACTCCGTCGCAGTAGCCGATTTCAACAACGACGGCCGGCTCGACGTTATTGCCAACTCGTTGGGCGCCTCGGAAGTGGCGTGGTACGAGAATCCCACGTGGGAGCGTCACGTGATCATCGAGGGGGTCAGCAGCGTCGTGAACCAGGCGATGGCCGACATCAACGGCGACGGCATCCCGGAGATCGCCTACCAGAGCGGGTTCGCGATGGTGGCGGCCAACAGCATGGGATTCAACACGATCGCGATGAGCCAGGGGGATCCGACGATGCCATGGACAACCCAGCAAATCGACGCGTTTCCGACTTCACATCATGTGGCGTGGGCCGACCTCGACGGCGATGGCGAGCTGGAGCTCATCAACGCGCTGCTCATTGGAGAGGAGAGTGTCAGGCCTGCATATGATCAAGACCAGTCATCGGTCTTCTGGTACGGGCAGGGCGACTGGAAGCGTGGTACGGTCGACGACGAAATTCCGGGTATCATCCACCGCGTGCGCCCGGTCAAGTGGGATCCGGGGAGCCGGGACCAGCTTCTGGTCGCGAGCTTCGAGGGGATCGCGCTCTATCGCGCCATCGGGATGGGTGACGCCATGACGTTCGAGAAGGAGTTGATCTCGAGTGGCCACGATTCTGAGCCGGCCCCCAGGCTCGGAGCGAGCGACGTCGGCATGGGAGCGAGCGGCAGCGGGCGTATCGTGGCATCGGTCGAGCCCTGGCACGGCAACGAAGTGGTGGTCTACACCGAGCAGGATGGCACCTGGCAACGCCGGGTCCTCTTTTCCGACATCGGGAGCGGACACGAGATCGCCGTACTCGATCTCAACGGCGACGGCTACGCCGACATTGTCGCGAACGACCAGTCTCGCATGACCACGAGAAACCCCGACGGCACGCCCGGCGTCCACGTATTCTTCTCGCCCGAAGACCCCGCGACGGGTGAGTGGATCTACCGGAGGATCGAGACCGAGTCAGCCATGAACGGCTGTGTGGGCGGTGACATGAATGAGGACGGGCGTCCCGACCTCATCTGCACGGGTGGCGGCGGCAAGATTATCTGGTACGAAAACCTGGGCAACGAAGAAGCCGAAACAGACATGTAGCTTCTCGATCCCAGGACTCAC
>JADFNK010000101.1 GCA_022563405.1 Gemmatimonadota bacterium | reverse complement strand
TTCCCGCGTCGTCCTGCATGAGGGCGGTGTAGCCGACCACGTCCGTAAACATCACGGCTGCGAGTCGGCGGCTGAGATCTTCGGTCATGCGGCGAACATGCGGCTCAGGGCGGCAGACCGCGAGTAGCGTCCGCCGCCCCTCCTCAGCCCAGCAACGTCTCCACGTGTGCGGCGGCGGCAAGGGCGCTGCCTTCAACGTTGTAGCCGCCCTCCAGTAGGGAGACGAGCCGCCCGCCCGTGTAGTCGTCAGCCAGGTCCATGGCCGTTCGGGTCATGCGCCTGAAGACGTCGTCCGTCAGGTCGAAGCATCCCAGGAGGTCGTCCCGGCGGCTGTCGAAGCCGGCCGACACGATGATGAAATCCGGCTGGAACCGGCTCGCCGCGGACAGAAGCTTGGAGTCCCAGTGCCGCAGCATGTCCACATCCCGGGCTCCGCAATCCAAGTGGGCGTTGATGTTGAGGCCGGCTCCTTCTCCCTCTCCCGTCAAGGATGGGTCGCCGGTTCCAGGGTAGGCCTGCCAGTCGTGCGTGCTGAAGAAGAGCACGCTCGGGTCATCGTAGAACGCGTTTTGGGTGCCGTTTCCGTGGTGGTAATCCCAGTCGATGATGAGGACCCGCTCGAAGCCGTGGACTCGTTGGGCATAGCGGGTCGCGATGGCGGCGTTGCTGTAGAAACAGAAGCCCTCCTCTCGACCCGTGTTGTTCGCGTGGTGCCCGGGAGGCCGGCTGGCGCAGAACGCGTTCGACACCTGCCCGCGGGCTACCGCGTCCACCGCCCCGAGCGCACCCGCAACGGCGAGCTCGGCCACGGGACCCGTCACGTCGATGCGGCGGACCGACTCCACGTGCTCGGGGGTGTGATGAGCTCGTATGGAGGACATGGGGTCTGCCAGCAGCGATAGTGGGATCAACTCCTGGTCGAGACCGCGCTCGGCGAATACCTCCATCATCCGAACCAGACGAAGGGGTCGCTCCGGGTGCGCCTCACCCCCGCTGAGGGGGAGCACGTGATCCAGGTACCGGGAGTCGTAGATCAGGCCGGTGCCCGTAGCCTGGCGCCCGAGGGAGGCGGTCTGCCCGAGCGCCGGGATCGCCGCCAGGCCCAGCAGCCCTTTCGAGGCGTCCGAAACAAACTCTCTTCGTGTCGTCACTTGTAGCCTATGGGTTGGGCAGCA
This sequence comes from Gemmatimonadota bacterium, assembly GCA_022563405.1. GTDB lineage: Bacteria > Gemmatimonadota > Gemmatimonadetes > Longimicrobiales > Gaopeijiaceae > UBA822. The sequence continues at coordinate 10,624 of JADFNK010000101.1, read as the reverse complement.
GATCTCGCTCGTCCAAGAACAGACGGTTATTATCACCGGCATCCGTCGGCACCGCCAGCGATTGCTACGCGTGCCGTCGGCCGGACCATGCCCACGGAGGAATGATGACCAACGCACGTAGATGCGCCCGCCGCCTCGTTACGGTGCTCTCGCTGTCCGTGGCCTTGGGGGTCACCCCCGCCGCGCTCGAGGCTCAGTCGCCGCCGGCCCAACCGCCAGCGGACTGGGGGCCCATCTCGATCAATATGGAGGAGATCTCCTACCCGCATCCGGTAGAGTTCCTGAACTTGCAGCTGTTTGGCCAGGACGTCCGGATCGCGTACATGGACGTGTCACCGGTCGGGCCGCCGAACGGTCGAACGGTCGTACTCCTCCACGGAGGGAGCTACTACGGGTGGTACTGGAAGGCGCAGATCGAGGCTCTTCGTAGCGAAGGGTATCGGGTCGTCGTGAAGGACCGCCTCGGGTGGGGCAAGTCCTCCAAGCCCATCCTTCCGTACAGCATGAGCTTGCACGCTTCCAACACGGCGCAACTCCTGGAGCACCTGGGGATCTCCCAGGCAGCCATCGTCGGCCACTCGATCGGCGGCCAGATGGCTACCCGCTTCGTCTTCCTCTACCCGGAGATGTCGACGCACCTCGTCACGGTCAACCAGATCGGCCTGACCGACGGCCGCGCAGGACGGGGCTATCGGCCCTTCACCGGGGAGATCAACGCGGAGCCGGACCCGCAGAGCGTGTACGAATCAGCGGTTCGCACGGATATGCGCCGCTACGTGAACTGGAAACCCGAGTTCATCGATCACATTCGTATCCGGTACGGCCAAAGCCTCAGCGGCGACTGGCCGCGGCTGGCCTATGTGCGGTCGCTCGGTGGCAACCTGCGTGGGATGGATACGGTCGTGGACGACTGGCCCCACATCCAGACGAAGACGCTGATCCTCGGCGGAGAGATCGACGGACCCGACTTCCCTGGGAACGCACGGCATGCAGTGGACGTGCTCCCCAACGCCGAAGTCTTTCTGATCCCCGGCGTCGGCCACAACCCACACGAAGAGGTGCCGGAGATCGTGAACGCCGAGCTGATCCGCTTCCTCGGGTCGTGACCATGGAGCACACTCGCCGCCGGTTTCTTGGATCCGCCGCGGCGGTTGCGGCCGCCCTGGGAATCGATGGATTCGACAGTTCGCTCACCGCAGCCCCCCCCAAGGGCCTCCGGTATCAACGGTTACGTAGAGGCCTCGGCCGAAGCGCTCGCCAGCAACCGCAGGTCATCTACACGAATGCCCGCGTCTATACGATGGACGACCGGGTTCCCCGCGCGGAGGCCTTCGCGATCGACGATGACCGGTTCCTGGCGGTGGGGACCGCGGACGACATCCTGAATCTGGCCGGCCCGAGCACGCAGGTGATCGATGCCGAAGGGATGACGATCGTTCCCGGCTTCATCGACTCCCACTCGCACCCGAGCGGCGTCAACGAGCTGAATGGCGTGAACGTAAACCTCCGCACGGTCGAGGAGGTCAAGGCCGTACTGGCCGCGAAGGCCGCAACCACGCCTCCGGGCTTCTGGGTCCGAGGCTACATGTACGACGACACGAAGCTGGATCGGCCGGTGACACGCGTGGACCTGGACGAGGCCGTGCCGGATCACCTGGCGAGTGTGGGGCACCGGGGCGGGCACACCGGCGTCTACAACAGCATGGCGTTCGAGCAGGCGGGGATCTCGTTCAGTACGCCCGACCCCTCCGACGGTCGGTTCTACCGGGAAAACGGCGTCTTCACCGGCAAGGTCGCGGAGGCGGCCCGGAACGTCTTCAACAGGATCGGACGAACCGAGCCCGTCACCGCCGAGACGAGGGCCGAAGCGATCGCCTACATCTCCCAACAGATGTCGGCGGCAGGGCTCACCTCAGTGCATTCGGCCGGGGCGAGCCGAGGGCTGTTCACCGCGTTGGAGACCGCCCACGCTAGAGGCGAACTACGCTTTCGCATGTACATGTTCGCCCGCGGCGGCTTCTACCGTGACCTCGTGAATAACGGGCTGCGCACGGGAGATGGAGATGAGTGGATTCGAATCGGCGGAGTGAAGTTCGCCGCCGACGGTTCCGCCTCAGAGCGTACCATGCGGATGAGCACACCCTACGTGGGCAGACCAGACGACTTCGGCATCCTCACGATGACGCAGGAGGAGATTCACGAAGCCGTCGAAGAGGCACACCGGGCCCGCTGGCAGATCGGGATCCACGCCAACGGCGACGTCACTATCGACATGGTCCTGAACGCATACGAGCGCATGCAACGTCTGGTGCCGAGACCCGATCCGCGGCATCGCCTGGAACACTGCACGCTCGTAAACCCGAACCTTCTGCAGAGAATCGCGGATGGCGGCTTCATCCCGACCCCCTTCTACACGTACGTCTACTTCCATGGCGGCAAATGGGGCGAGTACGGTCCGGAGAAACTGCGCTGGATGTTCGCGCATAAGTCCTTCCTCGACTACGGGATTCCGGTCCCCGGAGCGTCGGACTACATGCCCGGACCGTACGAGCCGATGATGGCCCTGCAGAGCATGGTGACTCGGACCGACTACGCGGGCAGGGAGTGGGGGCCGAACCAACGGGTCACGGTCGACGAAGCACTCAAGATTTGCACGTTGAACGGGGCGCACGCTTCGTTCGAGGAGGGCCTCAAAGGTACCATCACGGAGGGCAAGCTCGCCGACTTCGTGTTACTCGGTCGGGATCCTCACGATGTGGACCCGAGCGAGCTGATAAACGTCCCGATCGTCAAGACGGTGGTGGGCGGGAGGACGATGCACGAGGGCTAGCGGTGGTGCCAACACACCAGTGGACTCCTTTAGGGACTTCGTATGTCGAGGCCCGGAAAGTAGGTACGGTATCTGGCCGAGTCACGAGTAAGGAGGACCATGTCCGACACAGCCGCATGTGCGCCGATGTAGAAATCGGGCAGCGGGGACCTTCTGGCGCCACCCCGTTGGCGGTATGTGAGAAAGCACTTCCCTGCCAAGAACCCCGCCTCCCAGGGCAGCGAATCTCTTCGGAACAGCGAGGTCGGCAGAGCCAACTCGAGCTCCTCCACCCGTTCGAACCGTATCGACACCTCGGCGTAGATGATCGGATCGATGACCAGAACTGACTCCTCGGCCCGGTCCTCCAGGGCCTCGGACGACCAAGCGAACCATTCGGGGTCCTCAGTGAGCAGGTCGAGGATGACGTTGCTGTCGACAAGCGTTGCGCTCACTCGTCTCCGCCGCGGGTAAGGGCGAGAATCTCCTCTGTGCTCATCTGCACGTTTCCGCGTCCCCGAAGGTGCTCCACGACGCGCCGACCCCGACGGCGTGTCGGCGTCTTTTTCAACACGACCACGTCACCCTGAACCTCGAAATCCACCTCCGTATGAGGAAAAAGTCCCAGGCGCTCACGGATGTCCTGAGGAATTGTCACTTGCCCCTTGGTCGTGATCTTCATCGGCACTCCCGGTGAGTAATACTCATACTGGTAAGAATAAGAACAGAGGCCGGCTCGAGGCAAGGCCGATCGTGGTGATCAGAGCTCTTTCGAAGTGGAGATAGGATTTTCCCACTGCAAACCGCTGAAGCGCGCGAAGTCCCGGTCCGTGGTCTGAAGAACGAGACCGTATTCGATCGCAAGGGCGGCGAGATGGGCGTCGGGGACGACCTCGGCCCTGCCCGCTTCCGGAATGAGCGCTCGCAGAATCTCCCTATGGCGCTGCGCGGGCTCGGGGATCCAGACGTTCGGAAGGTCCAACCACTCCTCGACCAGGCGCCACGCCTCAGCAATGGGGATGGCTCGCTCGAAGATCCGTCGATTCGAGACGAGGCGCACGAACGCCAACAGGGTCGCCCAGGGGATCCCCACGCCCGTGCGCTCATTGAGACGTTCCTGCAACCAGATGCTCGCCCGCTCGTGCTGGGGAGCCTCCTGATTCCATGCGTAGACAAGCAGGTTGGCGTCGAGCAAGATCACCGAAAGGCCTCGCCCTCACCGTGAGCCAGCGCTTCGGCAACGCTGTCGAGGTTTGGGACGAGACACTTGCCGAGATTGACCGTGCGCAGGACGTAGGGGGTCCTCGGCTCGGCCGGCCTTTCCATATCATCGAGCCCACGGCGGAGCACGTCGTTGATCAGGGCCTTGAAGCTCGTTTGACGGGCCTTCAGCTCCTTCTCGAGCCGTACGGCCACGTCGTCTTCGATGGTCAGTGTCGTTCTCATACATCAAAACATCATATATCTGATGTGATGATGTCAAGGATCTCAGCGAGGATCCTCCGAGGGTCACGCCCTGCCCTCTTCCTCCCGCTCAATCAGCACCCGCCGCAGGATCTTGCCCGCCGGAGACTTCGGAATCTCGTCGACGAACTCGACTCGACGGATCTTCTTGTGCGAGGACACCTTCTCGGCAACAAAATTCATCACGTCCTCCGCGGACAACTCGCCGTCTGCCACGACAAACGCCTTGGGCACCTCACCGGCCTCCGGGTCGGGGCTCCGGACGACCGCGACATCCTTGATGCGGGGGTGCGTGAGGAGTAAGGCTTCCAACTCGGCGGGCGCGACCTGGAAACCCTTGTACTTGATGAGCTCCTTCAGCCGATCGACGATGTAGCAGTATCCGTTTTCATCGACGTATCCGATGTCCCCGGTGTGGAGCCATCCATCCTCGTCGAGTGTCTCGGCGGTCGCGTCGGGGCGGTTCAGGTATCCGAGCATCACCTGCGGCCCCCTGATCCACACCTCACCCCGTTCTCCCGGCCCCAGGGCCGCACCCGAGTCGACGTCGATGATTTGGGTTTCGGTGTTCGGCAGGCTCGGTCCGATCGAGGCGTGTGGACACTGGCCCCGTCGCTGGTTCGGTCCGTGGTGGGTCACCGGACTGGTTTCGGTCAGCCCGTAGCCCTGACCCACCACGCAGCCCAGCCGCTCCTCCACGGCCAATGCGAGCCCCTCGGCCATCGGCGCGGCACCCGAATTGATCGCGTCGAGGCTCGAAAGGTCGTATTGGTCGACGATAGGATGTTTGGCGAGCGCCAGGAGAATGGGCGGGACCAGGTGCAAGTAGGTGACTCGATGCTCCTGGAGCGCGCCCAGGAACGTCTCGAGCTCGAAGCGGGGCAAGACCACGATGCGCGCCCCATTCGAGAGCGCCCAGTTCATGATCACGAGGAGCCCGTATATGTGAAAGAACGGAAGGATCGCGATCACCGTGTCGTCCTCGGTGAGCCCTCGCGACAGGCTTTCCGCGCCGTCGAGCTGGACCATGTTCGCGACCAGGTTCCGGTGCGAGAGCATGACACCCTTCGGGCCACCCGTCGTCCCGCTCGAGTATGGCAGGGCCACCAGGTCCGTACCCGGATCGATCTCCGGCCCCTCCTCGAGCTCCGCTCCGTCCGTCAGGACCGAAAAGGGCGTCGCACCCGACGCGTCATCGAATGTGAAGATCTCCTCGATCCCGCCGGCCTGCTTCGCGGCCTCGCTTGCCTTCTCCAAGCAGGCGCTCGTCGTGACGAGGAAGCGGGCCCCCGCGTCGCTGAGTTGACTCGCCAGCTCGGAGGCGGTGTAGTGTGGGTTCACGGTGGTGACGGTGCCCCCGGCGTGCGCCGCGCCGTGAAACGCGACGGGATACTGGACCGTGTTCGGACTGTAGATGCCGAGCACGTCTCCCTTGCCGAACCCACGTGCCGCCAGGCCACCCGCGGCTCTGCGGATCGTGGTCGCGAGCTCACCGTACGACGTGGTGGCGCCGGTGGGCCCGTCGATCAGGGCGGTCTTTTCGGCGAACCGCTCCGCACCGCGGAGCACGTACTCGGTCACCGTAGTCTCGGGGATGACGACGTCGGGGTAAGGGCTTCGGAAAATCATGGCGCCTGCTGGAGGCCTCTCTGGAGGCCTGTCGAGGAAGTACAGTGGGCTCTAGTGAACTGGTCCAGATTGGGATAGCATGAATCCCGATCTACGGCAACCGGCCCACGTACCAGGCTCCTGACCAGGCTCCTAACACGGCTCCCTTCGCGACCACGGCACATGACGACGACGACGACACAACCCTTCGGTGGCAGCTTCCTCATCCACGCCACGTCGCCGGACGAGGTCGTGACACCCGAGGACCTCGGGGACGAGGACCGCATGCTCATGAAGGCCTTCGAGGACTTCGCCGACCGGGAGGTCGGGCCGCATCTCGAGGCTCTCGCGCAGGGGTCGGGCGACCTCGCCCGCTCTCTGTTCGAGAAGGCCGCGGAACTCGGACTATTCATGGCGGAGGTCCCCGAGGAATACGGCGGACTCGACCTCAGCGTGCTCGCCGTCACCGGCATGTGCTCGATCCGCGCGAAACTCGGGAGCCTCGGCTCGTTGATCTTCGGACATCAGGGCATCGGCATGCTTCCGCTCATCAACTTCGCCACCGAGGACCAACGCGAACGTTACCTCGGGCCGTGTATGAACGGAGAGATGCTCTCGGGCTTCGCCTTGACCGAACCCGGCACGGGATCGGACGCCATGAACATCACGACGCGGGCGGTGCTGAACGACGAGGGTACACACTACGTGGTGAACGGGGGCAAGCAGTGGATCACCAACGCCGCATGGGCGGACATCTTCATCCTCTTCGCCAAAGTGGACGGTGAGCACTTCACGGCTTTCATCATGGACGCGGACAGCGACGGGCTGACCGTCGGCGCGAACGAGCGACTTCTGGGCCAGCACGGCTCGTCCGTGGCCGCGCTCTCGCTCGAAGACGTGCACATCCCGGTCGAAAACCTGCTCGGCGAGATCGGGAAAGGCCACCTGGTCGCGTTCTGCACGCTCAACATGGGGCGGCTCAAGCTGGCCACCAACAGCACCTCGGGCGCTCGAGCCGCCGTCGAGGTCGCGGCCCAATACGCGGCAGAGCGGAGGCAGTTTGGTCGCCCGATCGGTGAGTTCGGCCTGATTCAGCGGAAGCTCGCAGACATGGCAACACGCGCTTACGCCGCGGAGGCGGTCGCCTACCGAACGGCCGGCCTCGTCTACGACGCGTTGGAGGCGGCAGCGGGCGAGGGACGCCCCACGCTGGACACCAAGCTCGCGACCCTCTCGGAGTTTTCGGCCGAGTGTGCGATGGCCAAGGTTCACGCTTCCGAGGCTTACAACGAGCTCGCAGATGAGGCTGTACAGGTCTTCGGCGGATACGGATTCAGCGAGGAATACCCGCCGGCACGTATGTACCGGGATTCGCGTATTGCCCGCATCTACGAGGGTACGAACGAGATCTGTCGACTGTACGCACAGAGAGCGATGCTGAGGCGCGCCTGGAAAGGGAAGCTGGACTTCGAGGGCGCCATCGCGGCGCTCGGGGAGGCCGACAACGGGGATGCCGCCGCCGATGGTGACTTCGATGCCCATGGGAGCACCATCGCGAACCTCAAGAACGTCTACTTCAGCTTGATACGCGACGTGTGCAGTGAGGTGGAGCAGGCCCGGATGTTCGATGCGGACAACCAGCAGCTGATGGCCAGCTTGGCCGACGTGGCGATCGAAATCTTCGCGGCGGAGAGCATCTTCCTGCGAGTGGCCAAGGGCCGGCCCGGTCGGGACGCGGACGAGAACGAGTTCTACGAGGCAATGGTTACGATCTACCTCTCGCGTGCCGCCGACCGAACTCGTCAGGAGGCCAACGAGATCCTCGCCGCGCTCTTCAAGGGCGACGAGCTTCGAGCGCACCTCGACGAAGTCGGCGGGTGGCTGCCTCTTCCGGTGGGTCTGATCGATCCGAGGGCTCTTGTGGCTCGCGCCGTCTTGAAGGGCGGGGGGCTGCCGAAGCTCTCGTAATGCGGTCGAGCCAGGACTACTACGCGGACGTCCAACTCCTTCGAGGGCGGGGAGCGTGGGTGAAGCTCGCGATCCTCCTGGTCGTGCTCATCGTTCTCCCGCTGGTCCTGCCGGGTTATCGGATCTTCACGGTCAACTACATGGCGATCTTCGTGATCGTCGGACTGGGGATGAACATCCTGGTCGGTGACACCGGGCAAGTGTCGCTCGGCCACGCGGGCTTCTTGGCGATCGGCGCCTACACCACCGTGCTCATGATGACGGAGCTGGCTGCGCCCTTCCCGCTCGCGCTTCTGGTAGGGGGACTGGTGACCGCCGGGTTCGGCTTTCTGCTCGGTCTGCCCGCCCTGCGGCTCCGGGGACCGTACCTCGCCATCGTCACCCTCGGCTTCGGGATTGCGGTCACACAGATCATCGGTCACTCGGCCTTTTTCGGGGGACACATGGGCCTGGTGGTCCCAGATGCGACGCTCGGGCCCATCCCTCTGTCCGGCGACATAAGTCAGTACTATGTGATCGTCGGCACGACCCTGGTGCTGGCCCTGTGCGCCCGCAACCTCTCGGTCACACGTGTGGGACGGGCCTTCCGCGCCATCCGAGACAGTGAGATCGCGGCCGCGACGATGGGCGTGGACGTCGCGTACTACAAGACCTTGAGTTTCGCCTTGAGTGCGGCTTTCGCCGGCATCGCGGGCGGGCTCCTGGCGCTCATGACCGGCTTCATCAGCCCCGGTGTCTTCACCTTTCTGCTCTCTCTCATGTTCCTCGCGATGGTGGTCTTCGGTGGACTCGGCTCGATACCCGGCGCCGTCCTGGGCAGTATCGTGATGGGATACCTGAACCTGGAGATGGATGCGTTCGAGGAGCTCCCCCTGCTCGGCCCGGCCCTGGAGAGCTTCTCCAGTCGCTTCATGTCGACCGCCGGCCTCCCGAACGTCGGATGGGTCGTTACCGGCCTGCTGATCGTTCTCACGATCCTCGTCGAGCCAAGGGGGCTCTACGGCCTTTGGATCCGGCTGGGAGCGATCATCGGAGGCAGAAAACGCAAGAGCGACGCCTCGGTCGGGACATCCGCCGGTCCTGGCGCCGGTCCTGGGGCCGGGCCTGGGGCCGAGCCGAGCGGTTCTCCGCCCGACCCCCCCGGTCCTCCGGCCGGAGTGAGCTGACCCGATGCTCGCACAGGTCATCGCCGGCGGACTCTCCGCCGGGAGCATCTACGCCCTGGTGGCTCTCGCCCTCGTCATCACGTACAAGACGACCGAAGTACCGAACTTCGCCCAGGGTGAGATGGCGATGGTCTCCGCTTTCGTCGCCTATGTGCTCATGACGGACTTCCAGACGGGCTTCTTCGTCGCGTTCACCGTGGCCCTCGGCTTCGCCTTCATCCTTGGGGTCGGGTTCGAGTCGGTGATCCTGCGACGTGTGCGTAACCCCTCACATCTGAACCTCCTGGTCGTGACCCTCGGCTTCCAGCTGGCGCTCTTCGGGCTGGCCGGCTGGAAGTGGGGAGCCGAACAGCGGCGGTTCCCCTTTCCGGTCTCGCCCAACGAGGTCATCCGCATCGGTGACGTCTCCGTCAGCACGCTGGGTGTGGCGACGATCGCCATCTCGTCTGTGCTGATGGCTGGGGTCTTCGCCTTCTTTCGCTTCACCAAACTCGGTGTGGCGATGCAGGCCACCCAGCAGGACTCGATGGCGGCCCGCATCAACGGAGTTCCGACGCGTAGGGTCGTGGGTCTGACGTTCGGCATCAGCTCCGTGATCGGGGCGGTCGCCGCGTTGCTCACGGCTCCGCTCATTACGCTCGACACGACCCTGATGTGGGACCCGCTCCTCAAAGGGTTCGCGGCAGCCGTTCTAGGGGGATTGAACGCGCCGGTGGGCGCCGTGCTCGGCGGCTACCTGTTAGGCGTGACCGAGAACCTCTTCGGCGCCTACATCTCGGTCGAGTTCAAGTCGGTTGTCGCGTTCCTGATCATCGTCCTCGTCCTCTGGTTCAGGCCATCCGGACTCTTCGCACGCCACTACAAGAGGAAGGTCTAGATGACCTCCATGGATAGGCGGGTCGAGATGGCCTACTTCGGTAGGACGGTCTGAATGGCCTTCTTCGCGGTCGAGGGACTCACGATGCGCTTTGGCGGGCTGACCGCGCTCGACGATGTCTCCTTCGAGGTCGAGCGTGCGACGATCTTCTCGCTGATCGGGCCCAACGGCTCCGGGAAGTCGACCGCGTTCAACTGCATCAGCGGGATCCACCGGCCCACGGCGGGCAGCGTGCACTTCGAAGGCGAGCGGATCTCCGGACTGAGCTGCCATCACATCGCCCGGCGCGGCATCGCCCGGACGTTCCAGAATATCGAGCTGTTCGGGAATGAGAGCACGATCGACAACTTGATGCTCGGACGTCACCAGCATATGACGACCGGGGTGTGGCGGGGGATTTCCATGGTGAATGGCCGAACCAAGGCGGCCCACGACGAGCGTGAGAACCGGGAGCGGGCCCAGCACATCCTGGAGCTCCTCGATCTCGCTGGGGTGAGGGAACGACCCGTGCGCGAGCTGCCGTACGGAACTCAGAAGCGGGTCGAGCTCGCGCGGGCGCTGGCCATGGAGCCGAAGCTCCTTCTCGTAGACGAGCCGTCTGCCGGAATGAACGCCCAGGAGCGTACGGAGCTGGGCGAGCGGCTCAGCCGGCTGAGGGCCGATCTCGACCTGACGATCCTCTTGATCGAGCACCAACTGCAGCTGGCGATGGGCCTCGCCGACCGGGTCCTG
>JADFNK010000100.1 GCA_022563405.1 Gemmatimonadota bacterium | reverse complement strand
CCTCCGTGGCCGGCCAGTCCTACCGGCCGGTCACCGACGCGCGCCTGGTGAATCCCGAACCCGAGAATTGGCTTTCCTATCGGAGGACTTATGACGGGTGGGGATACAGCCCGCTCGACCAAATTGACGTGTCCAACGTGCAAGATCTCGTCCCGGCGTGGGCGTTCTCGACAAACACGACAGGAGGCCACGAGTCCCCGCCGGTCGTCAATGACGGGGTGATGTTCATCACCACGCCGGGCAATCAGTTGTATGCTCTCGACGCGCGGAACGGAGACCTGCTGTGGCGGTACCGGCATAACCTTCCTCCGGGTCGGATCGCGTTTCACGACACCAACCGGGGTGTGGCGTTGTTCGGGGACAAGGTGTACATGGCGACGCTGGACGCGCGGGTGGTGGCGCTCGATGCCCGCACCGGAGATGTGGTGTGGGATACGTCGGTGGCGGACAATAGCGAGGGGTACTACATGACCCTGGCGCCCTTGACTGCCCGGGGTAAGGTCATGGTCGGGGTCTCCGGCGGGGAGCTGGGCATCCGCGGCTTTGTGGTGGCGCTCGACGCGGAGTCGGGTGAGGAGGTCTGGAGGACCTATACGGTGCCGGGGCCGGGCGAGCCGGGAAACGAGACCTGGCCGGAGGGTGCGTGGCGTACCGGCGGTGCGGCGGTGTGGATCACGGGCCACTACGATCCCGACTTGGGCCTCACCTACTGGGGCACGGGCAACCCCGGTCCGTGGATCGGTGACCAACGCCCGGGAGACAATCTGTACACGAACTCGGTGATCGCCCTCGCGGTCGACACCGGTGAGCTCGTAGCTCATCACCAGTACCATTGGAACGGGTCGTGGGATTGGGACGAGGTTTCCACGCCCCTCCTCATCGACGTGGAGCGAGACGGACGTACGATTCCGGGGCTCGTCCATCCGGGCCGGAACGGGTACCTGTGGATTCTGGAGCGCAGCGCGGAGGCCATCCGCTTCGTCGACGCTCAGCCTTTCGTGCGCCAGAACGTCTTCGCCAGCCTCGACCCCGTGACGGGTCGACCGACCTACAATGAAGACCGGAAGCCGGGCACCGGGAAGCCGGCCGAGTTCTGCCCGTCGTTATGGGGAGGTAAGGACTGGCCGCCGGCCGCTTATAACCCCACGACCGGGCTCCTCTACATCCCGGCTAACGAGAACCTCTGTGGGACCAGCGTGGGAGTAGATGTCGAGTACCAGGCAGGACGCGCATTCATGGGTGCCAATACGAGCATGACCGTGGTCCCCGGCGCCGACCACATCGGTGAGCTGCAGGCGTGGGACATCAACACGGGCGAACGGGTGTGGACGCAGGAGTTCGCCTCCCAGAACTGGGGCCCCGTGCTCACGACCGGAGGGGGACTCGTGTTCGCGGGCGGCACCAGCGACCGCTACTTCAGGGCCTTCGATGCCCGAACCGGAGAAATCCTGTGGCAGCAACGCACCAACTCGGGAGTCATCGGCGTGCCGTCCAGCTATATGATTGATGGAGTTCAGTACATCGCGGTCCAGTCGGGCTGGGGTGTGGACGCCGCGGCCATGGGCCGGCGCATCGATGGGCTGCGTGGCACGAGCAACTTCGTTCCGCAGGGCGGCGTGGTCTGGGTGTTCGCACTCCGGAACTAGTGTGGTGCAGCAGAAGTTCGCGAGCCACGTCAGTTCTGGGTGAAGTGCTCCCGGAGCAGTTCGTTCAATCGGTCGGCGGCTTCCTCGGGGATCCAATGGCTGACACCCTCGATGACCTCGAAACGATAGGGCCCCTCGACGTACTTCTCGGTCAGCTCCGCGCCCTCGCGACCGAGTGCCTCGTCCTCCGTGCTCCACACGAACATCGTGGGCATGCTGATCGGGGTTACACCCGCCGGGGCCCCACCCGCGGTCCCACCCGCGCCCCCGCCGCCGCCCAGGTTCATGGCGCCGTACCAGTTGAGCGCGGCCTGTAGCGCCCCCGGCTCGCTCAGAAGATCCACGTAGACCTGCACGTCTTCGTCAGAGAGCCCCCCCCACTCTGTGTAGATCTCGCGTAGACGCGCGGCGTCGTTGGCGAGGAACGTCGCCGCGGCGCTGTCGGAGGCGAAGAACTGGAAATAACCGGAGCGCTGGGCCTGATCTCCCGTCAAGCTTCGGAGCGCTTCGCTGAACGCGAAAGGGTGGGGGACCGACAGAGCCACCAGCGAGATCACACGCTCGGGGTTCGTGAGCCCGACGTTCCACGCCACGGCCGCACCCCAGTCGTGACCCACTACGTGAAACCGCTCCCGCCCCAACGCGTCGGCCATTCCGACCACGTCGGCGACGAGGTTCGAGACCGTGTAAGCCTCTACACCCTCCGGCCGAGCGCCCGGAGAGTACCCGCGCTGATCGGGCGCCACGACCCTGAAGCCCATCTGGGCGACGGCGGGGATCTGGCTCCGAAATTCGTACGAGCTCTGCGGAAACCCGTGGAGCATGAACACCAGCTCACCGTCTTCGGGCCCGGCGGCGAGAGCGTCGAACGTGAACTCCCCGACCTCGAGTTGGATCCGCTCCAACGTCTCGCCCGAGGCTGCGGTCTCCGTCATCGTCTCCCCATCCTCTTCTTCCGCGGCGTCCTGACCCACGCACGCCACAAGTGCCAGCACGGACACAAGCATGATCGATCTCATCGGCCTCACGGATACCTCCGAGTTGTCGCTACACCCAACGAGCGGCTCCCCGCCCACAGTGGGGCGGATCAGCCGAAGCCGCTAGATCAGACTACTCGCGACGAACGCATTGGTGGCTTGGAGCGTGGCCAGGATCGAAGCCCTCTCGACTCCGTCGCTGACCGAGGCGGCACCCGTGAGAGGGATCTGGCGACCGCGCACTACCGCCTCCACCAGCACTACGACTGTATCGTGTTGCGGATGGCGGAGGCGGCGCGCGGACAGGAATTTGAGCACGACGCTCGGGCCGTCCTCACGGCCGATTCGAAGAAATTGCTGGATCACGTCGAGGGCGGTATTGGCCGGCACCTCCAACAAATCCTCCTCCGTGCCGGCCGCTTCGCGTTGGGCGCTGATGGAACGGTCGTCGTCGGCCAATCGCACAGAGACGGCGAACCCGCCTTGCGGGTTCTTGTTCAGTTGGAGGTCTTCGAGTTCGAGACGCCGGAGGTTGCCTTCGGGCTCACCTATCGGCTCACCCCCCGCACCACCGAGACTGAACTCCAAGAGTCCGGTGTCTGGAACCGACGGACCGGGATCGGGCGAGGCGGTCGGCGGATCCTCCGGTAGGACTGGGGTAGGCGGCGGATCGGCCTTCTCTGAACCCAACAGGAGCGCGCGCAACTCCTCACGGGAAAGACGGCTCTGTACGACGGTAATATTGTCCGAGGGCACGTCCAAGCCGAGTCCCCACGTGAGCGCGGACATCACAGCGCGGGAGACCTCTACCACGGGCACCTCAGCGGTGGCGATGATGTGTACCTGGGCTCCGTTCGTCTGGTCGAGCATGACTCGCGCCGACACGACCGCCGTCAGTGAGCCCAGGAGCGTCTCGACCCGCTGGGCGAGCCCTTCGTTCTCACTCGGATTGCCGCTCGTCATTGTGGTTGGCCCTGCTCCCCCGCACCGGGGGATCCGTCCCCCCAAACCAGCCAACCGCTCAAGGTCCGGGTCGTGGCCTGGAGGGTGGCGAGAATGATGGCGGGGTCCGACATACCGACGAGGGGACACGCCGCCACCAGGGGCGTCGTATGCTCCTTATCCGATGCCGTAATCATCACCACGGCTACGGGAAAATCGCCAACGGATACCTCGACCACGTCGTCGAGAGTGAGAGTTGGTTGGGAAACGCCCAGATAAAAAATCTGCAGGCAGGCGTCGAGTGCTTTCAGGGTGGCGAGTGCTGGAACTTTGAGCCGGTCGGGCGGCTCTACAGGTCCTGATGCGGCGCCACTGAACGTCCGGCCCTGGCACGCGATCTGAGCTTCCACCTGAACCACGTTTCGCTGGACCTCCCGAACCCGGTGGCCCACCAGCCGGATGGTCCCGCGGTTGGAGGCCTCGCTCCTGCGCTTCGAAGCCTCAACACTGATGTTATCCGAGTCTTGCATGAGCCTAGCGGCCCCGTCGTCGCGTGTGTGCACTCATTTGGGCTTCTCATCATCGTTTCAAACGCTGCGCCCGGCTGGGACAGTGTCATAAACAAATGTTGTAAGGCCCGCGCTTTTTGGAAACAATCTTCTGACCCGCCGGGGCCGACTATCCCGGCATCATTGTGTGGGTCTCGGCACCAGGCCGGGCGGGATACGCGCTTTGGTCGCTTCCTCGAAGTCGTACGCGTAGGCCAAGAGCTCCGCCTCGGTCCAGGTGTCCCCGATGAAGGCCAAGACGAAGGGTGTCCCATCGTCGTAGTAAGCGAAGGGCACCGTGACGACGGGCAAACCGAGAGCGTTTACGATGTTGCTCGGCAGCTCCGGATGATTGTTGGGGCTGTATTCAGGGCGGGTGGGGTCTTCCACGAGGTCCCTGATCGGTGCGCTTGCCTGAGGGAAGAACAGCCCGTCGAGGTCGAAGATCTCGAAGACCGCACGGTAGAGCTCACGGATCTCCAGCCGCCAGGCTTGGAAGGCGTCACCTTCCTCGGTCGCGCTTGGGCGGGTTGGTGCGCGCCTGGCTCGGCCGCGGGGGAACTCTTCAAGCGTCAGCGCCTCCCACTCCGCCACGCTATGGAACGGTGCCTGGTCTCCAAGCCCTTGCAGATAGACGAGCATGCTGTAGGCCCCCACGGAAGGTACACGGGGCCGGGTTTCATAGAGTTCCACGAATCCGCTGTTGAGGAACGGGTCGTCGATGACCACCGCGCCCTGGTCGGTCAGTGTCGCGATCGCTCGCTGATAGGCGGCCTCCGTTTCCGGCGCCAGCGGAAGCCAATCGTCCCGCCAGCCCAGCCCGACCAGCCCAAATCGCTTACCCTCCAGCGCCGAGTCGTTCAGTAGAGCGGTGTACCCGCCTTCCGGGATGTGGCCGACTGACGCGTACGTGGCGAGATCCTCTACGGTGGGGCCCGCGATGACGTCCAACGTGCTCGCTGCGTCGTATACGGTCCGTGCGAGTGGCCCGACCACGTCGAGGTAGGTGGCGTCGATCGGCACGACACCGTGTAGGGGGACGAGGCCGAAGGTGGGCTTTATTCCCACGAGTGCTTGTGCGGCGGCCGGGTTCTGGATCGATCCCCCGGTTTCGGTGCCCAGTCCGAGCACGGCGAAGCTTGCGTTCACGGCCGTGGCCGTGCCGCCGCTCGATCCTCCGGGCGCCCTGTCCGTGTTGTAGGGGTTGAGCGTCACGCCGGCAACCGAGCTCCTCGTGCGCGTGCCGTCCTGCGCGAAATCGGGCAGGTTGGTCTTGCCGAGCACAATGGCACCGGCCTCTCGGAGTCGCGCGACAACCACGGCGTCGTCCTGCGGGACCATGTCGATGCCCCCGGTCGCCTCACTGAATCCGGCAAAACCGGCCGTGGTCACGAGTCCACCGTAGTCCAGGTTGTCCTTGATCACCACCGGTACACCGTGGAGTGGGCCGCGAGGTCCTGTCGAAGCGTACTCTTCGTCGAGCGCGGCGGCGATCGCCAGCGCGTCGGGGTTCATGGAGATCAGGGCGTTGTAGTGGTCTTCATACCGGTCGATGCGGTCGAGGAAAGCCGTTGTCAGTTCGACGGCCGTAAACTCTCCGGCCGCATACGCCGTCTGGATGTCTCGCACGGTGAGCTCGACCACGTCGATCACAGGGGTGGCGGAGGCGGACACGGATCGGGACTGCGAGGAGACGGACGCGCGAGCGTCGGTCCCCGCGTTGGGGGGCGCGGACCCCGCAGTGGCGGTCGAACACGCCTGGATCAGCCCAGACAGGGCAAGAAGGAAACAGGCCGAAGTAGGCGATCTAGCGATTTTCAATAATCGCCTCGTACACGCCCGTCTTGAACTCCTCGCGAAAGCCCCTGCCGCCCGCCGGCGAGACCTGCGCCATGACGATGGTGACCATGTTCTCGGTCGGGTCGATCCAGAACCGTGTCCCCGCCGAGCCGTCCCACCAGAAGTCACCGTCGTTGACCGGGTAGGCGTACTGGCTGGCGTCCATGACAATGCTGAACCCCAGGCCCCATCCTTGGCCCAGTGTCGGGCGGCCGAAGCCGATCGGAAGGAGCGCGTCGGGAATGCGATTGACCGTCATCATCGCTACCGTCTCGGGCTCGAGCACCCGATTCCCGTCCAACTCGCCCCCGTTCAGGAACATCTGAGAGAAGCGGAGGAAGTCCATCGTGGAGGACACCAGGCCGACCCCACCCTCGATCAAGACGGGCCGCTCGGTGAACGGGATCTCCTCGATCTGATACGGCCGGAGCTCGCCCTCGGGCGACGGCCGGTAGACTGTGGCAAGGCGTTCGGCGTCTTCGGGTTCGACCCAGAATCCGGTGTCCGTCATGCCCAACGGCTCGAAGACACGCTCCTGGAGGAAGTCCTCCAACGGTGCACCCGACCAGACCTCGACGAGCCGCCCCAGGATCGTGGTCGAAATGCCGTACCGCCAGTTCGTGCCCGGATCCTCGAACAAGGGCGTGCGCGCGGCGTTGTCGACCATCTGCTCGACGGAGATGGAGCGTAAACGCACCGCCTCCGCCCGATAGATGCGGGAGCTTCGGCTTCCCATTCCGGAAGTGTGGAGCAGCAGATGTTCTACTGTGATATCGCCGTTACGAGACCGGGTTCGGTCCATATCAGGCGAACTGGCATCGGTGAAGACCCTCTGCCGCGCGAACTGGGGCAAATATCGCGATACGGGATCGTCGAGCTGGAAAGCTCCCTCCTCCCACAGAATCATCGCGGCCAGGCTGGTCATCGAGCGGGTCATCGAATAGAGCCGAAAGATGGCGTCTTCCGGCATCGGGCGAGCGGCTTCGATGTCAGCCTGTCCCAACGCCTCCATGTAGACCAATCGTCCGTCCCGGACCACCGCACCCACGACGCCCGCGATGTGCCCGGCGTCGATGTGGGCCTGAAGTGCGTCGGTGACGCGATCGAGTTGTGCGCTCGAGAGCCCGACGGACTCGGGTATGGCTGCGGGGAGGCCCTGCGCGGACGCCGGGCCACCGAAGGCCAGGAGGGTCAGCGCGAGGGGCGTGAGGAGGACGCTGGAGTGCGCGCCGGTAACGGCGCGCCGGCGGGGAATCGAATTTCTCATGGGGCGGATATCGTGGCGCGAAGAGTCATGCTGCGCAACCGGGGTAACTACCGCAATCGGGTAGTGGTACCCTGTACCACTGCCGCAACGGGTGGTTCATACGTCCCCCTGGGTGGAGAGTCGGTCCCTGAGATGCCGGTGAAGATCGCTCGCGCCCCGATGCCCCATGTTTTTCGCCGCTACCCGGTTCGCTTGGATCATCGCCGGCTGCAGTTGATCCCCCCCCAGGAGCCGTGCGAGGAACGTAGCTCCCCAGACATCTCCGCAGCCCGTGGGGTCCCCCACCACTTCGGCTCCGTCGGCGGGCTCGGTCCCACTGCGTGCGGGTCCGGGGGTCGCCACTCGATGCCGGGTGTCCGGCCAATACAAGGGGTCACTCTGGAATGCGGCATCCGCGACGTATCCGGCTCCACCGGCGCCAAGCGTGACGACGATCAACTTGAGCTCGGGACCTACGGCCCGAGCCGCCAGCGCCCACGGATCCCCCACAGCCGTCCCGAGCAACTGGAACTCCTCGGTGTTCATCTGCACGGCGTCGAAGCAGCGAAGCCAGGCTCTCCACGACGGCAACTCCTGAGGGACGCGCAGACCGCTCCTTCCGATACCCAGGAAAAGCGAATGTAGATCGGCGTAGGTAGGTCCGGCGAAACCACTGCGGAGGGATCGGGCCGTATCCAACTCCATCTCGAAGCCGGAGATGAAGTTTACGTACAGGGCGTCGCACGTCCGTGCCAGCGGCCCGAGTTCTGCCCACAACCAGGGAGGTACGCCCCCGGTCAGGCGCTCGGTACGCCGCTCCGGCCCCGTGTAGACGAGCTCCACCCGATTGTTGGGCTCGGGCACGACACGGATTCCCGTCTCCACGTCCATCCTCGGAAAGGATCGCAAAAATCTCCAGGCCGACTCCGACAGGTCGGACCCCACTTTGACGATCGGCACGATCTCCCAGTTATCCGGGAGGGCCGCCTCGAAAGCCGACAAGGCGTAGGCCACTCCACCCCACTCCTCCACCTGCTCGGGCCCACCATCCCGATATCTGATGGTGTCCCAAACGAGGGTCCCGACGACTCCGAGACGCTTGGGCGTCCGTTCACGCATCACAAGGCCTCCTCGAGGGCACTCTGGGCACTCCGGGCACTCTGGGCATGCTGGATCTGATTGGGCCCGCTTTCGAAAACTTCAGACGCACGTATTGCCCGCCGCCACGCTCCCGGAATAGGTTGTCCCTTTCCGAGCTTCAAGAGAAGGCCTAACCACGACCGCCAGGAGTAGCAAAATGATTCCGTCTAGAATGGCACTTCTACGCCACGCCCCAGTACACCACGCCAAAACACGCCACGTCCGAACGGCGGGCGGCGCGCGAATGAGAGCACTGGCCGCCGGTGCTCTGGGGCTCATGCTCGTCGCGTGTGGCGATACTGCTTCAGTCCGGATCGTCCTGCCGGCCGAGGGGGCGATGTTGGAGGAGGGTAGCTCGGTAACGATTACGCTCGAGGTCTCAGGTTTGACTATCGCGCCTGCGGGTACGATGGACGAGGGTACGGGTCACCATCATCTGATGGTGGACCGCGACCTTCCGGTGGGCGGCTTACCGATCCCGACGTTCCGGGGTCAGGTCCATCTGGGTGGGGGGCAGACGGAATACGTAATCGAAGGCCTGGATGTTGGAGAGCACATCGTGATCGCCGTGGTGGGCAACGGGACGCACATTCCCCTGGATCCTTGGGTCGTCGACACCGTTCGCTTCGTCATCGAGTAGTTATGACGAGGCCCCCGACGCTGGGGTCAACTCGACGGGAGCGTAAAAAAAGTGAGCGCGGAGGGTGCCCCCCCTCCGCGCTCACTTGTATCGTACTAGTCGTGCCGTACTATTCGACGACGGGCGGTCGGTTGTAATCGATAAGCACGCGATCCAGGGTCATCGTGAACGTGGCGGGCTCAGAGCCGGTGCCAAAGTCGTACGTAACCCCGGTAACCCCGTTAAGCGTCAGGTTGTCCCCATTCCTGACGAACGTCCAAGTCTCCTCGCTGGACTGTCCCTCGTCGATGAGCATCTCGCCGGCGAGGGCGAGTTTACAGAACAACTCGTCGGCGTCAGCGGACACGCACCACGTGTCCACGGGGTACTCGGAAGAATCCATCGTAATTGGGTCAGCAGGGGGTGCGGGCTGGTTCGTCGTGAGGGTGTCTGGAAAGTTGATAATGCTCAACAACGTGCCGTCGTCGTAAAAATAGAGCCCCGAGTCCGTTACGGGATCGGCGCGCCCCACCGGCGCGGTCGTAAAGGGGTCTACGACCGTCATGCCACCTCCCACTTGCGTGATGGTCCAGGTTTGGACGAGCCACGTGCCGGTCATGGCAAGCATTTCTGGTTGCACCGCTATCGAGTCGTCACCGCACCCGGCTATCAGAATCGTGGCCAGCGGGAAAATCGTCAGACGTCTGTTTCTCATCGTCGCCTTCCTTTTCATTGAGAAGTTGCTAACCGCTATGTCGCGTTTGCATCGATTGCGGCGAGTGTGCACATACCCCGGCAATTTATAGGGTGCGAAAAGGAGGGCGTCAAGGGCGCCCACGCCTGGGGTGGACGACTTTGTCGTGGTATGACTAGCGGGCGCCGCACATCCCTTCGGGAGACGGGCGAGGTCTAGAATGTTAGAAGAAGGGCCAGCCCCGGCCAAGAGTGGTGCAGCAAGTCGACCGGGGAGGGCGCGGAGAGGGGCCAGGGCCCCCCTCCGCGATCATCGTGTAGGTGTACGACTACACGGCCTAACGCAGTGAAATTTCTAGCGCGTCATGGTGAGCACGAACGTAGCGTCCTCTTCCGTGCCGGAGCCGAAGTCGAACGTGTCGTCACCCGACAGCGTCATGGTGTCGCCGTCCCTGACGATCGTAAACGTTTCCGCGGTCTCGCCCGTCGGGGTGATCGTCAAGGTGGAGCCGGACGTCGTATAAGTTCCCGTATCGGTCTCATTTTCCGGGTCCAAGACGAAGGTGAACGTGTACGTTCCGTCCGAGGTCAGCACGAGGGTCACAACGGCACCATCGTCCACTACGGGGTCTTCTGTCACCGTGTTGTCTGCTTCGCTGGTAAAGAGCATCGACGTCGCCGTCCATGTGCCCGCAATGTCGTCCGGCTCAACGCCCACCCCGTCGTCATCGCCGCAGCCGGCAATCAAGATCAGCGCTAGCGCGGATGTAGTCAGATGTTTGAGTTTCATTGGTCTCCGTCCTTTTGGTTAATGAGAGCTCTCATAACAAGTATGTCACTGGAGCAGCGATTGCCGTGAGTACTATTTGGGCCACCACGTTGCACCGCGGAAACACGCGGACGCGGCGGACGCTCTTCGCCGTCAAACGCTTCCTGAGTGTGTTGCAAGCATCATGCCAGAATGCTCACACTTGCCGAGATCGGAGCCAATGGCTTGGATGTGGTATGGACCGCCCGATGAGCACGTATACTCGCCTCCCCGGCACCGGAGGCCGCCATCGCTGACCGTCGCGTCGTAGTGGTGGGCGGAGGCGTGATTGGCGTGTGCTGCGCTTACTTCCTGGCCAAGGAGGGCGCCGACGTGACCCTGGTGGAGCGCGACGAGATCGGCGGTGCCGCTTCGTTCGGTAACGCCGGAACGATTGCGCCCGGGCATCCGCCCCTCAACAAGCCGGGCAGAATCCGGCGTTCCCTGCTGGAGCTTCTCAACCCCAAGAGCCCGCTTTATATCCCGATGCGATGGGATCCCGGCCTGTTCCGGTGGCTGTGGACGTTCCGAACCTTCTGCACCGACCACCACCTCGCGGCGAGTATGGCCGCCTTGGCACCGCTCGGGCACGCGTCCCTCGACCTGTTCGACGGCCTGGTCGCATCAGAGAATCTTGCTTGCGACTACGAGCGTAGTGGCTACTACGAGATCTGCCGCACGAAGGAGGGGCTGGCTGAAGTGACACGTGATGCGGCCATGATGCGGCAATACGGTTATCACCCCCGCGAAATGTGTGGAGATGAATTGAGGGAGATCGAGCCCGCCATTCTCGAAGGTGTCGTGGGCGGGGTCTATTTTCCGGAGGCGGCGACATGCGACCCCCATCGGTTCGTGCTCGAGCTAGCGGACCGGTCGGTGCTCCGTGGAGCACGGATCGAGACCGGGCGCGGTGTCTCGGAGATCCTGAGTACCGGCGGTGCGGTGAGGGGCGTGCGCCTCGAGGACGGTGAGATCCTGGACGCAGAAGCGGTGGTCCTCGCGACGGGATCCTACAGCGGGAGCCTGACGAGAAAATTCGGGCTCCGCCTTCCGGTACGAGCGGGGAAGGGTTACCACCGGGATCTGGAGATCGAGGACGCTGGCTCACGCCTACTGGATATCGCATGTGTTCTTGCCGAGACGTCCGTGTTTTGCACGCCCATGGCGGGGTTCACGCGGTTGGCCGGCACCCTCGAGTTTTCGGGGGTCAACCACGAGATGCGACCGCGGCGTCTGGAACAGCTGACCGTCGCGGCGGAGGAGTATCTGGACGGTGTTCGGGAAGCCGTGATCCGCTCCGAATGGTGTGGGCTCAGACCCTGCACTCCGGACGGGATTCCATACGTGGGTCCGGTCCCGGGGCAGTCCGGGCTCTTTGTGGCTACCGGACACGCCATGCTGGGGCTTACACTAGGCCCGGTGACCGGAAAATTGATCG
>JADFNK010000099.1 GCA_022563405.1 Gemmatimonadota bacterium | reverse complement strand
AGGCTCGCATCGCCCTCGTCGAGGACCGGATCCAGGACGGCGATATCATCGCAGCCACCAGCACCGTGGCAGGGCTGGATATCGCCCACACGGGAATCGCGCTCTGGAAAGACGGGCGCCTGCACCTTTTGCACGCGCCCCTCGCGGGTGGCGTCGTACAGATCAGCGAAGTGCCTCTGGCCGAGAGAATCCAGCGGATCGCCGGCCAGGACGGGGTAATGGTGGCGCGGCCCCTGGAAGCGCGGTAGCGCCCCTTGGAGGCGCGATATAGGCGCGCCTCACGAGTGTATCTGTCAGTCCGACTTCACGTTACGTCGTTCCGTGAAGCGGTTTAATCAAGTCCTCGCCAATATGACCACCGATGTGACAGTCGCATCCATGAACGTCACCGTCAGCGTGTCGCCGGAGATGGTGTACTGCAGGAGCTCGTCGCAACCCGGATCACAAAAGGTTATGTCAGTGGTGTTGTAGAGGTATGTGCCGCTATCGTTGCAGTCAGGCCCTATGTCGCAAAACACTGGAATCGTGTCGCCGGAAACGGACTCCGAGAACGTTCCGTCGATGTTCAAGGTCACAATAAGCGAGAGGCTCGTTCCAATGAGGACCTCCACGCCATCGATGGTGACACTTGTGGCTGTCCATGTCCCGACCAGTGCATTCGGGGGCACGGTGGGCCCGTTCCTCACGAGTACAACTACAAATGTGACCGCATTCTCCGCCAACGTGTAGGTGAGCACGTCGCCCGCAACAGTGTACTGCCCGACCTCGTCACACTGCGGGTCACAGAAGCTCAAGGTAGTGGTCGTGTATTCGTACGTGCCATTGTCGGCGCAGCTAGTCCCTACGTCGCAGATCACTTGATCCAAGTCGCCGGAAACGGACTCCGAGAACGTCAGGTTGGCATTCATGGTGACCGTAAACGAGAGGCTCGTTCCAACGAAGACCTCCACACCATCGACCGTGACACTTGTCGCAGTCCATGTCCCGACGAGTGGATTCCCGTCCGTATCGTCCCCGTCGTCCCCGCCGGTCCCGTCGTCCCCGCACCCGAGGACCAACGGCAGGATCATTGCGGCGAACGTCAAAGCCGTCTGCCTAGCTGTACGTGGCATCTTCATGGGTCGCTCCTTGTACGGTTCCGGGTATTCCTCCGAGCTTGACTCACGCCGCGGCTGCAGGATAGGAAAACGCAGCCCTTTTGCCGAAGACAAGGTGAGGGGCTGGCCCAAAGGCGTCAACGCGCGACGTTCTCGTCACTACTGTAGGGCTACCTCTGTCGAGTTCCCCTCAGAACGTCGCGATCGCGTTGAACGGACTCGCCGTCCCGTTCGGCACCGCCGTGATCTGCCACGACACCATGAACTCCCAGCGCTGGCGGGCCGCGGCCTCGCGGGCCACGTCTTCCAGGTAGCCGTTGTCCACGAGCGGCAGCCCGATGATGATCTGCGTCAGGGTGTGGATGGGTCGGTTGATGCCCCGCACGCCGGACGGCTGAACATCGTTCACGGCGTCGCTGACCAGGAGGGATACGCCCCGCTCCTTGAGCCAGGGAAGCACGGAAGCGTGCAGCCCCGCTCCCCCTTGTCCATAACGCCACGGGCCCAGCGCGTCTCGTCTAGCCCAACGGCCGCCCCGAACGAGTAGCACGTCACCGGGGCTGACGGTGATGCCGGCAAAATCTTCCCACTCTTCGAGGTCGGACACGTAGATAGGCGTGCTCGGCTCGAGCCAATCCAGGCCTCGCATCAGCGGAATGTCCACCAGAATGCCCCGTGTGACATAGCCGGGCCCCATGTCATTGATGCCGAGGTCTCCGACGCATCCGTCGGCGGTCATGTTCTGCGGGTAGCCGTTGAAGATGACCTGCTGGCCGTTCTGCTCCATGGCATAGTGGCAGAGCGCGTCCATGTGGGCGAGTTGCCCGTCATGCAGCGAGAAGCTGATCGCGTCGAGCGCGAAGCGTGGCTCGCCGGTGACCGGATCGACCGAGGTCATCCAGTGCTCGGTTGGCCCGAAGGTCCCGCTGTCGATCGCTTCCTCTTCGGTCACGAAGTGTGCGAGCGTGACGGTGACGCCGTCCTCTACGAGACGCGTGGCAGCACGGGTTTTTTCCGGGGTGATCATATTCAGCGTACCACGCTGGTCGTTCGGGCCCCAGCGGCCCCAGTTCGACAGCTCGGTCTCCCACTTCTCGAGCGTCTCGAGCGTGACCAGGACCGACGGGTCCTGGGTGGAGGGATGCACCTCGAACCTCTCCTGCGCACCCTGCGCCGCGGCTCGCGCGGAGGCCAATCCCACCGGGGACAGGGCCAAAGAGCCCGCCACGAACACTGAAAGTAAGAGCTTCATCTGAATCACCTCTTCTACGTGAATCCAATTCCATTTTCCCACTTACCGCCTGTTTCCCGCTTACCGCCTGTACCGCCTGGCCCTTCCGGGCGTTGCCATCGGGACCGGCGCGCTCATCAGGTTCGCCCGGTCCGCACCCTGCATGGGTGTGAACTTCAGCGACCGTCCAAGGACATTGTCGGCTCCGTACCAATTGCCGTCTTCGTCGATCGCAAAAGCGTGCAGCTCGCCAAACTCGTCGGGACCCCTACCGTTGGCGTCCCAGGAGTAAAGCCGGTTCCCGTCGGTATCGAACTTCACGAGGCGGACCGGTTGATTGTCGGAAACCCAGACCTCCTGGTTGGCCGTGATGACGATGTGGTTCGGGAAGTTCAGGTTCGGCCAGGTGGCGAGATGATTTCCCATCTCGTCGAATACCTGGATGCGATCGTTGCCGCGGTCGGCCACGTAGACACGGTCCTGCTCGTCCGTCGCCACGGCATGCACCGCGTTGAACTGCCCGTCTTCCGAGCCACGGGTTCCCCATTCGAGCAGATAGTTACCGTCTCTGTCGAACTTCACGATGCGGGAATTGGTCAGGCCGTCGGCCACCAGGATGCTGCCGTCCTGCATGAACGCGACGTCCTGGGGGCGCCCGAAGTGCGTCTGGTCGTCCCCGGATTCGTCCCACGTGCCCAGCGAAAACAGAAGCTCGCTGCCGTCGTTGGAGAAGACGTGGATCTGCTCACGGCCATCGTTGACCACCCACACCCGACGCTCCGGGTCATACGGGCTGATCGAGATCTTGTGGGGTCCGGCGGTGCCCTCGAAGAGATAGTCCCACTGGGTCCACGAGTCGATCAGCTCTCCGTCGCCATCGACGATGAAGATGACGTTGCGCATCTCTCGGGCGCCTCTCGGGCTGAGGGCGCTGAGCCCCTCCGCCGATCCGTAGTAATACGTGAATTCCGCGGGAAGGGGATCCGGTACCGCCAGCTCACCGCGCTGGATGATAAAAATTCGATCCGGTGACTCGACGGCCAACCCGGGATGGGATCCCCATACGAAGCCGGGCTCGGCGAAGGGTTGCAGCCAGTCCTCGACCACATCATAGGGATCGTCGCCGTGGTTGGGTCCCGCGGGATGTAGAACGGGAGGGGTCCGGCCTTGGCCCGCCAACGGAAGTGAGGCAAAACCAGACGCCACCAGCACCAAGCCGGCTAGTGAAAGCCCCGTGACGGGTTTGCCCATGACTGTGCCCTCTCGAGTTCGTAAAACCGTGGCCCGGCGTCGGTCGAACCGCCGCCATAAGAGTAGGTGGGAAAGAGTACATCAGACAGGGCGGGAATCAACGGCTGCAGGATCGGGCCCCCCACCTTGCCTCGACCTGTCTAGATTGTCCACCTTCTCACTTCATGAAAGAGATCAAGAAGCTTCTCGTCGCCAATCGTAGCGAGATCGCGATTCGTGTCTTCCGCTCGGCCCACGAGCTGGGCATCCGTACGGTGGCGATCTATTCACACAAGGACCGATACGCTCTTCACCGCTTCAAGGCGGACGAGGCGTATCTGATCGGCAAGCCGGACGAGCCGATCCGGGCGTACCTCGACATCGAGTGGATCGTCTCTCTGGCCCGAGAGAATGAGGTGGACGCCATCCATCCCGGCTACGGTTTTCTGTCCGAGAACCCTGATTTCGCCCGTGCCTGTGAGCGCGAGGGGATCATCTTCGTCGGCCCCCAGGTGGAGGTGCTCGAACGCCTCGGCGACAAGATCGCAGCCCGAAAAATTGCCACGGATGCCGGCGTTCCGGTGCTCGGGGGCAGCGAGGAAACGATCGCCGACGTGGCCGAGGGCGAGCGGCAAGCTGAAGAGGTGGGGTATCCCGTCATTCTCAAGGCGGCCAAGGGCGGCGGCGGCCGGGGAATGCGCGTGGTGAGCGATCGGAGAGAGTTTCCAGACGCCTTCGAGGATGCTCGGCGGGAGTCGCTCGCGGCCTTCGGCAACGCCGACGTGTTCATCGAACGTTTCGTCCAGAAGGCGCGCCACATTGAAGTCCAGCTGCTGGGTGACAAACACGGCAACCTGGTCCATCTGTTCGAACGCGACTGCTCACTGCAGAGGCGGCATCAGAAGGTCGTGGAAATGGCTCCGGCGCTGGCATTGGACGAGGATGTGCGCCAGAGCCTGCTCGACGCGGCTGTAGCGATCGGCCGTGAGGTGGGCTACCAGAACGCGGGCACGGTGGAGTTTCTCGTCGATCAGGACGAGGGCAACTTCTACTTCATCGAGGTCAATCCCCGCATTCAGGTGGAGCACACGGTAACCGAGGAAGTGACCGGCGTCGACCTCGTCAAGTCGCAGATTCTGGTCGCCCAGGGGACGCCGCTCGACGACGAGGAGATCGGCTTACCCTCCCAGAGCGCCGTGCGGACCCACGGTTTCGCCATGCAGTGCCGCGTGACCACCGAAGACCCCGCGAACGACTTCATGCCCGACTACGGGCGCGTCTCACACTACCGCTCGGCGGCTGGGATGGGGGTGCGGCTCGACGCAGGCAGCGCGTTCTCTGGTGCGGTCGTGAACCCGTACTACGACTCCCTGCTGGTCAAGGTGACGACCCGGGGGACTCGCTTTATCGACGCGGCCAGGCGCATGGAGCGGTGCCTCCAGGAATTCCGCATTCGTGGCGTGAAGACGAATATTCAGTTCCTGATTCGCCTGGTGACGAACGAGCAGTTCTTGAAGGGTGGGTGCACGACGCGTTTCATCGATCAGACGCCCGATTTGTTCAAGTTGCCCAAGCGACGCGACCGTGCGACGCGACTTCTGACCTATCTCGGGGGCACGATCGTCAACGGAAACCCTTCGGTGAGGGATCACCCGCGTGCCGCGCGGCGTGAGCCCGCACCTGTTCCGAAGGTCGACTACCAGAGCCCGATTCCGGACGGCACACGGCAGAGGTTACGGGACCTCGGGCCCGTGAAGTTCGGCGGTTGGATCTCCGACCAGCAGCGGCTGCTCCTCACCGACACGACCTTCCGGGACGCACATCAGTCGCTGCTGGCGACCCGCTTCCGTACGTACGACCTGCTCAGGATAGCCGATGCGTACGCTCGGCGGGGTTCGGAGTTGTTCTCGATCGAGATGTGGGGCGGTGCCACGTTCGACGTTTCGATGCGGTTCTTGAAGGAGTGCCCTTGGCGGCGCCTGACCGACCTCAGGGAGCGCATTCCGAACATCCTCTTTCAGATGCTGCTTCGTGCTTCGAACGCGGTCGGGTACACGAACTACCCGGACAACCTCGTGCAGGCGTTCGTCGAAGAGGCGGCCGCCGCGGGTATCGATCTGTTTCGTGTGTTCGACGCCCTCAACTGGACGACCAACATGCGGGTGGCGATGGAGGCGGTGCTCAAGACGGACGCGCTCTGCGAGGCTTCGATCTGTTACACGGGGGACATCCTCGATGAGGGTCGCACGAAGTATGACCTGAAGTACTATGTGAAGCTGGCCAAGGAGTTGGAGGGGATGGGAGCACACATCCTCGCGATCAAGGACATGGCCGGGCTCTGCAAGCCTTATGCGGCCGCCAAGCTGGTACGTGCTCTCAAGGACGAGGTGGGAATCCCAATCCACTTCCACACACACGACACCTCGGGCGTGCAGGCCGCGGCGATCCTGTATGGCGCGGAGGAAGGGCTCGACATCGCCGATGCCGCCATGGCCCCGATGTCGGGCACGACGTCTCAACCGAACATCAACACGGTGGCCGAGGCGCTCCGGTTCACATCACGCGACCCGGGACTGAACAGGCGGGACTTGGACGACATCGCCGACTATTGGAGGGCGGCCCGCGAGTTCTACACCCCGTTCGAGAGCCAGGTACTACCCGCGACCGCGGACCTGTATGACCACGAGATGCCCGGCGGCCAGTACACCAACCTCTTCCAGCAGGCGCGTGCCTTGGGTCTGGCCGATCGATGGGCGGAAGTCTGCCGCGTGTACTCGGACGTGAACGAGCTCTTCGGCGACATCGTGAAGGTGACACCCACCTCCAAGGCCGTGGGCGACATGGCGTTGTTCATGGTTGCGAATGAGCTCACGCCGGAGGATGTCCTCGATCCGGATCGCGAGCTGGCGTTTCCTGCTTCCGTCGTCGATCTGATCGGTGGAGGTATGGGACAGCCGCCGGGCGGTTTTCCCGAAGAGGTGAAGCAACGTGTGTTACGGGGTGGGCCGGGTCTGAGTACCCGCCCGGGTGACACGCTCGAGCCGGTGGACTTCGAGGAGGCGACCGCGACGGTGCAGAAGATGTTGGGCCGGGAGCCTGCACGACGCGACGTGATCTCATACCTGCTCTATCCGAAAGTGTACCGCGACTTTGCGGACTTTCAGAGCAAGTACTCCGACACGTCTGTATTTCCGACCCCGGTCTTCTTCTACGGCCAGGAGGCGGGCGAGGAGATCGCCGTCGACATCGAACGGGGCAAGACGCTCATCGTGAAATTTCTCACGGTCGGTGAGCCCCATCCGGACGGAAAACGTACCGTGTTCTTCGAGCTGAACGGCCAACCGCGGGACGTCTCAGTGGTCGACCGAACACTCGAGCCCGAGACGCTGGCCGCCGTGAAGGCTGATCCGGACGACCCGAAGCAGATCGGGTCGAGCATGCCCGGCATGGTCGTGGGCGTAGCGGTGCGTGTGGGTGAGACCGTGGCGCAGGGGGACAAGCTGCTGAGCTTGGAGGCCATGAAGATGGAGACGACCCTCTACGCGGAGTCCGACGGGAAGGTGGCGGAGGTGCTCGTGTACCCGGGGAGCCAAGTGGCGCTCGGTGACTTGATGATTCGTTTAGAGTAGAGTTCACGCATGAAGGACTGGAGACCCCAAACCTGGGCCGTGCGAGCCCAGGCCGAGGAATCGACGCACCACGAACACTCGGTGCCGATGTTCCTGACGTCGAGCTTCGTCTTCGAAAACAGCGAAGAGATGCGTGCGGCGTTCGCGGGTGAGATCGACCGGAACATCTATGCCCGGTTCACCAACCCGAACGTCGAGGAGCTTTCGGAGAAAATCCGCCGCCTGGAGGGTGCCGAGGCGGGGCACTCCATGGCCACCGGCATGGCTGCCGTGTTCGCGACGTTCGGAGCGCTGCTCTCGAGTGGGGATCACATCTTGGCGTGCCGGTCGCTCTTCGGATCGACCCACACGATCCTCACCAAGATTTTGCCTCGGTTCGGGATCTCGTTTACGTACGTCGATGCCGCGGACCCCGATGCGTGGCCCGGCGAGATTCGCGAGAACACCCGGATGATCTTCGTCGAGACCCCCACGAATCCGGCGGTGGATCTGGTGGACCTCGTGTGGCTCGGGAAGCTGGCCGCCGAAAAGGGCGTGATCCTGGTCGTGGACAACTGCTTCGCCACACCGATCTTGCAGCGTCCTCTCGAGTTCGGCGCGCACCTCTCACTCCACTCCGCCACCAAGTACATCGATGGACAGGGCCGCGTGATGGGCGGTGTGGTGGTAGGCGCGAAGGATCTGGTGCAGGAGATCTACGACTTCGCGCGGGCCACCGGACCTTCCCTGTCGCCGTTCAACGCGTGGGTGCTTTCCAAGAGCGTGGAGACCCTCGAGGTGCGGATGGAGAAACATTCGGAAAATGCGATGGTCGTAGCACAGTGGTTGGAGGGGCGGCCCGGTGTCGCCTCCGTGCGTTATCCCTTCCTCCCTTCCCATCCCCAGTACAAGATCGCGAAGCGCCAGATGTCGGCCGGCGGCGGCGTCCTCGCGTTCGTCGTCGAGGGCGGGCTCGAGCAGGGGAAGCGCTTCATGGATTCCGTGAAGTTGTGCTCGCTCACCGCGAATCTCGGTGACACCCGCACGATCGTCACCCATCCAGCCTCGACGACCCACGCCAAGCTCACCGAAGAGGAGCGTCAGGCCGTGGGCATCACGCCCGGATTGATCCGCATCTCGGTCGGCCTGGAAGACCTCCGGGACGTGATCGCTGATGTGCAGCAGGCGCTGGAGGCCTCGGCAGCTAGCTGAACCCCCTACTGCCGGGGTTCAGCCGATGGCTGAGCCGCTTACCGCCGGGCCTCAGGTGCTACCTGAGCTGGAACCGGTTGTCCGGGTCAGTCCGGATGATCAGGTACTCGATGTCGGTCTCCAGCTCGCTGAACCAATGAGCGGTGTGGCCCGGGATGATGATGACGTCCCCTTTGGTGACTCGACGCGAGACGCCCCCTTCGATACCGCTGCCCGGGGTAAGGTCGTTGGAGTCGGTCAAGGTGCCGCCCGTGACCAGGGTCGCCACCCCTTCCACCATGTAATAGATCTCGGTGGTATTCACTTCGTGGAGGTTGGCGCCACCCAGAAATTCCTTCGGACGGAACACGCCCCAGACCCCGACCTGGTAGTTGCCCGTAACGTTGACGATGCGAATCGGCCGGTCGCTGACCGCATCACGCGGCAAATCGTTGATGAACTTCTGGATGTCTGCCGAGGTCACGTCGGTCGCTTGCGGGAGCTCCTGCGCCTCGACTGGCGGAGCCGCGAAGATCACGAGTAACGAGAGTATCGCGAATACGGCTTTGGGGAAGACAACTCTGATCATTGACGGCTCCTCGGTCGGAAGGGTAGGCAAGTGAAAGCCCCTTTACGGGCCGGATAACCTAAGTGGCGGGATCCGACCGGCCAATATGAGGACGCACCCCGGCGTGTTCGGGTGGATCGGCTGGTTGCTTTCCTTATGGGACGAGCGTTCAGTGGGTCGGGTCAGTTCAGCACCCTGGTACTTGAACGCAACGCGGTTCGGGAGGGAACGCACCCAAGCCTCGTTGCGGCCGGCCTGGGTAAGCGCTCTAGGTCGTTTCGAGCTTGACCGTGCACAGCAACGTGCACAGCTCTTGGACGGATTTCCCCCAGCGAAAGAGTGGACGGGGTACAGGGCGTCTGCTCCAATAGCAGGAGCCCTCGCTTAGTTGGAATGCTCAACTCGGGGCTAGAAGTGCACGCGCCACGGGGTGACCTCTGCACGGAGCCCGGCTTATCGGGCAGATGGGACCCATTCAGAGTGCCAGCGCGAGACAAACCTCAGAACTATTTTCACCACGCCTTCAACGAAGACGCGAAGCCAGGGGATCTGACGGGTCCTCGCCGTCACTGGATGTACCCGAGCGAGCGTAACGTCCGAAGCTGCTCCGCGGTCAGCTCCACCTCACCCGATGCCGTGAAGAACTGCGACAAAGCCATATGGGCCTCGAACTGGTCCTCGAGGAAGGCGGTGTACTTCTGGACGAGGTCCGGCCGTTCCTCGTGCAGGCTCCACAGAGCCATCGGATCGTTCCAGAGGTCGTAGAGCAGCAGTGGGACGGGACGGCGATCTTCGGGCGACTCGTCTGGATCAGGATTGATTTCCAGCGAAGCGCCCCAGCGGCCGTCCACAACCTCGATCACGCCCGACAGCTCGCCGGTCACGAGATCGACATAGAACTCGTCCAGGATCACCGGTCGTGGCTCCCATCCGTCTCGCCCCATCATCAGAGGAGCCAGCGACTGCCCTTGTGCGATCTCGGCAGGGGGGAGCCCCAGGAGATCGAGCAGGGTGGGCAGCACGTCGATCATCGACACGGTCTGGTCGATTCGCTGTCCCCCCTCGATGTGGCCCGGCCATACGAACATGAGGGGCACCCTCGAGACAGTGGGCCGCAACATCGGCCGGCGCTGGCTCCACTTGGGAGGCAGCGAGTCGCTGAGCGCGAGGCCCATGTCGACTAAGGCCGCCCGGATGCTGTGATCGCCCCCGATGATCAACAGCGTATTCTCCCACTCCCCTTCAGCCTTCAGTCGGTCGATGAGCTGCCCGAGCCGATAGTCGTTGTGAGCCATCGCTTCGTCGTACAGGCCCTTCCCCACAGTGTAGAATTCCGTCCGGTTGATCCCGGTAGAATCGAATGCGGGAGAATGGGGACGACGCGCGTTGCCAAACTCATTCAGGCGCTCACGCGACTCAATCCAGCTCTCCGACTCATCCGCCGTGACGAAGAGCCCGCCAAAGGGCGGCGGAGCCGGAAAGTCCCCGTGCGTGTCAGTCGTCTGGAAGTGCGCCCAGAACGGCTGCCTGGGATAGTCTTCCCGCCAGCCCCAGAATCCCTCGTGTAGGTACTTCGAGGACTCCTTGTGATTGTTCCTACCGAAGTAGGAAAAGTCCTCCCAATCCTCCCGGAACACATCCACGCCGCGCTGAAGCTCGCTCAAGGTCCCGGCGTTGGGGTTCCCCGTGAACACCGCGGTCTGGTAGCCGGCACGGTGCATGTGCTCGGCCATGGTCACGGCCTCGGCTGGCACCGGGTTCAAGCCCCCCGTCACACTCGTCTGTAGGGAAGTCATAAAGGAGGCTGTCGAGGGCAGGGTCCAGGAAGAATTGCTGTACGCTCGCTCGAACACGACGCCTTCCTGGGCCAGCCGCTCCAGGGTCGGGGTCGTGCGTCGGTTGTAGCCGTAAATGCTCATGTAGTCCGCCGCACCGCCGTCGAAGACGTAGAAGATGACGTTGGGAAGAGGCGGTTGCCCGGCGCCCGTCACGGTAGGCGCTCCCCATAAAGCGACTCGCCCTTCGTCCTCAGATTCGGCCTCGAGGCCGAGCGTCACCGTCTGGCCCGCAAAGTCGGCCAGATCCACCGAACGCTGGCCCCAGGCCTCCTTGTCCGCGTAGTGCTCCTCGAACAGCGTGGTCGGTTCACCACCTCCGGCACCGTCAGGGATCGCCGTGACCCGGAAGGTCACGGGCACGTCTTCACGCAAGACACCCATACCGAAGTCCAGCCGACCACCTTCCGGAATCTCAACCCGATACTCCACGCGCCCCGGTGTGTGCGTATAGAGAGCCTGCCGATAAATCTGATTGCGGATTTCCGTGCGCGAGGCCGCGCCCGCCTCGGCATAGTTGGCCACCTTCGTGGTCAATGTGATCGAAAGGATGTCGATGCTGGCCAGATCTCCGGGTCTCAACCACAGGGCCATCTGCCGAATCGGTTCCTCCGGTGGCGGACGCCCCCCAAAGTAATCCAGCCGCACCCGGTAGGTCTGCACCGTACCGTCGCTTATGACAGGGACCGCCTCGCTTGCGTACTCGAATGCTCTATTCGGGTCCGCCCGTTCGCTTCGATTGAAGTAGATCTGGAAGTTCCCGAAATCAACGGCGGTGCGAGCACGCACCACGAGGTGCGCGAGATCCTCGTAGTCCCAGTCGGGCACCTCGAGAACGAGGCCACCCCTTGGTGAGCCGCTCGGATACCTCGTGCCGTCCGTCAGCGTTACTCGCAGAGCATCGTCGAGCTGCGTGACCTCGACTGGGTCGATCGTCGGGTTCTGCGGGACGAACGGCTTCCAATCTTCCTGTGGCTCGTCGAAGTGCCACTCCATAACGGTCGGAGCGTCCGCCGGTACTTCGGAGCCCACGATGGTGGCAGCGTCGAGGTGCTGCTCGAGATGCAGCGGCATGTCGGCCGTCAGCACCGTGGAGCCGGAGGGTGAGCCCGAGCAGGCGACGAGGGTCAGGCCCAGCACGGTGGCCGGGAAGATGCG
>JADFNK010000156.1 GCA_022563405.1 Gemmatimonadota bacterium | reverse complement strand
CTCAGCTCGCCCGTATAGGCGTCGACGGTTGCCTTGACCGCGTCCCGCACCCAGTTCGTCCGCCGCAGGGCGCCCGGATGGGGTGCCCTCTCGTCCGACTTGTCCCCGAGCCACTCGATCTTGCTGTAGGGATAGCGATCCGTGCTGGTCAGCCCGTTGGCGAGCCAGACAATACGGCCGTCGGCTGCGACGGCGTGCGGATCAGTATCGAAGTAGAGAAACGGGGCGACTCGAGCCAGCCGCTCGAGCGGCTTTCGGAAGTAGTGTACGCGCGTATCGTCATCGATGAGGCGACTGAAGACGATCTCGAAGAACTGGCCGCTCCTCCAGCCGAAGACGATCCGCCTGAGGAGTGAATTGAGCTGCACGCCGGCACCGACCCCTTGGGGGAGCTCCACTTCGGCTCGCCCCTCGTCGGTCGGGAAGTCGAATTCGAGCATCTGGTCCACGTTGCTGTAGGCCATGGTGGCCGCGCCCTCTCCGTAGTAGATGCTCGGGTTGGCGCTCTCGACCACCTCGAGGTCCGATGTCGCGGGAAGTCCCGAGGACGTATACACCGGCCCTCCAGTCGGTGCGATCTTCGACGTCTCAGCCATCACGAGCCCGTGCCCGTGGGTGAAGAGCACGAAACGCTGGCCCCACCAGGCGAGCCACTCCTGCGGCTCGATCAGTGGAATCTCCCGGACCGCGCTCA
Organism: Gemmatimonadota bacterium; assembly: GCA_022563405.1. Lineage (GTDB taxonomy): Bacteria > Gemmatimonadota > Gemmatimonadetes > Longimicrobiales > Gaopeijiaceae > UBA822. The sequence goes on along the minus strand of JADFNK010000156.1, from coordinate 2,358 downwards.
CGTACATTCTGGGCTCACCGTCGACCATGTACCGGACCGCATCGACGTCCATGAAATCGTAATATGTCCGGAGCTTCTGCTCCTGATTGAAAATCTCGATCACCGGGCCATAGACCGTCTGGTCCCCCCCAGTCTGGAGGATGCGTTCGGCATGCTGCGGGTCGATGAGGCGCTCGAGCTTGCTGACGAAGCCGGGCCAAAGCGGGGCGTTTCTGAGCGCCACGTTGGCCAAAAGCTCTTCCGCCGTCGGGAGAGGATCCCCGTCGGTCGCCGGCAGGAAGCTGCTGATCTCGATTCCGTCCAAGCCGTAGCCCTTGAGCGTCGCCTGGATGTGGCGATCGATGAGGTCGAGCTGGATCACAGGCTCGTTGGGGAGCACGCCGATGAGGTTTCGAAGCCCAACGGCTGTCCAGAACGACAGGTCCAACACGATCGGCGTAAGGACGAGGAGCGCGGCTTTTCGGGCAGGGAAAGTCCACCCCTCCCGATGCGTATCCTCGAGCCCACGGGAAATCCCCCGGAGGACGAAGAAAAGACCCCCGGTCAAGCCCAGGACGCCGAAGCTCGTCAAATGGATGTAGTTGAGCGTGGAGAACAGGCCGGTGATGTCGAGAACCTCGGCCCCGTTGTGGATGGTCGATGCCCCGTTGTCCTTCACGAGGAGATCGAAGCGACTGAGGCGTACGCCTACCGCCCCCACCAAACCCAAAACAAGGACGAGCCCGGTAGTGAAAGGACTCGACACACGACCGAAGAAGGCCGAGAGAGTTCCCATGGTTGCCGGTGCTTCCAGATCGCGCCTCGACTCATACGCCGCGGAAGCCGACGAGATCAGCGCGACGACCGCCGCAGCCAGCAGGGTCCACCACCCTACCCAGGCGGCCGGAAGCACGAACACGTAGAAGCCGACGTCTCGCCCGAAGACGGGATCGACCTCCTCGAAGCCGACGTTGGGGAAGGCGGGGAGGAACTCGGCGTACTGGAGTGCGAAGAGGTACGCCGCCACGAGGCCGACGGCCATCCCGCACCACCGGTAGAGCCCACGCGAGGATGACGAGACCGAATGAAGGTAAGCCGGGGCGACGATCGCGCCCGCGAACATGACGAAGCCGATCGCGAAGAGCAGCACTCCGGCCCGCAGATTGGTCCAGAAAACCGAATCCAGCCCGACTGCGTCGAAGAACCAGTATGTCGCGAGGAGAACGGTGAGCCGATCGAGAAAGAAGAGGCCGAGTCCGATCACCACGATGACGAAAGTCCGGCGCCAGAGCACTCCGGCCTCGGGTGCCACCGGGAGAGCGTCCGGCGCGCTCATGTCTCGGACTCCGCGGCCAGACCGTCGCTGAACGTGCTGAGAACCCTGCGGAACGTCGTATCGACGCCGTACCAGAAAATGACGGACCCGACCACCACAGCTCCGACCAAATACCGGAGTAGATTGTCCAGGATGGCGAGCGTGGCCGCTTCCGGGGCGCCCACACCGCCGAGCACCAAGGCGACCGCGAATCCCCACTCATACTGCCCGATCCCCCCAGGCGAGAGCGGAATCAATCGGGCCACATATCCCGCACCGAGGCCCATCACGATGACCGAGAACTCGACTCCGATCCCAAAAGCGTTCGCGATCACGTATGCCGCGACGTCCTCCAGTGCGAAGGCTATGACCGAAAGGGCGCAGAGCTTGGCGAACACGGGAGGATCGGACGCAAGGGACCCCAAGACCTCGCGAGCTCGTCCAGTCCAAGCACGGGCGATGGACCTGACGGAGACGCCAGGAGGACGCCGAACCCACAGGTAGAGAAGCGTGAACACGAAGGCTCCCCAGACCACCTGACCTGCCCAGGGCCCCCAGCCCTCGCCCAGCAGACCAACGATAGCGAAGAGGCTGATCTCGAATAGGATGAAAAGCCCGGTCGCGAACAGCACGTTCCTGGACTGCTCGTCGGTGCTCCCCTGGTTGGTCAGCGCCGTGTGCGTGCCGATTCGACCCAAACCGAAGGGGAACCACCGGTCCAGTCCGAGGCCGTATAGGTAGGCGCGCCCGTGTTGACCGAGCGTTCCCTTCGCCCCGAAGTGACGTGCCGCCCCATCGAACTGGAGCGTCTTAACGGCGAAGAACGCCAGGAAGAGTAGACCGGCGAAGACGACCAACAGCCAATCCACAGGTGTTTGGCTGGTCAGGTAGTACTTGTGGTCGGCGACCCCTTCTATGAAGCCGAGGTTCTGGTCGTGGTACTTTACGATTCCAACGCGGATAAGGAGGTCCAGGAACCGGCTGCCGGCCAGGACATCCCAAGTGCCGAACGCGTAAAAAAGGGAGACGAGGAGAAAGGCGCCGAAGAGGTAGGAGAGGCTGAA
>JADFNK010000013.1 GCA_022563405.1 Gemmatimonadota bacterium | reverse complement strand
TGAAGGGTTGCGGTGGCACGACCCCATCTCCGTTGTTGGAGCTCCTAGCCGTAGCGAATGCTATGGCGTCGTCGCTCCGCCTAGGAGCTGGGGCCGTGGCATCCGCAACGCGGCCCACTGTACTCCTTCAACAGCCTTCTAAGAGAACGGGACCCATCGACGTGCGAATTGCCCTGGACGCAATGGGTACGGATGCGGCTCCTGCGGTCGAAGTGGCCGGCGCCGTCGGCGCTCTGATGGATTCTGAGTCGGACTTCGACATCATCCTCGTTGGGGACTCCGATGAACTTCGGGCGGAGCTTGGCGAACACACGGGGTTTCCGGCCGACCGACTCAGCATCGTTCATGCCTCTCAACGAATCATGCCGGGCGAGTCACTCTCGACGGTCCTGAGGCACAAACCCGATTCCTCCATCGTCGTCGGCCTGAACCTGCATAAGGAGGGCGAGGCGGACGCGTTCATCAGCGCAGGATCCACGGGTGCGGTCATGGCAGCATCGCTCTTCATCCTCCGGCCTTTGGAAGGGGTGGACCGCCCCGCGATAGGTACGGTGGTTCCCTCCGCGGGTGGCCCGCTGTTGCTCTTGGACGCGGGCGCAAACGTCGATTGCAAACCACACCAACTCGTTCAATTCGCGCACCTGGGGAAGGTGTACGCCCAGGACTTGATGGGTATCGCGGATCCCCGTGTGGGACTTCTTAATATTGGCGAGGAGCCAACAAAAGGTGACGATCTGGCCGTGGCGACATACAAGTTGTTGCTGGAAAGCGGTCTCAATTTCGTCGGAAACGTAGAAGGCCGGGGTATCGTCGAGGGTGGATGCGACGTTCTGGTGTGCGACGGATTCGTCGGGAACGTGCTCCTCAAGTTTTACGAATCGGTGGCGAGCTTCATTGTGGGCTTGTTGGCGAATGCGTTGGGCGACTCGCAGAACAGCCATGATCTCGAAGAAGTTTTTCGGCTGTTGGACTATACGGAAACCGGCGGTGCGCCCCTGCTGGGGGTGAATGGAATTCCGATCATCTGCCATGGAAGTTCACCGCCGAAGGCCATCGAAAATGCGATCCATGTGGCGGACCGGGCGGCCAAGGCATCAATGATCTCTCACTTCGTGAGGGAGCTGACCCGACCCACCGAAACGGGTAGCGTGGTTTGACGTCGACAACTCCTCTCGTGGAAATCGTGTCCACGGGTCGGTTTCTACCTGACCGGGTGGTGACCAATCGAGATATGGAATCGATCGTCGACACGTCCGACGAATGGATCTTCGAGCGCACCGGAATCCGCGAACGCCGCATCGCGCCCCCCGAAATGACCGCCGCGGCCATGGGTGCCGGTGCCGCTCGGATGGCGATGGAACGAGCCGGTGTGGCACCCGAAGACGTGGACATTCTCATCGTTTCGACGGCGACGCCCGACCGATTGCTCCCCGCTACGTCTTGCGATATCCAGGCCCTCATCGGGGCCACCAACGCGGTTGCTTTCGACGTGGTCGGTGCCTGCACAGGATTTCTTTATGCGCTCACGGTGGCGGAGGGCTACATCTCGACGGGGCGTGGTGAAATCGCACTGGTGATCGCCACGGAAAAGTTGAGTGCGATCGTAGATTGGGAGGATCGATCGACCTGCGTGTTGTTCGGTGATGGGTCGGGTGCCGCGATTGTCCGGAGTTCGGCCGGGGAGAAGGGTATCTTGGGTACCCACCATCAGTCCGACGGAAGGTTGGCGAATCTCCTCTACCGGCCTGCGGGAGGAGCCGCAATCCCGATGGACGAAGAGGTGCTTCGGAATCGGACGCATCTTATTCAGATGTCGGGGCGGGAGGTCTTCAAACACGCGGTGCGTGCGATGGCCGATAGTGCTGGGCAGGCGCTGGCACGCTCCGGCTGGGCGCTGGACGACGTGGACCTGGTGTTCCCCCACCAAGCCAACATCCGAATCATCAAGGCGACCGCGCGCTACGCAGGGTTGCCCATGGAGAAAGTGTTCGTGAACGTCCACCGATACGGAAACATGAGTTCCGCCACCATTCCGGTGGCGATGGACGAGGCGATCGAAGAGGGGCGGCTGCAACCCGGCATGAAACTCCTACTCGTAGCGTTCGGGGCTGGATTGACGTGGGGCGCTATGGCTGTTCGCTGGTAGTAATGAGCCGTCCGAACGATCCCTTCCTGATGACGGCCCCCTGTACTCCTTCAACACACTCCTGACACCTCCGATCATGTGCCTCGCGCTTCTCTTCCCAGGACAAGGCTCCCAGCACGTCGGGATGGGCCGTTCTCTGGCAGACGCCTATCCGGAGGCGGCCCGTGTGTTCGAGGAGGCGGACGACGTCCTGGAGTTCTCCATCTCCAAGCTCGCTTGGGAGGGGCCCGAGGAGGATCTCGTGCTCACCAAGAACGCGCAGCCGGCCATGCTCGTCCATTCCACCGCGGTATGCCGGGTCATCCAGAGTCGTCTCGGCGAGGTCGGCCTGGCGGCAGGGCATTCGTTGGGGGAATTCTCCGCCCACGTCGCGGCGGGTACGCTCGATTTCGCCGCCGCTGTAGCCACGGTACGCTTGCGCGGAGAACTGATGTACGCCGCGGGGGTCGAGCGCCCCGGTACGATGGCCGCCGTGATCGGACTCGATGATGGAGCCGTCATTTCGGTTTGTGAGCAGGCGCAAGGGGGAGCAGGCATTTGTGTCCCCGCAAACTTCAACGCCTCGGGCCAGGTTGTTATCAGTGGAGATATCGTCGGGGTGGAGCGGGGAATGGAGCTCGCCATGGAGCGGGGCGCCAAGCGGGTGGTCCGGTTGAGTGTTTCCGGAGCGTTTCATTCGCCGCTGATGGCACCGGCCGCCGCGGAGTTCGAGGATCGGCTCGCATCGGTGTCCTTTCGAGATCCTGCGTTCCCGGTCATCGCCAATGTTACCGCGCAGCCGGTATCGACAGGAGACGCGGCAAAGGCGTTATTGGTTCGACAGCTCACCACGCCTGTACAGTGGGCGGCCTCGGTCCTGCATATGGCGGACTCCGGTGTGGACCGATTCCTGGAGATCGGACCTGGATCGGTTTTACGCGGGCTGAGTCGGAGGATCGCAAGGCGTATTCCGTGCGTATCTCTTGGTGAGCCGGAAGATCTCGACGCATGGGAGCCTTGAAGGGGTCATCGATGAAGGAACTCGACGGACAGATAGCGCTCGTCACGGGAGGCTCCCGTGGTATTGGGCTGGCGATCGCACAGGAACTCGCGCGCGCCGGTGCCAGGGTAGCCGTCGTGGCGCGTAACGGAGAGGCGGCCGAGGCTGCGGCGGCCTCACTCGAGGGTACTGGGCACAGGGGTTACGCCTGCGACGTAAGTGAATCGGCCGGTGTCAAAGTGACGGTGGGCAAGCTCGAAGAGGAGCTGGGGCCGGTCGACATCCTGGTCAACAACGCAGGCATCACTAGGGACAACATCTTCATCCGAATGAAGGAAGAGGAGTGGGATGAAGTCCTCGCCGTTAATCTGAAGGGCGCCTTCAACATGACACACGCCCTCGCGCGCGGGATGATGAGACGGCGAAGTGGCGTGGTCTTGAACATCACGTCGGTGGTCGGAATCGTCGGCAACGCCGGTCAGGCGAACTACGCTGCTTCCAAGGCCGGCCTTATCGGATTTACCAAGAGCATCGCGAAAGAGCTCGCGTCACGAGGGATCCGGTGCAACGCGATCGCCCCTGGCTTCATCACGACCGATATGACGGCAGAGCTGCCCGAAGCGGCCGTGGAAGAGTTACATTCGCGGATTCCGCTTGGGCGTTTTGGCGATCCTGAAGACGTGGGGGGATTAGTGCGCTTTCTTGCGGGACCTGCGGCCCGCTACATTACCGGCCAGGTCGTGGCGGTAGACGGAGGGATGGCCATTTAGGGCGATCCTGATCCAAGTGGTCAGATCGACCTGACACGTTTGGACTCACTTTTTCGGAGGCACCATGGCTGACAACACTGCCGCGAAGGTCAAGGAAATCATTATCAACGAGTTGGGAGTGGATCCGGAGAAAGTCACTAACGAGGCTTCCTTCGTGGACGACCTCGGAGCCGATTCTCTGGATACCGTGGAGCTTGTGATGGCGTTCGAGGAAGAGTTCACCATCGATATTCCAGACGAAGATGCGGAGCAGATGCGTACCGTGGGCGAAGCGATCGCCTACATCGAGAAGCACGAGGAGTCGTGAGCCCGCTAGGACCTCTGCTGTAAGAGCGTTCTGGCGATGAGCGACAGCCGTCGTAGGGTGGTCATTACGGGCCTTGGGGCGATCACTCCGGTCGGGAACGACGTGCCGTCGACCTGGGACGCGTTACTGGCGGGCGAGAGCGGGGCGGGACCCATCACGATCTTCGAGATTACCGATGAGTACGTTTCGCGCATCGCTTGCGAAGTGAAGGACTTCGATCCGCTCAATTTCCTCGAGAAGAAAGAAGCTCGCCGGTACGACCGTTTCGCGCAGTTCAGCATCGTTGCCGCCGACGAGGCCATGCGAAGCGCTCGACTCGAGGGCGCACCCGACGGTGTCGCCGCCGAGCGTTTTGGTGTGATCTTCGGCAGTGGAATCGGCGGAATCTCCACGATGGAAGCCCAGCATGATGTGCTGCGTGCGCGCGGTCCGGGCCGAGTGAGCCCTTTCTTCATCCCCATGTTCATTCCCGATATTGCGGCGGGCCTGATTTCGATTCGTTTCGCGTCGAAAGGCCCGAACTATGCCACGGTGTCTGCGTGCGCGTCGGGGGCCCACGCGATCGGGGATGCGTTCCGGTTCATCGAGCGCGGTGACGCCGACGTCATGATCGCCGGGGGCGGCGAAGCTACGATCACGCCGCTGGCTGTGGCGGGATTCTCGTCCATGAAGGCGCTGTCCACCAGAAACGACGACCCCGCTGGTGCGTCCCGCCCCTTCGATGCCGGCCGAGACGGATTCGTCATCGGAGAGGGAGCGGGGTGTGTGGTGTTGGAGGCATTGGAGACGGCGGAGGCCCGCGGTGCGACGATCGTGGCCGAGGTAATCGGATACGGTGTGTCGGCGGATGCACACCACATCACGATGCCCGCGCCGGAGGGGAAGGGTGCCCAATACGCTATGCGAATGGCCATGAATGACGGAGGAGTGAGCGCGGAGGACGTGGACTACATCAACGCCCACGGGACCTCGACCCAGGCCAATGACCGGAATGAGACGGCCGCGATCAAGCAAGTTTTAGGGGATTCGGCGTATTCGGTGATCGTGGGCTCCACGAAATCGATGACGGGCCACTTGTTGGGGGCGGCCGGTGGGGTCGAGGCCGTGATCACGGCTTTGGTATGTCAGCAAGGTCGGATTCCTTCCACGATAAACTTGACCGATCCAGATCCGGATTGTGACCTCGACTATGGCCAGCACGGTGTCGTCGAACGTACGGTCGAAGTCGCTCTCTCCAACTCCTTTGGATTTGGCGGGCATAACGCTTGTTTGGCCATTCGGGCCTGGGGAGGGGAATAGCTCCAGCGGGTGAACGGAGGGGCGAATACGATGGGCTCGATGAGGATTGGCTTCGGATACGACTCGCATCGCTTCGACGAGGCACGTCCCCTCGTTCTCGGCGGTGTCCTGATTCCGGATCATCCCGGTCTCCTAGGACACTCCGACGGAGATGCCATCGCGCACGCGGTCACGGACGCCCTTCTGGGCGCGGCGGCCTTGGGTGACATCGGTCGCCATTTCCCCCCTTCCGAACCCCAGTGGAAGGACGTGGATTCCATGGAGCTGTTGGCGAGGGTGGTGGAGCTCATCGGTGAATCCGGCCTTCGCGTCTGCAATGTCGACGTTACCGTGATCACCGAGGAGCCCAAGATCGCGCCTAACGTGCAGGCAATGGTAGCGCGGCTCTCAGAAGTGCTCCGTACCGCTCCCGACGCGATTTCCGTCAAAGGGAAAACGAACGAGGGTATGGGCTGGATCGGATCTGGGGAGGGCATGGCGGTACACGCGGTGGCGCTCTTGGAGAGATCGGGAGACTGATTGAGCGACGGCGTGGACGGGCTTCTTGTCTGGCTGGGGGACGTACCCCCATTGCTGATGTATGTGGTGTTGGGCCTGGGAGCCGCAGTAGAGAATATCGTCCCTCCGATTCCGGCCGACACGTTCGTGCTGCTCGGCGGGTTCTTGGCCGCCCGCGGAAGCGCCGTTGTGGGGGTCGTCTTTCTCGTGACCTGGACGGCCAACGTGCTTTCTGCACTTGTGGTCTACACGGTCGCCTACCGCTACGGAGACCAGTTTTTCCAGACTCGCCTCGGAAGATACCTGCTCGACCCGAAGCAGGTTGGGATCGTGCGGAAATTCTACCGGCGTTGGGGAACTGCAGCCATTTTCTACACACGCTTCCTACCGGGGTTGCGGGCCGTTGCGCCCGTGTTTGCCGGGCTCATCCGACAGCGCCCACTTACGGTGGTGTTGCCCCTACTGCTGGCTTCGGCGATCTGGTACGGAGCCCTGGTGTGGATCGGAGCGTTTGCCGGGCGCAACGTCGAACATCTCCTGAGGACACAAACCCGCCTCAACTGGACACTGGCCGCTATCGCGGGGGTGATCTTCGTGCTATTGGCCTGGTGGTGGTTCCGCTCCCGGGGGAGTCGGTCTGTGGATACCGGTCCGGGGTCCGGGCAGGGGCAGCAGGGTGACGAACCTGAAACACCGAGTGAATGACGCGATCGCATTCCAGGTTGAACAATACGCCGAATATCTGAACTTCGAGCGTGGCCTATCCAAGCTTACAATCAGCGCGTATGGCCGGGAACTCGAGAGATTCATCGCTTTCGTTGCTACGAGAGGACGGCAGGCTCCGTCGTCTGTGGAGGGCAATGATATACGAGACTATGTCTTCCACCTCGCTGACCTCGGCCTTGCCCCTACCTCTGTGCGCCGCGCACAGTCGGCCCTCCGTACCTACTTCGGATTTCTTCTGGAGGAAGGTGCTTTGGAAACCGACCCGACGGAGGGACTTCGAAGCCCACGTATTGGCCGACCGCTTCCAGACGTCCTCGATGCCGCTGCTGTCTCTGCGCTGCTGGAGGCTCCTCGTTTGGACTCGTCCGTACACTGGCGCGACCGGGCGATCCTGGAATTCCTGTACGCCACCGGGGTGCGCGTCTCGGAGCTCGTGGGCCTGCTCGTGACCAATCTCGATCTCGAGGAGGGACTATGTACGGTCTTCGGAAAAGGCTCCAAGGAGCGCATGATCCCGCTCGGAGGTCCGGCGTGTGTGGCTCTCTCCCGGTACCTCCGTGAGGTGAGGCCGGCCTTGGAAAAAGGTAAAGGCGGCGGGTATGTATTCTTGAATCAACGAGGGCGCCCGCTGTCCAGGACAGCCGTATGGAAGATCGTAAAGGCTGCTGCACGCTCGGCGGGCATCGAAGGCAACGTCTCTCCCCATGTGCTCCGGCACACGTTTGCTACGCACTTGTTGGAGGGTGGTGCGGATCTGGTGGCGGTCCAGGAACTTCTAGGTCATGCAGACATTTCGACCACCCAGATCTATACGCATCTGGATCTCGAATATCTTCGTGACGTCCATCGGAAGTACCACCCGAGGTCATGAACCACTCCATGTAAACGGCTACGCCGCTCTACATGGAGTTTCGTGCCACCCGGCCCCTGACGATGGGAGGCGGACACATGCGGCCGGTTCCCGGCCGTTGCCACTCATGGCGTAAATCAGCGCGACCAGGGCTGCATTCCAATCGCGGTCCAGGGTGAAGCCACAGTGTGCGCAGTGATGGATGCGCTGGGAAAGCGACTTCTTCGTCGTCTCCCAACACCGTGCGCAGCGCTGCGTGGCTTTCAAGGACCGTGTGGGCACCTCCACGAGCTCGGCACCAGCTTCTTCCGCTTTGTACCGAAGCATCGAGAGGAACAGTCCCGGTGCGGTGTCCAGGATGGACTTGTTCAGTCCGGCCTTCTGCTGGACGTTCGTGCCCGGGGCTTCCTCGGTACCCCGGGCTGACTTCGTCATGTTCGCCACCGCCAACTCTTCCGTGGCCAGAAACCCGAAGTGGCGAACGAGATGGGCCGTTGCCTGATGCAAGAAGTCCAGACGCTGATTCCGGACCTTCCGGTGCAGCCGGGCCACTTTGCGACGGACCTTGTTTCGGTTCCTCGATCCCCTCGTCTTGCGGGCCAGGACCTGCTGCGCCTGGACCAGTGCCTCTTCCGCGGACCGGAGCAGTCTGGGGTTCTGGATCTGGGCCACACCGCCATGGGCCGTAGCCACCGTGGCGAAGGTCGAGACTCCCCAGTCAAGGCCCGCGGCCTGGCCGGTCGTCTCCCGCCCAGGGAAGCAGAGGAGCGTGATCGACGCATACCAGCGCCCGTCTTCCTGGACGATCTCGCAGGTCTTCGGGATGCCATAGGTGCGCATCCTGCCGCGGGCGCGCATCTCCCCGATCCCACTGATCCGTAGCGTGCCGTTTCGGATCCGGTGGCGGTGATCGGTATCAGGTGTGAAGCGCCAGCCATCCCCGTGTGTCTTGTATCCCCAGCCATTGAACCGGCTCAGCGATTTGAACCGGGGGAACCCCGGCTTCTCACCCTGCCTCACGCGCCGGAAGAAGGCCTTGAAGGCTAGATCGACGCGCTTCGCGGTGACCTGCATCGACTGGGCATTGAACTTCTGCCAGAAGGGGGCCTCAGCTCGCAGCCGGGTGATTTCCTCGCACTGAGCCGTAAAGGACAGGTGCCGCCGCCAGGCACTGCGCCGCTGCTCGAGCAACGCGTTATAGAGATCCCTGTGGCCGTGGAACATCAGCCACAAGCCCTGGACCTGTTCCCTACCGGGATAGAGACGATACGTCACCTTTCGGTATCTCTTCGGCATCCTTTATCGTCGTACAAACAGGATCGGCATGCAAGCCCTGGAGTGATCCCACCGGGAGCGATCCTACTGCCTCGTCTCCTTTGGTGGAGCCCCACTCTCGGTGATTCAACGGTACCTCAATCAGCAAGGTCGGCCCGCAGGTAGCGGCCGACCAGCCTACCCCTCGCAGTGAGCCGCTACGAGCCTACACAGGGAGCACTGGCTGGAGTTCGGTAAGAAGTTAGGCTGGCCTAGTTCAACCGGTCTGCGGCGGCGAACAGTTCTTCCTGGGTCTCGACTTCACCCAAGAGCTGAAGGGCCGTTGCGAGGACCGGATCGCGGAGGGCTCGAAGCTCCATGGCCCGGCCCAACCTGTCCATCCGTCGAGCAATACGCTCGCCGACCAAGTATTCCAGGTATTCCCGCACCTCACTGTTATCGAGTAACGTGCGGTCGGCGCCCTCCTCGGCGAGCCCGGTCAGAAAATCTTCGAAGGCGACGGGATCCATCACAGGATCGCTGCCCTCGGCCCGGAGCTTTTGGGATTGATCGAAGGAAAACTCCTCGATCCGGGGGCTCAGCGGTACACCCGCGTTGTCGGTTTGAGAGATGAACTCGCGCTCGAAGAGCGTGAGGGTGTCGTTTCTGATCTCGAGATCGGGGAACACCCCGCCTCCAGCCACCAGTTCACGCCCGCCTCGGGTCGTGACCACGGGATAGGTGTCCGGATCTTCCGGCAAGGGATTACCCTGAGCCGTCCGGGGCCGATGCAGGGATCTGCCTAGCGGCGTAAACCACTCGCCAGTCGTGATCCGCAGGTGACGTGTTTCGCTGAGCCGGAACACGTTCTGAAAGACCCCCTTTCCGAAGGTCCTTTCGCCGATCACCAAAGCTCGGTCGTGGTCCTGCAAGGCTCCGGCGATGATCTCGGAGGCAGATGCGGAAAATCGATTGACGAGGACGATCATGGGTTTGCCCGGTATACGATCCGGGGTTTCGGCCGTCCACGCCTCATCCAGGCTGCGGCCCGCTTCGCCCGGGACGCGACTTTCAGCACTGGCGAGGCGGACTCCTTCGGGGAGGAAGAGATCCGAGATATCGAGAGATTCGTCGAGATATCCGCCCGGATTACCTCTCAAGTCGAGGATGAATCCGCGCGCGTCCTTGAACTGGGAGAGGGCGGCCTCCACTTCATCGGCCGAGCCGCGAGCGACCCGGTCGAGCCCGATATAGGCGACGTTCGGGCCCACCAGGTCGGCCTCCGTAGCCTCGACATGAACACTGTCTCGGCGCACAGTCGGCTTGAGCGGGGCGCTGAGCCCTTGGCGAGCGATCGAAAGCTGCACCGTGGTTCCCACTTCGCCACGGATCGCATCAGAAGCGTCCCCGGTTGTCCACCCCTCCGTACTTTCGTCGTTCACCGCAATGATCAGGTCTCCGACCTGGAGGCCGGACTCTTCGGCGGGAGTGCCCCGGAAAACGGCGGTGACGGTGATGACTTCATTGAGGGTCGTGATCTGCACGCCTATGCCCGCATAACTGCCCGTATTGTTCTCCTGAAATTCGTCGTACTCGGCCGGCGCGAACGCTTGGGCATACGCGTCGTTGAGTTCTCGGATCAGCCCATCGACGGCACGGAACCAGAGTGTCGAGTCGGAGTGCACTTCGAGGCTGTAGTCACGAATGATCTGAAAGGCAGCTAGGAATTCCTGCGCCTCCGCGGTAGCGACCCCCTGCCTTCCTGAGCGGCGCCCTCCCGCATCATTCTGGGATTGGCCCGCTGAAGGCAGGGCGAGAACCAGGGCCAACGCGAGGCCGAGTACGGTCTTACGGATCATCGGTTCACTTTCACTGTGGGCAACGGTTGAGCTTTGTTTTCTTAACCCCATCGGATTGTGCCTCGTTCCCATCTGCGCGCAAGGGTCTTCGGCTTCGAACCCCGAATCCTTACTTTGTCGAGGGAGAGTCGAGTTGTCTTTGATCGCCGACGTGCCCGGGAGACGTCGCTCATGAAACGACCGCCAGGAGGGCCCAAGCTACGGGTGGGGCTCGCTCAGTTCAAACCCAACAAGGCCGATGTGGAGTCCAATCTCTCCCGGATTCGTGAAATGATCTCGGAGCAAACAGGGTCGGTCGACCTCCTGGTGTTCCCCGAGGCGAGCTTGACCGGTTATTTCCTGGAGGGTGGTGTTGCCGAGGCAGCCCGCTCGGCTACGGACGTCGCCAAAGGATTGGGCCCGCCGCCGGAGGGGGGGCCCGATGTGGTGCTCGGTTTTTTCGAGCGGCACCGTCGGAGGCTCCACAACAGCGTCGTATATCTGACGCCCGGTGAGGGAGGCTTCGAGGCGACCCACGTCCACCGGAAGATGTTTCTGCCCACCTACGGTGTCTTCGACGAGGCGCGCTTCGTGGAGGCAGGAAAGAGCGTACGAGCGTTCGATACCAGATTCGGGCGTGTAGGTCTCCTCATCTGTGAGGAAATGTGGCACTCGCTGCCGCCCACGATCTTGGCCGTAGGGGGCGCCGAGCTGATCATCGCCGTGAGCGCTTCTCCCGCGCGAGACTTCACTCCGGGTGGAGAAGGGCGCCCGGGCAACCTGAGTCGTTGGGATGCGTTGGCCCCAGCCACGGCGCTCGAGCACGGTGTGTTCGTGGTGGTGAGTCAGCTCGTAGGCTCCGAGGGAGGAAAGGTTTTTCCGGGCGGATCCATCGCTGTTGCGCCCGACGGCGAGGTGCTGGCGCGCGGTCCGCTCTTCGAGGCGGGCGTGACCGTGGCCGAGCTGGAGTCGGCGGCCATCGACCGGGCCCGGGTGGGGTCGCCCTTGTTGGCCGATCTCGAACAAACACTTCCTCACCTGCAGAAGGCGCTGACCGACGCCCAAAACCCTGATTCGGCACCTGGGTCGGCCAGCGCGGGTTCGATGCCGGCTGAGCCCGAGCTCGAGCCGTTGGGCCCGGCCGTACATACGCCGGTCCGTCCGGAGGACGACACACTACTCGATCTGGATCTGGCCCTCGTGGAGAGCGCTCTGCTGGAATTCATCCGGGAAGAGGTTGTTCGTCACCGCGGCTTTGAGCGCGTGGTGATCGGTCTGTCCGGAGGGGTGGACTCGAGTGTGTCGCTCTTTTTGGCGGTGCGTGCCCTCGGCGCCGAAAACGTGACGGGTTTTCGCCTTCCTTACGCGACCTCCAGCCAGGAGAGCTTGGACCATGCGGACCTCGTTCTGGAGGCATCAGGCGCCGAAGGGCGCACGATCGAGATCACGGGCGCGGTGGACGCATACGCAGAGGAGCATGAACCAGACCTTTCGCCCCTCCGCCGTGGGAATCTGGCGGCCCGCCTCCGATCCATGATCCTGTTCGACCAGTCCGCCAAGCTCGGAGCACTCCCGCTCGGTACGGGGAACAAGTCGGAGCGCCTGCTGGGATACTACACGTGGCACGCGGATGATTCTCCGCCGATCAACCCGCTGGGGGATCTCTTCAAGACGCAGGTATGGGATTTGGCCAGGCACCTCGGTGTGCCCGACGTCATCATCGACAAACCCGCTTCAGCCGACTTGGTTCGCGGCGTGCACGATGAAGACGAGCTCGGTATTTCCTACCATCGCGCCGATCCGATCCTTCATTGGCTTCTCAGCGGGCATACACCCGATGAGCTCAAGAGCGACGGGTTCCCCGCAAGCGATGTGGACTGTGTCTGGAGTCGGCTGTCGGCGACGCATTGGAAGAGAGAGCTGCCGACGGTGGCGATGCTTTCATCCACCGCGATCGGGGAGTTCTACCTGAGGCCGGTCGACTTCTAAGCTGGAACCCTACGGTTAAGCTGGAACCCTACGGTCGGTCCGCTATCAGGACTGATCGCGGGGCCGCTTCACCCGATTCCGATGACCTTCCGCCGAAGAGTCTCCATCAAGGGCAGGGGCGTGAGCTCTCCATCGATGATGGAGGCGAGTTCCTCCTCTCTCCTCCAGTGCGCTTCGACTTCGGCTAATTCGAGCTGGAGGAGATGCTGCTCGACCGTGTCGTTGGCCGCGATCTCCAAGGCGATGGCGCCGGTCCGTTGGAGATCGCCGAGTCGACGTCCCTCTTTGATGACGATGCGCGTGAGGTCTTTAGGACTCCCGGCTTCTTCGATGAGTCGCGTCGCCGACCGGACACGCTTCTCCGAGGCACCGGTGTGGTGGTGATACGCGAGCAGCCGCCGAGAAACGTATTCCCCCTCCTTGCCGTGGAGGTGCAGGCCTCCATCACCGAGGTCCCCGCAGAGCGGGCATCGTTGGGTCACGGACAAGGCATCACCCGGGCCGGCGCCAGGCGAAAGGATCACCTGCGTACGGTCCCGGTAGGCGATGCTACGAAAAATGTGACCACAGCGGGCGCAGCTTTGGCGGCCCCGCCAGGCGCTTCCACCGAATCGGAACCATCGGGCGGCCCGCGTCACTTGGTCCGGGGCGTGCTCCCAGAGAAGCCACGCGCCAAGCCAGGTGATTCCACCCGTGGCCCACCCTCCCGCAATCGCGGCGCCGGCCGCCGCGGTTCCCATGAAAGTGAGTTTCCGGTGTTTCTCTGCCCGGGAGGTGAGTTCCCGTCCGTACCTCCACCAGGCTTCTTCCGTGAGGTTCGCCCGACCGACCCGAACGACGTCGAGGTTACCCACGCGCAGAAGAGCGACGTTATCGGTCTGTGAGAGAAGTCTCGCCCGGTCCTTCACGATCTTCTCGAGTTCCTCGAGGGCCTCCCAGCGTTCTTCGATGGGGGCGAGTGACCACCTCTTGCAGGACCGGCAGATCGCCCAAAGGCGTCCACGCTCGGCATCGTACGCCACGCGAGTGGAAGTGGAGAAGTGTTCCAGCTCCTCGTTCGGTGGGAACGGCGTGTGACAGACCAAACATCGTGTGAACAAGGGCACTCTCCGTCGACCAGACCCCGGGGGAGTCGACCCGGATCTAGTGTTACACCCGGTCTGCCCCCCTTGTTACGAGTGGTCCAAGATGATTCTTTCAGCAGCCTTCGAGAGCGTCCATCTGCGCCGTCCCACCTCACGAGAGCGGGCATGTTACTCGTCATCGATAATTACGATTCCTTCACGTTCAACCTCGTCCAGTTGCTGGGAGAGTTGGGCGCGGACGTTGCGGTTTGCCGAAACGATGAGCGCACCGTCGAAGAAATTCGGGCGCTGTCGCCGGCGCGCGTGGTGGTTTCGCCCGGACCCTGCACGCCACGCGAGGCGGGCGTAAGCGTGGAGCTGTTCCGATCGCTGGATCCTTCGATACCCATGCTGGGTGTGTGCCTGGGCCATCAGGCTTTGGGCGAGGCCTTCGGGGGAAGGACCGTGCGGGCGGATCGGGTCATGCACGGAAAAACGGCGCCTACCCGGCACAATGGGGAAGGAATTTTCCGAGGCATTCCCTCGCCCTTCACGGTGGCGCGCTACCACTCGCTGGTGACGGACGCCGCGGCCCTCCCGGATAGCTTGATCCCGGTGGCTTGGAGCGGCGAGAAAGATGGAGTCGAGGAGATTCAAGCGATTCGGCACCGTGATCGGCCGGTTTGGGGGGTGCAGTTCCACCCCGAGTCGCTGTTTTCGGAGCACGGTAAGACTCTATTGGGGAATTTTCTAGCTCTATAGAAGGGTCATCGGGAGGCTTCCCCCAAAGCCCATCGGTACAGAGAAAAGTTGTCCTCCGTAGGGGTCAGGCGTTGCCAACCATGCTCTCCCTCGGATAACTTGACTGGCGTGATATTTGTGACGATCGGTACCGCTTCGTGTCCAGGTTCGGACCGTTGAGCAGCCGCGTTCTGGGCATCGTTCCAGCGCGGCTGGCGTCTACCCGCCTCCCCAACAAGCCCCTTTATCCTCTTCTCGGCAGGCCCCTCATCGAGTGGGTATGGCGTCGCATCGAGAGCATGAAGGTGTTGGACCACACGGTTGTGGCCACGGACAGCGAAGAGGTCGCCGAAGTGTGCCGATCCTTCGGAGCTCCGGTGGAAATGACCTCCACCCGGCACCCCTCCGGTACGGACCGAGTGGCCGAGGTTGCGGAACGCCCGGCGTTCGCCGATTTCGGGGTCATCGCAAATATTCAGGGCGATGAGCCGTTGCTCCAGGAGCTTCATCTGGGAACGGCCATCTCACTGGTTCGTGACGACGGCTGGGAGATCGGTACGTGCGCTACCCCGCTCCTCGATCACGAGGCGAGAAGGGATCCCGCGGCGGTGAAGGTGGTCCGTGCTGCGGGCGGCCGAGCTCTGTATTTTTCTCGGGCGTGTATTCCGTATCAGCGTAACGGCAAGCCCTCATCGCAGGATCTGGAGCGAGAGCCGTTCTTGCGGCATATCGGCATCTACGCGTATTCCCGGGAGGCCCTGGCGCGCTGGGTCGCGATGGCGCCGTCGCCCCTCGAACAGTTGGAGGACCTGGAGCAGCTGCGGCCCCTGGAGGCCGGCATGCGGATCGGAGTGGCGGTTGTGGGGGCGGCGGATCATGGAGTCGACACCCCGGCTGATGCCGTGCGCATGGAGGATGCGCTGGCCAGAATGGAAACTCTTAGTGTCTAGAGTGTCTAGCCTTAGTGCCGAGGAAGTAGGGACCGATGGATCCTGAAGTGAAACAGACGAAATACATCTTCGTGACCGGCGGTGTCGTATCCGGTTTGGGTAAGGGGATCACGGCGGCCTCCTTGGGGCGAATTCTCAAGGAGCGAGGCCTGAAAGTGACGCTCCAGAAATTCGACCCCTATATCAATGTCGATCCGGGTACGATGTCTCCATTTCAACACGGGGAAGTCTACGTCACCGACGACGGCGCCGAGACCGACTTGGACCTCGGCCACTACGAACGTTTTACGGACGAATCGCTCTCTCAGGGCAACAGCGTCAGCGCAGGGCGTATTTATCAGGACGTGATCGCCAAGGAGCGGCGGGGGGACTACCTGGGCGCCACGGTTCAAGTGATCCCTCACATCACGGATGAAATCAAGCGTCGCCTTCGGCAACTGGCACCGGGGAACGACATCGTGATCACAGAGATCGGAGGAACGGTCGGTGACATCGAAAGCCTGCCGTTTTTGGAGGCTATTCGCCAAATCCGGCAGGATGAAGGTCGCGAAAACGCGATCTTCATTCATCTGACGCTCGTCCCGTACATCGCGGCCGTGGGCGAGCTGAAGACCAAGCCGACCCAGCATTCGGTGCGGGAGCTCATGGAAATCGGGATCCAGCCGGACGTGCTCATCTGCCGTGCCGAGCACGCGCTGGACGAAGGCACGCGGAAGAAGATCGCGCTGTTCACGAATGTGCCCCTCGAGGGTGTGATCGAGGCTCGTGATGTGGATACGATCTACTCCGTTCCGCTCGAGCTTCGGCGCCAGCGCCTCGACGATGTCGTGCTCGAGCTGCTCCAGATCGAGGCGCCCGCGACGGATCTGGCCGACTGGAGCCGAATGGTCGACCGTGTGAGAAATCCCTCTTCCGGCACGGTGCGCATTGCCGTTGTGGGCAAGTACACCGAGTTGATCGATGCCTACAAGTCGGTGCAGCAAGCGCTGATTCACGGCGGTATAGCGAACGACGTGAAGGTGAAGATCGAGTGGGTGTCCTCCGAGAAGTACGAAGCGGGCGCCTTGGAGCACCACTTCGAGGGTTTCGACGGCTTGCTGATCCCCGGCGGCTTCGGAGATCGTGGCATCGAGGGAATGTTGATGGCGATCGAATGGGCTCGGGAGAACGAGCTCCCGTTTTTCGGGATCTGCCTCGGCCTACAGTGTGCCATCATCGAGTTTGCCCGAACGGTGTGCGGTCGAACCGGGGCGAACTCGGCGGAGTTCGACCCAGACACGGTGGACCCGGTTATCTGCTTGATGGACTCACAGCAGCAAGTCACAACAAAAGGTGGGACCATGCGGTTGGGCGCCTACGCCGCCTCACTTCAAGAGGGATCCCGGGTAGAGGAGGCGTATGCCGACACGGAGATCCAGGAGCGGCATCGGCATCGTTATGAGGTCAATAACGAGTACCGCGAACTCTTCGAGAAGAACGGATTGATCATGTCGGGTACGTCTCCGGATCAGAGCCTCGTGGAGGTGATCGAACTTCCCGACCATCCTTGGTTCATTGCCTGCCAGTTCCACCCCGAGCTCAAGAGCCGACCGACCCGGCCGCATCCTCTCTTCGCCTCTTTCATCAAGGCGGCAGCGGCTCATGCTGCAGGTTCTCATACCCAGGCAGCTGTCGGCGCTCGAGAGTAATGCTCGACCGTTTTACGTTGATCGCCGGTCCTTGCCTGCTCGAGGACGATGGCCTCAACCTGGAGATCGGCCGACAGTTGGCTTGGCTGTCGTCCGCGGTAGGGATACCCGTCGTGTTCAAAGCCTCCTTCGACAAGGCGAATCGGTCGAGAGTCGACTCGCCTCGCGGCCCTGGCTTGAAGGCCGGGCTCGAGCAACTTCGGCACGTGAAGGGAGAGACCGGCCTTCCGATCCTGACGGACGTGCACGAGGTTGATCAAGCGGCCGTTGCTGCCCGAGTCGCGGACATCCTCCAGATTCCCGCGTTTCTTTGCCGTCAGACTGACTTGCTCCGTGCGGCGGGGGCAACGGGGAAGGTCGTTAATATCAAGAAAGGCCAGTGGATGACGCCTGAGGAGATGCTCGGTGCCGTGGAGAAAACCCAGGAAGCCGGGGCGGCCAGCGTGGCGGTGACCGAGAGGGGGACATTCTTCGGATACGGAGACCTGATCGTCGACATGCGTTCGTTCCAGAGGATACGCGCGGCCTGTGGAGTGCCGGTCCTCTTCGACGGCACACACTCGCTCCAGCAGCCGGGGCGCACTTCGGGATCCAGTGGGGGCGCTCCCGAGTTCGTGCCTGCGTTAGTGCGTGCCGCCGTTGCGGCTGGATGTGACGGCCTATTCCTGGAAGTCCATCCTGATCCTGGTAACGCTCCGTCGGATGGCGCAGCAATGCTTCCGTTGGACCAACTGAAACCTCTCCTGGAGCGGGTTGTCGCGATTCGGGCTGCGCTGGCGCCGGTCGATGTCGAACCTTCCGTCTCCGCTGGCTGACGAAGGGGCTGTTGAGATGCCCGGTCCATCGGGGGACATAGATCCCCAAGTAGCCGGTCGTATACGACTGGTCGTACTGGACGTAGACGGGGTCCTGACCGACGGTGGTGTTTACGTTGGCGCCCGCCCAGGCCAAGACGCCATCGAGCTCAAACGGTTTGACATTCAGGATGGTCTGGGGATCAAGATGCTCCGCTGGGCAGGCATCGAGGTCGCGATCGTTTCAGGACGTGTCTCGGAGGCCACCTCTTGGCGGGCGGCGGAACTGGGGATCGATGAGTGCCACCAAGATCCGGGCGCCAGGAAATTACCGATTGTGCAGAAGATGCTGGACGACCGGGGTCTTGGATGGGACGAAGCCGCGATGGTGGGCGATGACCTCGCGGATCTTCCGATCCTGGAGCGTGTCGCACTCCCAGTCGCTGTGTCGAACGCGGTCCCGGAGGTCCATGCGGTGTCTCGCTGGACCACTGGGGTCCCCGGAGGTCGGGGTGCCGTCAGGGAATTCGCGCGCGCGCTTCTGACTGCACGAGGAGAGTGGGACAGGTTGGTCCGCCAATATTGTGACGACCGTTCCTAAGAGTGACACGGTGGGCGGATAACACAGCGCACGGTGACCCGGCACACCAACGACACGGCGGACGGATTTGAGAGGAACAGCCGGGCTGCGACGAAAGCTCACATTTCGGGTAGAAAAGATGAGGGTCGAAGAGCGATACTTCAAACTCGGCCATGCATCTAGCCGTGCACTCATGAACTTGTAGGGAGTGTCTCTATAGTGGCTACCAGTAGGCTATTACACGCGCAGTTATTTTTTGCCGGATTCTTGCTGACGGCGACGGCGTGTACGGACAGCCCCCCTGGCATGGTCATCGATCCCTATTTGGAGGCCATAGAAGCCGACTACATCATCTTCGGACTCAGGAGCTACCTGACTCGGAACGGGATACGGGAGGCCATCGTGGAGGCCGACACGGCCCTGATCTTTCAGGACTCCACCGTCGTCTTTCTTCGTGGGCACGTGAGGTTGACCGCGTACAACGAAGAACTCGGTACGGAGAAAGCGGTCGTGACTTCCGACCGAGGCCGGCTGGACACCGACACGAACGAACTGTTCGCCGAAGGTAATGCGGTCCTGGTCATCCAAGCCGATGGCCGGAGGATCGAGAGCTACGAGTTACGCTACATCCCAGATGCGAATCGGATCCAAAGCGACTCGGCTACGGTGATGTACGACGGAGACACCACTATGGAGGGCACGAGTTTCACCTCGGACCTCGACTTTACGGACGTGGTCATTCTGAACGGACGGACGCGCGGAGGAGCGATCCGCTTCTGATGTCCAGTCAGGCCCTTCGCGTCTCTCTGGTGGGCCTCGCCTTTCTTTTGGCGGTGACGGAGCTGGCGGGGCAGCGATCCTGTGACCTCACGAGCTTCGACAGGTTTCAATCGATACAGACGAACGACGTGTACGTGACTTATACCTCCGCTCCGCGAATCGAGTGTGACGACGGAACCAGCATTCGGGCGGACAGCTCTGTCTACCACGAGTCCACGTCCTTCTACGAGCTCTTCGGGAACGTGGTATTCCGCGAGGTGGGGAGGGAGCTGAACGCCGACCGGGCCCAATACTTCGAACGCGTGGGCCGCCTCCAAGCTCAGGGATCCGTCCGGCTCGTGAACCTCGAGAACGGGTCATGGGTGACCGGTGACGATCTCCTCCTTCTTCAGGAAGGCGACGATCGTGCCGAAGACGACGTGACGGTGCGCGGGGGCCGGCCTCACGCCAGCATCGTTTCGAGGGCGGCACGCGATTCTACGGACGTCATCCCGGGGGCTGCCCAAGCGGAGAACCTGTCGGAGACTTCGCAAGTTCCGGCCCCTTACGAGGTCGATGCGGATCTGATCCATCTGGTGGGAGATCGCCTGTTCCAGGCACGGGGACGAGTGGAGATTCGTCAAGAAACCTTGCAGGCCTACGGTGATTCCTTGGAATTTCAACAGGACATTGGTTGGCTGACCCTCTTCGACAACGCTCGTATCCTTTCGCAGGACACGGTGTCGGGAGACACGTTAGACGTGCGCGGAGACACGATCACGCTGAATCTGCCGGACGATCAAATAGATGAAATAGAAGCACGGGGCCGGGCCCATCTGCTGGCGGATGACATCGAGATGCGGGCACCGGTGATTCGCCTGGTTTTCCTGGAGGAGGAGTTGGAGCGCGTATTCGGCGTGCGACGGGCCGTCGAGGAAGGTCTCGCGCCCGTGATCGCGGGCGACCTGGAGTACGCCTCGTCCGGTAATCGGGCACAGCCTGAGGTGTTGGCCGAGGATTTTCGCCTGACGGGGGACTCCATCGAGGCGTACTTGCCGGGAGGGGAGCTGGAGCGGGTATTCGCCGCGGGGACCGCTAGGGGTGTATCGTCGGCAAGAGATTCCCTGAACACGTCAGCCACCGATGAACTCTTTCGGGACGACTGGATTTCGGGGGACACCATCATCGCGACTTTCTCGTCGGTTTCGGTGGATCCTGGCGACCCGGGCCCAGACGGAGTGGAGCTTGCGGAGCCGAGCGAGCCGCAACTCGACTTGCTTATAGCCCTCGGTCAGGGCGGTCAGGCGAAGACGTATTACCGGGCGGCCCCCGATTCAACGACGACGACGGCGGCTGGACCTCCGCCGCTCGATCTCCACTACGTCACGGGCGATGAGGTGCGCCTCTACATGAAGGACGGTGAGGTCGAACGAATGGAGGTGGTTAACCCCGACGGGGCTGTCCTACGGCCGACAAACCAATCGAGTCCGCCAGTCGCCGCCCCAGAGCCGAGCGGGGGAGCCCCGCCTCCGCCCGGGGCGGATGGCCAACCCCCGCCAGTTGATAACGGGTCACCCACTGGCAACGCCACGGGCAACGGCGCTGGCCCTGGTGGTGGAAATCGAAATACGCATGGAGGTGTGTGTTGAGTGACGTCGATTCGGGGCCTCGTGACGGGGAGGGTGCCGAGGGGTTCACCTCTCCTTCTGCATCCGGCACGGATCTCGTTGTGCCCGCCCGGCTCCGGGGTGAGGGCCTCTTGAAGGTCTACCGGAAAAGGCGAGTGGTAGACGATATCGACATCTCCGTCACTCAAGGTGAAATCGTCGGCCTGTTGGGGCCGAACGGTGCCGGGAAAACCACCACTTTCCACATGCTGGTGGGATTGATCCCGCCCAACCGCGGCCGGGTGTTTCTGGACGAAGAAGATTTGACCGATGTTCCGATGTATCGTCGAGCTCGCAAGGGCGTCGGCTATTTGGCCCAGGAGCCGTCCGTCTTTCGAAAGCTCACGGTCGAACAAAACGTGAAGGCGATCCTGGAAACCCTGCGCATGCCCAAGGAAAAGGAAGCGGCCCGCCTCGAGGAGTTGCTGAACGAGCTTTCACTCGGCCACCTACGGCGGAACAAGGCGTATTCACTCTCGGGGGGGGAGCGCAGACGTCTCGAGATCACGAGAGCTCTGGTGCAGAAGCCAAAGTTCATGCTCCTCGACGAGCCGTTCGCCGGCATCGACCCGATTGCGGTGCACGACATCCAGGACATCGTGGCCTCCCTCAAGGAACGCGGAATCGGCATCATCATTTCGGACCACAATGTTGAACAAACCCTGGAGATCGTCGATCGGGCATACATTATGTATGAGGGTCAGATTCGCATCAGCGGTACCGTTTCCGAGCTGGTGTGGGACGATGAGGTGGCGCAGATCTATTTGGGCCCCTCGCTGACCGAACGGATGAGGGGCCGGTTCGCGAGGCCTCCCGGCGGAGAGGCGGTATAAGGCCGCTGGGAACCAACATTGGAGAATTCAGGGCAACCGAAGACTCATGAGCGGATTCAGCACCAAGCTCTTCCAGAGCCAGCAGCTCCGCCAGGAGATGAAGATCAACCCACGCCTGTATCATGCGATGGAGTTGCTCTACTTGCCCCTGCTCGACCTTCAGCAGCATCTCAAAACGGAGATGGAGGAAAATCCCTTCCTCGAGATGAGCGAGGCGGACGTCGAGGACGACGTAGAACTCGGGGAAGACGATAAAGACGATCCTCCCGAGGACGAGATCGATTGGGAGGGAATCCTCCTCGACGGCTTCGAGGTGGGTGGGCGGCGCGAGCAGTACGAGGCCGTGGAGGTATATCAACGCGCGCCGGTTGAGACGACGGATCTTCGAGATCACCTGCAGGACCAACTCCGGCTGCTCGACCTGACGGAACGTGAAGTACGCCTGGGAGAGGAGATCATAGGGAACGTAAATGACGCCGGGACGTTGACGTGCGAACTCACGGAGGTCGTGATCGGGGTAAATGCGTGGTTGGAAGACGTGCGTTCGGTTGCCCAGAAGGAGGTCGACGCCCTCGAAAATTCCGGAAAAGATCAGCGAGAAGATCGGCGGGAAGCTCAGGCGGAGTTGGATCTGCTGTTCCAACCGTACCAGATGCACGAGGCCGAAGAGATGCTCCAGAGCGTTCAGGGTTTCGATCCGCCCGGCGTGGCCGCGCGCGATCTCCGGGAGTCCATATTGATCCAACTGCGGCAGCTTGGGAGGACTGATTCGTTGACCTATGAAATCGCGGAGAGGTTCTTCGATGAGCTGGTCAGTCACCGTTGGGCCGATGTGGCGAGAGAGATGAGTGTCAAGCCGGTCGAGGTCCAGACCGTGGCTGACGAAATCGCCAAGCTCGATCCCAAACCCGGCATGAAGTACTCGCCCGATCCCGAGCGCTACATCGTGCCTGATCTCATCGTCGAGAAGATCGACGGCGAGTACATGGTTTTCGTCAACGACACGAGTATCCCCCGGCTGCGAATTGCGCGATCCTATCAGAGCCTGGCGCAGAACAAGGCGCTGTTCAAGGGTGAAAACAAGGAGTTTGTTTCGAGAAAGCTCAACTCGGCGAACTGGATCATTCAGGCGATCGAGCAACGCCGGCAGACGATGTTGAAGGTCATGGCGTTCATCGTAGACCGCCAGCGTAGCTTCTTCGAGAATGGTGTCCAGCACTTGAGGCCGCTGACCCTCCGGGAAGTCGCCGATCACATCGAGATGCATGAGTCCACCGTGTCGAGGGTCACGAACGAGAAGTTCGTGCAGACTCCACGGGGGGTCTTTCCGCTGAAATACTTCTTTTCGAGCGGGTTGGCGACGACCAGTGGCGAAGATATCTCCGCGAGGAGCGTCAGGGATAAGATCCAAAAGCTGGTTGATGAAGAAAATGAACTCAAGCCCCTTACGGACCAGAAAATCGTTGAGCTCCTCAAGACGAATGGAGTAAAAATCGCGAGAAGGACGGTGGCAAAGTACCGGGATCAGCTCGGTGTTCTTCCCGCACGTATGCGAAAGCGTGTGTGATGGAGTTGTCGGCGCGGGCGCGTGAGGCGGCAGTGAGCCTGACTGCCGAGGCTCGCCACGATTTTGCGGTCGTCATTCCTGCCTTCAACGAGGCGCCCGTCGTTCCAGCATTGCTCTCCGAACTCCGGGCGACGTTCGAGCGTTACGAACTGAGCGGCGAAGTCCTGTTCGTGGATGATGGCTCCACGGATGGAACCGCTGATCTAGTGGAGAAGGAGGCGAATGCTTGGCCTCTCTTGAAGGTGCTGCGCCATCCCGCGAACCTCGGCAAGACGGAGGCGATCATCACCGCCTCCCGCGCCACGGAGCGGACCTATCTGGTCCTGTTCGACGCGGATCTCCAGCACCTGCCCGACCAGATTCCACGGTTTCTCGAGAAACTCCACGCCGGATGGGATATCGTGACGGGGCGAAAAATCGGGTTTTACGACAAGCGGGTGGTTTCGTCTTTTTATAATGCGTTGAGCCGACGGATCTTCCGCGTTCCCGTTTCGGACCTGAACTCGATGAAGGCATTTCGCCGGGACATTCTGGACGAGATCTCCCTGCGACACGACTGGCATCGTTTTTTTGTCGTGCTCGCGCATGCACGTGGTTATTCCGTGAGTGAGATCGACATCGAGCTTCACCCCCGCCGAGCGGGCACCTCGAAGTACACAGGACTGTTTCGCATCGCGGTCGGCATGATCGACCTGGTGTCGGTATGGTTCCTGCTCCTGTTTTCTCGCAAGCCGTTGATGCTCTTCGGGTTCACTGGAATGGCGCTGATCGCGCTGGGAATGATCGTGGGTGTGGTGGCGTTCATCCTTCGTTTCGGGATGGACCTCGGATTCAGACCGCTGCTCTACTTGGTCATCCTTTTGGAGACCGTGGGTTTCCTGCTTTTCGGATTCGGCTTGATCGCGGAGATGATCGCTCAATTGAGAGAAGAGGTGGACTCCCTCCGGCGCGGGGATCGTTGACGACTCCCGAAAACTTTCCACCACGTATCCTGGTGGTGGTCGGAACGCGGCCCGAGGCCATCAAGATGGCACCCGTGGTGGCGGCTCTGAAGCAGACGTCCGGGCTGGACAGCCGCTTGCTGCTCACCGGGCAGCACGACGATCTCGTTGACCAGGTTCTCGATATCCTCGACCTTCGCCCCGACTACAACCTGGAGATCATGCGGGACGGGCAGAACCTCTACGACGTGGCTCAGGGGTGTCTCACGGGGCTTGGCGGGGTGGTCGGGGAGTACAGGCCCGACCTACTTCTTGCGCAAGGAGACACGGCCACGGTGTTCTTTTCATCCCTCGTGGCTTTCTTCGAGAAGACACGAGTGGGGCACGTCGAGGCTGGACTCCGTTCGGGGGACAAGTGGGCTCCGTTTCCCGAGGAGATGTTCAGGCGGCTTACGGATGTCCTGACCGATCTGTTTTTTGCCCCCACACCCGCAGCTCGCGACAATCTCCTGGCCGAGGCGATCGAGCCGTCTCAGGTGTACGTCACCGGAAACACGGTCGTGGATTCCCTGATGCGCATCGCGTCCATGGAGGGAGAGGCGGAGTCACCGCTCTTGAGGTCGATCCTGGAGGAGGAACGGACCCGTCTCGTTCTGTTGACTGCGCATCGGAGGGAATCCTTTGGTCAGCCCTTGAGGGACGTCTTCCGTGCCGTCCGGAGCCTCGTCGACGAGCACGAGGACGTTCGTCTTCTTTATCCCGTCCACCCGAATCCCAACGTGGTGGAGGCGGCCGAGGAGTTGCTCAGTGACCATCCTCGGATCGATCTGGTCGATCCTCTGGGCTACCGTGACTTGGTGTTGGCACTCCAGGGCGCACATCTGGTTCTGACGGACTCCGGGGGAATTCAGGAAGAGGCGCCCACGTTCGGGACGCCCGTCCTCGTACTGAGGAGCGTCACGGAACGCCCGGAGGGCGTCGAGGCGGGCGTCGCGATTCTGGTGGGAACCGATCCGGAAAAGATTCTCGAGGAGGGAAGGCGAATCCTCTCGAGTGGTCAGGACGGAGTCCGGCCCGCATCTTCCGGCAACCCGTACGGTGACGGCAGGGCAGGGGAGCGGATCGTGGATATCATTTCTTCGGTACTCACCGACGAACCACGCTCGACGACGGACTGGAGTGGGCCATGACGGACTCGAGCGGGCCATGACGGATGGGCTTGGGTGGGCCATGACGGCCCGGACCGCGCCGTGAAGCACTGGGCCGCGCTATGAGGGACTGGGCCTCACCGTGAATATCGTGATGCACTGCATCTACTTCCCCCCAGAGATAGGCGGATTGGAGAGCCATGTGCACTACCTCTGCCGAGGCCTCGTGAGCAGAGGTTGTCGCGTCTCGTTGGTTACGTCGCGTTCGAAGCCGGGGCTACCGGCTCACGAAGTGATGGACGGCATCGACGTCTGGAGGACTTGGCTTCCGGCGCGAAACCCGCTCGGATGGGCCATACACGGAGGAACATCGACGCCGAGGCTGGCCCGGATCGCTCGGGAATCAGACGTGGTGCACGC
Source organism: Gemmatimonadota bacterium (assembly GCA_022563405.1). Classification (GTDB taxonomy): domain Bacteria; phylum Gemmatimonadota; class Gemmatimonadetes; order Longimicrobiales; family Gaopeijiaceae; genus UBA822. Next base: position 16,000 of record JADFNK010000013.1, on the reverse strand, counting down.
GCAGGCGTTCCAATCGGTGCTGCCCGGAGTCGTGGCCAAAAGAGCCGGTGGGATTCCTTTGGTCTCGACATGGCACACTTCGCACTTCCTCAAGAGAGCGACCAGTCCCTTCTGGGCGCCGATCTTCCAACGTCTTCTCACGTGGTCCGACTACAATCTTGCCGCGAGTGCCGAGATCGCCCAAGTGGCGGAAGGGCTCGCACCGAACGTTTCGGTAGAACCGCTGACCAACGGTGTGGAGACGGACATCTTTCGGCGCGTCGAGCCTTCGCTCCCGCCCGCGACTGGTCGCCGGATCATCGTTCCGAGGCGCCTCTTCGAGAAGAACGGCGTCGAGTTCTTCCTCAAGGCGATGCCGCTGATCATCGAGCAACTGGATGTCGAAGCCGTGATCGTGGGGGACGGGCCTGAGCGGAAGAAGCTGGAAGCGTTGGCGGCCAACCTAGAGTTAGGGGAGCGTGTCCAATTTCTGGGCGCGCGCAGACACGACGAGATGCCGGGGCTGTTGAGTTCCGCGGAGTTGGCCGTCTTTCCCTCCCTGATGGAAGCCACGTCCGTAGCGGCTCTGGAGTCGATGGCGTGCGAGCTTCCCGTCGCGGCCTCGGACGTTGGCGGGCTCCCGGAGATTGTCGATCACGAGGTAGGGGCGCTTTTCGAAGCGGGCAACCCCACGGCACTCGCTGCCACCGTCACAGCACTTCTCGAACGTGACGACCTCAGGGCGCTCGGTGCGGCGGCTCGATCCAGGGTGGTGGAACGATGGAGCAACGCTCGCCTCGTAGATCGGCATCTGGAAGTATATGAGAGCCTTGTCGTCCGCAGCCGCGAGCAAGTACGGAAACTTTGAGGGGAGAGCAGAGGTTAGTGGACCCGAACCACAACGTGGATCGCGAACTTTGAGATTGGAACCGTAGTGGCCAAGAAGAAGAGGGCTCGCCAGAAACCAGAGCTTGTCGAGTCGGGGTCCGCTTCCACCGGTGGGGTTCAGATTCCCTCGTGGCTTCCGCCGGTCGTATACGGGGCCCTCACACTTTTTCTCTTCCGTGCATTCGTGTTCTCGCAAGACATGCTGTACGGCTCCGATACGGTGGCGCTCGGGTACATGGCGCGGGAGTTCTACGCCAATGTGATGTCGAGCGGGGGGTTTCCGCTCTGGAATCCGATCATCCTGGGTGGGACGCCTTTTGTGGAATCGCTCGCCGGCGGCGATTCGCTCTACCCGCCGAGTGCGCTGCTTCTCTTCTTGCTGGATACGCATCGTGCGCTCGGGTGGAAGCTCGTGTTCCATGTGTTTTTTGCCGGGATCTTCATGTACGGCTGGATCCGCCGTCTCGGGTTGTCGAAACCCCCGGCGCTCCTGGCCGGGCTGGCCTATGGGTTGGCCCCATTGATGGTCAGCCTGGTTCTGGTAGGAGGGGACGGCAAGATCTTCGTAATCGCGCTGACACCACTCCTCTTCTGGGTCACGGAATCGTTTCTCGTACGCGGTGACATGAAGTCGATCGCGCTCGTGTCATTGGTGGTTGGTGCGGTCATGCTCACGACGCACTTCCAGATGGCGTACTTCCTGTTCGGGGGTGTGGGGGCCTACGTGCTCTTTCGCACCGTGCTGATGTGGCGTGAAGGCAACACGGAGGAAGCTGCTTCTCGAGAGATTGAGCCTACGGGACGAAGGAATGGAGGCTCGAAGGGCCGTCGTGTCGCCGTTACCCGCTTTGTGATGTTCGTCGCCGCCGCTCTACTGGGTGCCGGTGTGGCTGCTGTCCAGTTTCTTCCTGCGGTTTCATACGTCGTGGAGCACTCACGGCGGACGGCCACCACCACCGACGCGAGTGCCGAGGAATCCAGGGCATACGGGAGTTCCTTTTCTCTCCACCCCGAGGAGGTGGTGGCTCTCGCCATCCCCGAGTTCGTGGGCGTCAGCAATGCGAATGCGGATTGGGCCAGGGGAACGTACTGGGGACGGAATGGCTTCAAGGGGAACCACGAATACGTCGGGCTCGTCGTGTTGCTTTTGGCCGGAGTCTCTTTTTTCGGAGGGACTCGGCGGTCACTGAGGTTCTTTCTGGCGGGACTCGGCGGTGTGGCGCTCCTTTTCGGTCTTGGCAGCCACACGCCCCTATGGCGCGTCTTCTACGAAATTGTGCCCGGGATTGATCTCTTTAGGGCGCCTTCACTCGCCATTTTCCTGTTCGGTTTCTCGGTGGCGACCTTGATGGCCTTCGGAGTCGAGCGCCTCCTGGACCTCGAGGGAAAAGGGAGCGAAGCCGACTGGGCTCGGCCGGGACGTTTCCTATGGATCGCTTCGGGAATGGTCTTGCTGGGGTTCGTACTTGCCGCCTCGGGCGGATTACAGGCGTTGTGGAGTTTTGCCGTCTATCGAGATATGCCGGACCAGGCCGTCCAGATCTTCACCAATGCCGAGCCCTTCATCGTGCGTGGTTTCATGATCGCGGTGGTATTGGCTATCGCGACTGCGGGTGTGGCCTGGGGACTCCGTACGGCTCGACTCGCGCCGCTGGGGGCTGTAGTGGCATTGGGCGTGCTCATCTCTGTTGACTTGATCCGCGTCGATGTGCCCTTCATCCAGACCCAGGATTTCACCGCGTTTCGAGCGCCCGATCCCAACATCGATTTTCTCCTGGAGCGGCAGCGCGAAGAGGACCCGTTCCGCGTGTATTCACTGCGGGGGCTGAACGGTCAGGACGTCCGCCCCGGCATGTTCGGACTCGAACTCGTGGGGGGGCATCATCCGAATGATCTCGCACGTTATAGGGAACTCATCGGGATGGTGGGAAGTGGTCTCCCCGCGAACCTGATCGCCGGCGCCGACGTTCTCCGCAACGGTAACGTTCTCCGCATGCTCAACGTACGGTACATCCTCTGGCCGGATCAGTTCGGCGACCTGACTAACCAGGGCCTGCCGGCGGACATCACCGACAACCTCCGTAGGTTGAGTTCCACGACCATTCAGGGACGGCCCTACGAGTCCGTGTACGAGTTCCCGGATCTTCCGCGGGCTCGCCTCGTGGCCGACGTGGTGGTCTTGCCGGACGAGCAGGCGGTAGCTCACATGCTTTCCCCTGAGTTCGATCCCGCTCGGCAGGTAGTGCTTTCGGAGCCGCCTCCGATCGAACTCACCGGTGGGGTAGTGGTGGGAAGCGTCGAGTGGATCGAACGGAACAACAACAACATGACGCTTCGGGTGAGCGCAGACAGGCCGGCGATCCTGATCTTGGCCGACAACTGGTTCCCGGCATGGAAGGCCCGAGTCGACACTGAAGAAGTCCCGGTTCTGAGGGCGAACCACTCGCTGCGAGCCGTGCCGATCTCGGCGGGCGAGCACACGGTGGAGTTCTATTACGAGTCCGACCAACTCCGGTGGAGCCTTCGTCTTACGTTGCTCAGCCTGGCGGTGGTGGCCGCCCTGATCGGCACGGACTGGATACGAAGCCGGCGGGGCGCGGAGCGCGGGGCCGAGTGAAGAAGTTCGGTCTTCCGATAATCCAGATTGGCCTTACCGTGGTCGTTACGTGGTTCATTTTCGATCGGGTCGGGGTGGATCTCGCCGTCCTCGGGGCACTCAACCCGGGTGAGTGGCGACCTCGCCCGGTCCCCTTCGTGTCATCGTGTGCGCTTCTCGTTGTGGGCTATTTGTGGTCGGCCTCGCTGTGGGGCCGACTCGTACGAGATCTTGGGGGCCCCCGGTTGCCCGTATGGACGACCATCCGTGTGTTCATGGTGGCTAACCTGGGGCGCTACGTGCCCGGCAAAGTCTGGCAGATCGCCGGACTGGCCTATTTGGCCAAGCGCGAGGGCGTTCAAGCGGGCGTGGCCACCGGCGCCGCCATTCTCGGGCAGGGGATCGCCCTCTTGGCGGCCGTTCTCGTGGGGATCGGAGCACTTTTTGGGGCCAATGATCTCTGGCAGAAAATCGGGTGGGTGGGGCTGGTCGCCGGCGTCGGAGGCGCCCTGGCGATCATCACGGTGGTCGTGGTGCCAAGGCTCTTTCGACACGTCGTGGCATTCTGGTTCCGGATCACGCGCACCGATCCTCCCGGTGAGGGCCTGGGCAGCGGAAATGCCGGTCTCCGTTGGTTGATTCTCTACGTGCTGAATTGGGGGATCTACGCGACCGCTTTTTGGCTACTTTACTTGAGTTTTGGTGAGTGGCGGACGTTCCTCGAGGTGGGTCCGGCTTTTGCCGCGGCCTATGTGGCCGGATACGTCGCGATTTTCGCACCGGCCGGAGCCGGGATTCGGGAGGGGGTCTTGGTGGTTTTGTTGCAACCCGTCATGGCGGGGGAGGATGCGTTCGCGCTGGCCGTCATCGCCCGGCTCTGGACGACCGCGGTAGAGTTGATCCCGGCGGCGCTCCTGGCCGTGGGTTGGCGTCGGTCCCAAGGGACTGGGGAGGGGGCTTCGTGAGCGATGGGGACCTCGTGAGGGATCAGGACCTCGTGAGGGATCAGGACCTCGTGGCGGATCGGGACGCACGTTTTGTGGTGATCATCCCCACGTACAACGAGGCGGATAACCTAGCTCGGCTCGTCCCTCGTGTCCTGGAGCAGGACCCACGCATCGACATCCTCGTGGTGGACGATGATTCACCTGACGGCACCGGTGATATTGCGGACGGTCTGAGCCGCGAATCCGATCGCGTGCACGTGCTTCACCGATCCGGAAAACAAGGGCTCGGGAAAGCGTATATAGCGGCCTTTCGTTGGGGTTTGGAGCGCGATTATGCCCTTTTCTTCGAAATGGACGCGGATTTTTCTCATCGGCCCAGCGCCTTGCCGCTTTTCATCGAAAAGGCCCGGGAGTTCGATATCGTTCTCGGATCTCGTTACGTCGATGGTCGTGTTACGGTAATCAACTGGCCCATGAGCCGCCTCCTCATCAGCTACTTCGGGAGTTGGTATGCCCGATTCGTGACACGCCTTCCGGTGCGGGACGCCACCGGCGGCTTCAACTGCTGGCGGCGAGAGGTGCTGGAAAGCTTGGACTTCGACCGAATCCAGTCCAACGGGTACACGTTCCAGATCGAGCTCAAGCTCCGGGCCTGGCGTAAGGGATTTACGTTTACGGAGATCCCTATCGTCTTCGAGGAACGGGAATCAGGTGAGTCCAAAATGTCGAAGAAGATCGTCCGCGAAGCGATATGGAAGGTGTGGAAGCTGAGATTCCTCGATCTGATCGGACGCCTCTAACGGGGCGTCTCTAGTCGGACGTCTCGTACGTCCCCTTACGAAAATGTCTCGCCCAGTCGAGTCGTCATATGCCGATTCACGACATGCTCTACCGCTGCCCGCGGTGTGGCCACGACCCCTTGGAGGGACACAAGGGAAGAGCGAGGTGTTCTTCCTGTGGGACCAGGTTCGAGCAGGGCAGGGGCTCCCTCATCACGGTGCGCCCACCGGAGGGTCTGGCTGAACAGGTTTCCGCGACCAGTCTTCTCGCCGATTTGGAGAAAATGGGCGGGCCGGGGGCGGGAAAGGAGCGGGGTAGGGGCGCGAGCGAGCACAGTAAGGGCTCCAACGAGGACGGTAGTGGCTCGAGTGGGGAGCACTTGTACCGTGAAGCGAGGGTCTCGTTGGGTATCGCCGAGGGGCATGATGTCATTCGGTGGCGTGGTGAGGTTCTCGGCTTTGCAGAACGCATTTCCTGGAAGGGAGAGGGCCTCATCAGGCTGGAGGGGGAGCTGTTGACCTTCACCCCGGACGAACACGGGGCCGCGGTCCGGAGTAGGCGGGCGGAGCCCGAGGGAAGAGTCGAGAGATTTTCGTGTATCCTGGCCGATATTCGGGGGGTTCAGATCAGCTCCGGGGCCGTGCAGGTCACTCTGGAGGGGGACCGCCTGTACCAGTTCGAGTTCGTTGATGACTCTGCCAAGCGCTGGGAGGACCTGCTTTGCCTCGCGCTGAGGCGTCTCTACAGCGAGAGCGGCCGGTGTGTGATCGAGTTCAAACCCCGCGTCGTTACCGAGCCGATTTCAATGAAGAGCGGCCGATGAAGGAGGGGCTGACGGGGAAGCAGGGCACGGAGCAGCCGATGGTGCTGTATCGAGTGCTCCGGTGGGTGATGAGCATCTACTTTCGAGCACGAATGAAAATTCGGTTCGAGGGCGAGGACAACGTTCCTAAAAAGGGGCCTTTCTTCCTCGTTCTCAGTCACCAAAGTGACTTGGATTCGCTGCTCCTGCACACGTTTTGCCCCCGCCTCATCTTCACGTTGGCGAAAAGTTCGGTATTCAGAACCCGGTTCATGGCTTGGCTCGCGCCGAGGGTAGGTGCCGTTCCCACGCGGCGTTACCAGATTGACCCGCAGTCCGTTCGAGTGGCGCTCCGGCTGATCGAGAGAGGAGAAGGTGTGGGAGTCTTCGCCGAGGGGGAGCGCTCTTGGGACGGCAAACTTCAGCCACTGCGGGGGGGCACGATCAGGGTGCTGCTGAAGGCCGGCGTACCGGTGATCCCGTGCGGATTGGTTGGCACGTATGAGATCTTGCCCCGCTGGGGGCACATGAATTGGTTCAAGTTGGGCCTTGGACGCGAGCCGGTGACCATCCGTTACGCAAAGCCGATTCACTTCGGGAGGCACGATGATCGCGCGAGCCGAGAGCGGGCACGCCCCGAGGCCACGGTCAGGATCGAGAAGGCGCTTCACGCGGTGATGGCGCGATGAGCCAGGAGAGAATCGGTCGCGAGTTTTATGATCGGAGCGATTATTTCGAAGGAGGGACCGAACACCTCCAGGATCTCGATAGCCCGTTCCAGAAATACCGAATCAAGAAGGTCCTTCAAATTTATGAGCCTGGCCCCGAGGAGCGGGTTTTGGACATGGGCTGTGGGTGGGGCACGTTCTGTTGGGCGCTCGGTCCACGGGTTTCGGAGATCGTGGGCGTGGACTTCAGTCAGAAGAGCATCGAGCTGTGTGAGGCGCGGTTGGCCCGGACGCCGATCGACGGCGTGTCCTTCCTTCGTGCGGATGCTCGAAACACGGGTCTGGAGGCGGAGAGCTTCGACCTGGTGATCGGGGCGGACCTCGTCGAGCACCTTTATCCGGAGGACTCCGAGGCGATGGTCGCCGAGGCCTTCAGGGTTTTGAAAAAGGGGGGGCGGCTCAGCCTGTGGACTCCGCACCGTGGGCATTTCCTGGAGATGCTCAAGGCTCGGAACATCCTTCTGCGACGGGATGTGAGCCATGTGGATTACAAGTCGATGGAGCGCCTGAAGACGATGGTGACCAATGAGGGGTTCGTAGTGGAGAGAGCGTATTACGCGGAATCACACCTGATCGGCCTGAGATCGATCGAACGGGCGGTTCAAGGGTGGGTCCCGATCTTGAGGCGCCGCATCGCCGTGCTGGCTAGGAAGCCCTGATCTCCCCATGTTGTTCTGCGCACTCGTGGAAGTCGCTGACTTGGTCCCATGTGGTGGGGGAGCTATATCTCTATAATACATGAGGTCGTAGCTGCTAATATGTTGCAGGGTAGTAAGATACGGGCAGTAGTCATGATGCTCGTTCTCAGCACGCTCTCGGGATGTACGCTCGTTGGTGTGGGGTCCCCGGAGCCTTCACTTACGTCGGCGGACGGAATCAACTTCGATGAAATTCCCGATGCCATCCCTCGAGCAGAGCTCAAGAGCCGGTCGGGTAATCCCGAGACCTACGTCATCGACGGTGTCACCTACCGTGTGATGGACACGAGTGACGGGTACCGCGAGCAAGGAATAGCCTCGTGGTATGGGGGGTATTTCCACGGACGGCGTACGTCCTCCGGCGACGTCTACGACATGTACCTGATGACCGCGGCCCACAAGAGTTTGCCGCTTCCGACCTATGTTCGGGTGACGAACCTGGCCAACGGTAGGTCCGTAGTGCTTCGCGTGAATGATCGGGGGCCCTTTGTGGGGGACCGGATCATCGATCTTTCCTTTGCAGCCGCGACGAAGCTGGGTATGGCGGCACAGGGTACGGCCCAAGTGGAGGTGGTGGCGCTGGATCCTCCCGCACGGGATCGGACGCCGTAGGGCGTTTCGGGGGCTGGCCGGGACGCTTCGGGGGCTGGCCGGGGGCGGGGGAGGCGATAATCGGTGGTTTTGGCGGCGGGCCACTCTAGGCGTGAAGCGTACAAGTTAACATAATATATATTATACGAAGTTATACTGACTTCGCCTGGATACCACAGTTTGAGCGGCAAGGCCAGCAGACCGGCCGATCAGCCCCCTTTCCGATCACCCTCCTAGGACTGAAACTCGCGCACCTCGGCAAGGCGAAGCTCGTAGACACCCTTGGCGGGGTCGTTCTCTTCAAAGGTCTCCAGGATCCTCTCATACAGCTCTGCGGCACCTTCATGATCCTGCTGACGCCGTCTGGCGCGAGCCGCGCTGTCGAGCGCGCGCCGCCTCTCAAAATCGAACTCAGCCCGATCTGCGACCTCGAGAAAAGTGGCCTCGGCGTCAGGCCATCGTCCCTGGTTCTCGTAGGCGCGCGCCAAAAGAGAGTTGGCCTGGACTCCGATGGGATCCCTGAACCCGAGGTCGGCGCGCTCCAGCACGTTGATGGCCACCGCGGCATCTCCCGCTTCGAGGTGCAACCGCCCGAGCAGGATCACGGCCTCCCGGGCCTGATCCGTACCGCCGAACTGATCCAGGAACGTACTCAGTTGGGTCTTGGCATCCTCGAAGGCGGAAATCGAGATCGTCCGGTGAATATCCTCGAGACGGTTGACGGCCTGAGTCACCAACGTCTGTTGGAACCTCAGGTAGTAGATCCCGCTGGCCAGCAGGACCATAACCGCGATCCCGATGAGCGTGAGGGCTTGCCTGTGAGTCCTCGACCACTCGGAAAAATCAATGATACCCGCCACGAACGCGTCGTCTTGTTCGTGGGGTGTCTGGGGTTTACGTCTGCTCGAGGGGTGCTTCCGCTTGGACATAGGGCCTGCCTCAACTCCGTGAACACACTGCTGAAGGACCGAAAAACCTATCCTTACCGGAAATGACGGTCAACGGGGTGACTACCTCAACGGGTCGCCACCTTAACGGGTCGCCACCTTCCTCTTCCGCTTTCTGGACGCTTCAGTACCCGCCTTTCTGAGTGTCCCTGGTTTGTTGATGATGAGGCCGCGCGGCTGCGGCTTGAGCATGCCGTCATAAATCCAGTCGTTGATCGCCGTCGTTACGGTGGAACGGTGAGCGCCGGCGAGGTCCGCGAGCTCCTGATGTGTGAACCAATGGTCGAGTCTGATTCGTCTGCCATCGTCCACTCCGAAGCGGTAAGCAAGATCCAGAAGGACATCCGCGATTCGGGCCTTGGAGGAAAATCCAGAAGACAATGAAATGAGACGGGCCTCCGCCAGGTCGTGGTCGTTACTGCGCAGGAATTGTGAGAGCGTCTTGGGAGAGGCCCGAAGCGCCTTGAAAACGGCGCCACCGTTCAACGGGACGACGGTACAGGCCGACCCCGCGATCGCCGTGTATCGTCGAGGGACGTCGAGCGTCACCGCTTCTATGCCCAGCAATTCTGCGGGCCCCGCGATTCCTACGATGCGGCCACCGTCAGCCCCTGACTTCGGAAGTGTCAAGCGCACGTGCCCTTCCCGAACCAGCAACACCAGGGCCGAGGGTTCCCCCTGTCGGTAGATGACCCTTCCCTTTCGGTACGTGACAGGCGTGGCCTTCTTGATCAAGGCGTTGAGCTTGCGGTCCCGACGCGGAATCACCTGAAGAGGCACGTCGCCGGCTCCTACGTATGGTCCGGCATCCGGTGGGGCCGGAGCGAGGGATGAAAGGCCAGGATCGTACCAATAACGAGGAGCGGGAGCGAGACGATGGCTGCGGGCCGCGGGCCGATACCATCAGCGAGGAAGCCGAAGCCGATCACGGCGATCGACCCTACGGCCCACGCCAGACCCATGACGATGCCGGAGCCCACGCCCTTGTTGTCGGGCAAGATTTCTTGCGCCATTACGATGACCGGAGGCATAAGCGCCAGGTTGACAAATCCTGCGACCGCGGCGGACAACAACATCCATGGGGACCCAGCGAGTAACCAGAACGCGAACAAGTGAGCCGGAAGCGCGAGGGCCGTCAAGCCGGCGAGGAGGTACGCACGATCCATTCGGTCCGCGAGTACGCCCCCCGCGAGCGTGCCGACCGCCTGGCCGGCAAGATAGACGGTCAAGACCAGAGCGCCGGTCGCTTCGGAGACACCGTCCTGGGAAGAGATGATCGGTGACAGGGTCAGGAACAGGCGCTGAAGGAAGCCGCTCAGCGCACTGATGACGAAAATCGCGCCCAAAGGGCCATGAAGAGCCCGCAGCATCTCCATCAGTGGAGGCGGCGTTGGAGCGTCGGGATGGGGTCGATCCGCCGGAAGCATCTTGAGGAGCAGGCCGCACACGAGGATCGCCGGTATCATAGCCACCCACATCCCGCTCAGGCCGACCGTTCCCACCAGACCGACCACCATCAAGGGGCCTACCGCGAATCCGAGTAGCCCACAGAACGCAAAAATGGACATACGCAGGCCACTCCCCTTCCCTTCCGCGGCTCCTCCGGACATGGCGGCACCCGGTGGATGAAACGCCGCGCTGCCGATCCCTCCGAGGATCAGGATCAGGGCCAAGACCTCGATGGACGGCGCGAGCCCGATGAGCGAGAGAAAGATGCCTGAAACCAAAGGTCCCCCGATCACGAAGAATTTTCGACCGTAGCGATCGGCCAAGTACCCGGCGGCGGGTTGGATAACCGAGGCCGCAAGCGACCACGTCATCGCCAGACTCGCGGCTAGGGCAATCGACATCCCCAGGTTATCCATGAGCCGAGGCAGGAGAGGACTGAGGAAGGACGAGTAGGCGTCGTTGATGAAGTGTGCGATGCCCACGGCCAACACGATGCGGCGTGTGGTTCCCCGGGGGACTCCGATCGTGTTGGATTCTGCAAAGCTGGTGACGGGCATGCCGGGAGGTTACAGGGGTTGGTTAATACGCGCTACCTGGCCCGGACGCGTGGGCCCAGCCTGGCAGCGAGCCTGGATCACCCCTATGGTTGGGCCCGGATTCGGGCGGTCCCGCGTGCCCGGCGTACGAGCCGGTTCAGGGGGACGGGTCCCGTAGAAGTGACGAAGTAAGAGAGGAGATCATGGAGCGATTTTTTGCGATCGCCGGTGCCGTCGCAGCGATGATCGGGGTGATCGTGGGGGCCTTCGGCGCTCACGGGCTGCGAGACCGACTGACCCCTGCCGATCTGGAAATATTCGAGACGGGCGTACGGTATCATATGTACCACGCTCTGGCACTGTTCGCCGTGGCGTGGGCCGCCTCTAGGTGGCCCTCGGGGGCGACCACCCTCGCCGGGTGGTTGTTCATCGTCGGGATTGTGGTGTTCTCGGGAAGTTTGTACACGCTGGTCCTCACCGGGCAGCGCTGGCTCGGTGCGGTCACGCCGGTGGGAGGAGCCGCCCTGATCGCGGGCTGGGCCGCTCTGGGCTGGGCTATACTGCGCAGCTGATCGTGGAGCCGGGTTCCCACGAGGCTCCCAAAATGGACGACGCGCGCCACTTGGTGGCCTCGGCCCGTAAGCTCCTGATCCTCACCGGAGCGGGGGTAAGCGCGGAGTCGGGGGTGCCCACGTTTCGCGGGCCCGACGGTCTCTGGAAGAGGTACAAGCCGGAGGAGCTCGCGACACCTCAGGCCTTCCAGGCCGATCCCAGGCTCGTGTGGGAGTGGTATGGATTCCGGAGGGAGCGAGTGGGGGCTTGCCGCCCCAACCCCGCGCACGAGGCGATCGCCCGTTTGACCCTCGAGAACGAAGACGCGCGCCTCGTGACTCAAAACGTGGATGGTCTTCACGAGTTGGCCCTGGAGGAAGCCGTCACCGAGGGGCTGTGCTCGGAAACATCGGTCTCTCGAGCCGCCCCGATCCGGCTTCACGGGTCCCTTTTTTGGACGCGATGCACGGGATGTGACCATCGGACCCTGGATCGCCATCCTGTCGACGCCAAAAGTGAAGCATCTCTGCCACGGTGCCCGAAGTGCGCCGCGCTTCTACGCCCGGACGTGGTGTGGTTTGGAGAAGGGCTCGATCCCGAGATCCTGAAGCGTGCGATGGAGGCGGCCGAAACCGCGGAAGTCTGCCTGGTAGTGGGTACCAGCGCGCTCGTTCATCCCGCGGCTTCCCTGCCCCTTCTGACCAAAGAGTCGGGAGGTGTGGTCGTGGAGGTGAACACGGAGTCCACTCCCCTGACCGACGTGGCCATGTTCAGCCTGCGAGGCCGGGCCGGGCAGATTCTGCCCCGCCTGCTCACCGTCGAGTCGGAGCCGTAAGGGGTCAAACTGACTGCACGCCTCGGGAACGATTGGGCTGGTGAGCGTGTTAACTGTGGTGGGCGAGTGCTGTTGATTCTTGTTGACGAGCGTATCCGCATGGAACCATCGTTCCGTATCGCCTCCGTCCCCAGTTTCGGTGGTGATTCCGGGCTCGGACGACGCTCGGATCTCACTGTTGGGGTAGGTAATGTTGCAGAAAATGAGCTTGATTCCCCCCCTCGCTCGGGTGATTGTCGTCCTTTCCTGTGGCTACGCGGCGGCGTGCGGCGGAGACAGCGTTACGCCCACGCCCGACCTCCCTGAAATCTCGGGAGACAGCGTTACGCCCACGCCCGACCTCCCTGAAATCTCGAGTGTCTCCCCGAACCCGATGGTAGAGGGGAAGACCGCCGTACTGACAGGCGCCAACTTTTCCGAGATTTCCGCGGCGAACACGGTCAGGCTCGACAATGTGGCGCTGCTTGTGACCGAAGCCTCCGCGACCTCGCTCACGGTCGTCGTACCCCCTGGGTGCGGCCCGCTTCGTAGCGCGACTCTTCAGGTCACCGCCGGGGGTGCCGTGGGGAGCGCCTTCGATGTGACCGTAGCGCCGGACCCCGCCGGGGCGGCCACCCAGGACGTCGAGCTCGCTGTAGGCGAGCAAGTCGTCTTCCGTCAGCCGAAGTATTGCCTCCGCCTCCCCACAAATGGTGGAGCGGCACAGTACCTGGTCGGGATCCAGTCCACGGGGCGGAACGGCGCGGCTACACGCGAGGTCACGGTCACGGGAATCCCTTCCGGGGCTCCGACGGCCGTCTCTTCAGGGCCCGTAGCGGCCAAAGCTTTGAATGTGCTGCCCCGCTTCAACCCACTGCCGGAAGATTTTGGCGAAAACTCCGCCTCCCGGCTGATCCAGCGCCATTATCAGAGGCACGACGCTCTCATGGCCGATCTCATCCGTCCCGTCCGGAATGCGGACGTCCGGAACGCTGCGGCCGCCTTTGCCGGGACTTCCCCCCAGCGGGCTCCTGCTCGTGTGGTCGTGGACGGAAGCGAGATGGTCGGGGACTCGGTGGACCTTCGAGTCCGTCGGTTGGGTGGGGATTGCTCGGCCGCGAACACCGATACGGTGACCGCCGAATTGAGGGTGAAAACGGCCCGATCGATGTGGTGGGTCGACGTGGATAATCCGCTCGATGGATTCCTGGACACCGACCTTCAGGCCATGGGCGTCCTCTTCGACGACGTGATCTATGCCACCGAGGTCGCCGAATTCGGGGATGTCGGCGACCTCGATGGAAACGAGCGGATCGCGATTCTTATTACCAAGAAGATCAATGAGGACGCGACGACTGAGGGTCAGTTACTCGGGTTCGTCAATCCCTGCGATTTCTTCCCGCGGGATGATGGGAGGGGACTGGTCTCCAGTAACGAGGGTGAGTTCTTCTACACCTTGGCACCGGATCCTAACGGCGAAGTGGGTGAGGTGATATCCGTGGCGACGTTGGTGGACGTCCTCCCGTCGATCATCGCCCATGAGTTCGCTCACATCATTCAATTCAGTCGCAGGGCCGCCCGTTCGTTCACTGAGCCTGATCTGGAGTTCATGTCATCTTTTGTCGCGGAGGGCCAAGCGACGCTCGCCGAGGAGATCGTCGGCCATGTGGTGCTCGCCAACACCACGGGACAGAATCTCGACGGGAACGTGGCGTTCAATTTCCCACCGGAGACCCAGTCGTTTGCGTGGTATTTTTCCGCCTTCGTGGATCTCGTCCAATACTTCGGTTGGCCGGATTCGCCAGACCTCCCTCGCATCGACGGTGCGCCACAGGAGTGCACATGGATCGACGGTGGGGTCTCACATCCGTGCGGGGGCCGTCCCCTGTGGTACGGCGTGAGTTGGTCGTTCCTCCGATGGGCCTCAGATCTCTACGGAGGCGCGCTCGGTGGGGAGGCCGCCTTCCAGACCGCGCTGATCGACGGCGACCTGTCGGGGTTCGACAATCTCGAAGAGGCACTTTCTGTGGCCGGCCAAGGCACGCTCGAGGATCATCTCGCCCGGTGGGCGGCCGCGCTGTACATGGACGGTCGTCCGGGGGCGAGTGCCGAAAATTCCATGTCCAGTTGGGACTTGTTCAGCGTATCTCAACGGGTCGTGGAAACCGCATGGCTGCACCCGGTCGAGTACGGGTTCGCCAGTTTTTCCGAGACCGTGACCGTTAGAGACCCTTCGACGGCGTATTTCCTCGTCGGTGGGCCCGGCACCTCTTCGTTCACCCTCCGGGTGAGCACACCGTCAGGTACGGACTTGGCGTCGGACGTGCAGGTCTGGGTGGTGCGTACCAAATAGAATAGAGCAGCTCAAATCCTCAGGGCCGCTCCGTCCTCCCCGGTCGGCCCCGGCGGGCGTCCCCGGGTCATCCGTCCGGAGCGAACACGGTGCCTCCAGCGCCCTGGTACCAGTACCGAATGGTCGTACAGCCGGCTTGGGCAGCCGGACAGTAATAGCTCAGAATCTGGAACACCGCATAACGGCCGTCGGCGGTCCGAACCGCAAAAACGTTGGGTTTCGGGCTCAAAACGTGGCTGGTCCAGCTGTACTCGTACCACCGGGCCGTTGCCGGATTACTCACCTCGTTGCCAGCGGTGTTCACGGCGTACCCGCTCGTCGGAACGGTGGTCAGGGAATCGAGCGAGGTGATCCCGAGATCGAGTATTCCTCCCCGCCCCGCGAAGTTCGGGCCCCCGTTCGCGAGGATCGTATATCTCTGAAACGCGAGATCCCAGCCCAGAGGGCCTGGGGACTCGACCACGGAGCCGGTGGAGAAGTCGAAATACGCGAACTCGTCCACTCTTCCGTCCACGGTGACAACGGACGGCCCAACTAGCTGGTCCCCGACCTCCTGGGGATCGATGACGGACACGGGATACCAGGTCAGCGGCGTCGATTGCCGCAGGCTCGATGCCACGAATATGACAGCCCCGATGATCAAGAATCCGATGATCACGACCGCGGCCAACGGTGGACGAAATGACGCCTCGGTTTGGGCTTCGGCGTCGATCGTGTCGTGGGGTGTCGTCATGTCAACTCGCTGAACTCGTCGGGCCTAAAGTCTATTATGATCGGAGCGATGTTCAAGCTCGGCACTTCGACCCGAGGCTCGACCTCGACACTCGGACCCCAAGGTCCAAGATCGGCGTTCGGGGCGTTGCGGGTCGGATTGCTGTGTGAGGCCGTCCTCACCAAGTTTCGAACCAGATTCCGACCGAGAGCCGCTTGGCCCCCGGTGAGGTCCGTTCTTTGGTGCTGAAGGCTCGAGGATATCAAGGTGAAGCCTGCCATTCGATCTATCCGTAGCGTTTGTCGGCCGGTCCTCTTGGTCGCTTTCAGCGTTTGGGTATCCGCCTGCTCGAGGGAGAGCCAAAACGAGGGAGGCGCGAGCCGCCCGCCCGGGTCCGTGGTTGGGTCGCAGACGTACGTCCCGGACGCCCCACCAGCTCGCTGGGCGGGGTTGATCGGAGAATACGGTCCCGACGACGACGTCTGGCTCGTTCTGGAAGACGAGTCGAGCCTGCACTTGCGTCAGGGGGAGGTGGCTTATGCCCTGCAGGAGACCTCGGCGGACGAATTCCTCGGTCGTCCCCCTGGTGCAGATGAGGCCGAGCGTGTCCTGTTCACACGCCGAGCGG
>JADFNK010000098.1 GCA_022563405.1 Gemmatimonadota bacterium | reverse complement strand
TCCAGATCGCGACGCCCCAGATTCGAAACCGGGGTACGATCGCGGGTAACCTGGCGCAGGACACGCGCTGCTGGTACTACCGCGGTGGATGGCCCTGTTACCGGGCCGGCGGCAACACCTGCTACGCCTCGGCGCCCACGGCGATGAATAGAGAGCATGCCATTATGGGCACGAGTCGTTGTGTGGCGGTCAGCCCTTCCGATTCCGCGCCGGCGCTCATCGCGCTCGATGCGCAGTTCGTGATCCAAGGATCGAGAGGCGAGCGTGTCGTCGATGCCGAGGACTTCTTCATGCGGCCCAGCGTAGATATCGAGCGCATGACGATTTTGAAGCCCGGCGAGCTACTGACGGCCATTCGCATCCCCTCCACATGGGCAGGGGCCACGTTCTACTATGAGAAGGTCGAAGACCGGAAGGCGTGGGACTTCGCCCTCATGACGGTGGCATCAGCGATGCGCGTCAGCGGTGGTGTCATCCAAGAAGTGCGGATGGCGGCCAACGGCGCTGCTCCGTACCCAATGCGCCTCCAGGACTCCGAGAGGATCGTCCAGGGCCAAGCTCCTTCAGAGGCATTGGGTCTCGAGGCCGGTGAAGCTGCGATTCGGGACGCGCAGCCACTGCGGCACAACGATTACAAAGTACCGCTACTGCGGAATTTGGTCCGTCGGGCCGTCCGTGGGTCGGTGGCTTAACGTGGAACTCTGGAGACGGGCGGCCGACCCCTGGGGCCAGGAGGTTCTGATTGGAATCTCCTGGGACCTCATGTGGGCTGCGGTGATCGCGGGCCTGGCATTCGCCGGCGCCCATGCCGTGTGGGCTAAGTGGCTCGCACCCGCGGAGTCGGCGAGTACGGGTGGAGGGTCCGGCGTCGCCGGGCTCCCAGCCCAGATTCTTCGCCATGCCATGTCGGAACGTGTGTTCCACTGGGGTATGTCTGTGGCGATGCTCGTGCTGCTGGTCACAGCGTTCCTCCCGATCATGGGGATCCAGTTCGCGTGGGTCACGATCCACTGGGTCGCCGGCGTAATCCTGACGCTGATGATCGCCTACCACATGGTTCATGCCACATTCTTCCAGGATTTCTGGGCGATGTGGGTGAACGGGGCCGACATCAAGGCCGGAATGGCCGAGTTGAGTCATATGGTCGGTAGGAACGGGACGGAGGTGCCCAAGGCCGCGAAGTATCCGATCGATCACAAGATGTTTCACCACGGTGCGGCTGTGTCGGGTTTGGCCGCCATAGTCACGGGCATCTTCATGATGCTCCGTCTCGAGACACCCTTCTGGACTGCGAACCCATATTTGCTTTCGGAAGCTGCCTGGGGCGTGATGTACATCGTTCATGGGGTTTCCGGTGTGGCGCTCATCGCTCTGGTCATCACGCACATTTACTTCGCAATACGGCCGGACAAGTGGTGGATTACGAAGTCGATGATCTATGGGTTCATCGGGCGAGATGAATACGTGGAGCACTTCGATCCGAATCGTTGGCCGATCTCCGGCGCTGCGCCTCAAGAAGAAGAGGAGCTCGTGCCAGCCGGCGTGGGTGCCGCGGTCGGTGCTGGAGAGGCTGAGGCGCCTGAGGCTGGAGCGCCTGAGCCTGAGCCTGAGCCTGGGCCTGGGCCTGTAGACTCCGGAGCACCCGGAGACTCTGGAGCACCTGGAGACTCGGGAGAGTCCTCCACCGATGAGCGGGCCTCGGAGGTCGGAGGTCAGGACTGAGGTGACGTTCGACGAGTTGAAGGAACATATCGATACGATCGAGGAGACCTACGAGTTCTTCCTCGCATACGCGGCCCAAGGAGTGTCTGGATCCGGGACCGGCATCAGTGGTGAGTTATCCCGTTATCTGAGCCGGGCCGACCAAGCCCTCATCGCCTTCGAAGGTGGGATCGGCGACGCAGCCGAGGGGCAGGACGCGGAAGCCGTAGCGGCCATGGATCAGGTTCTCCAGCGAGATGCCAGCAACACGCGGGCCGCTCTCAGGCTTGTCATGGCGCAGCCGTCGATCAGTTCACAGCTGATCGACAACTTGAACGCTTCGATCCACTTCCGGGCGCTTCTGACCGATCTTTTCCTGATCGACGAGGCGTTGAAGGCTTCGCTCACCTCCTCCGGGTGATTTTCTGCGGTGATTCCGCTTTCTCCGTAGTCCCAGCAGCTTACCGCTTTTTCCTGAGTTTCTTCATCACCTTCTTGAAGTCAGGACCGGGCAACGACCCCACTGGCGCGGACGGTCGCGGCGGCGGCGGTGTCTTGGGCAGCTTGGGCGCGCCCGGCGTGCCCAGCCATTGCGGAAGTTTGAACGACGGTTTCTTGACTCGCGGTGCTCGTCCTCTGCCGCTCTTGGCCATCAAGATTCTCCTTTTCGCATAACATCATATTCCCTTCTTTGTACTACGCGATTTGGGCCACCCAAGTGTCATCCGGACGTCAGCGGGTGTCGGTGAGCCTCCACAAGTACCACGCGGCGACGCTGCGAAGGGGCCGCCAGACCTCGGCTCGACCGAGCAGGGTGTCCGGAGAAGGCCGCCCATCCAGTCCATCCAAGATGCGGAGCCCTTCCTGCACGCCGAGGTCGCCCGAGGGCATGACGTCGAGCCGCCCCAGCTTGAAGATGAGGAACATCTGCGCTGTCCACTCGCCGATTCCCCAAACCGTAGTGAGCAGATTGATGACCGCCTCGTCGTCGTGGCGGCCGATGCCCTTGAGACGGAGTTCGCCACTCACGATCCGGGTGGCGAGATCCCGGAGGGCCTTCGCCTTGTTCCCCGAGAGTCCAGCACCTCGGAGTCGGTCGTCGGTTAGCGCCAACATCTGAGCTGGAGTCGGAAAACGGGGACCTGGACCCAGCTTCCGTACCCGGCCGTAGATGGTCCTCGCCGCCGGCGTCGCCAACTGCTGGTAGATGATCGATCGGGCCAACACGTGGAAGTACGGACCCCGAAGGATCCCCACCGGAAAGTCCGGGAAGGACGGTAAGCGCTTGATGGCGGCCCCGAGAACGGGGTCTCTGCGTCTCAGCGCCGCGATCTGGGTGTTGGTCGGTCTCATCGCCGGAACATCGTCCCTTTCGCCTCAGGTTGCCATCACGTATCATAAACCGAACAAATACCGAACACACAAGCCGCCTCGAAACACAAGAGCTGACTCGGGAAGAGTCGCGGCCACCTCTAAGCACGGGGGCCCAGCATGGGGACCCACCACGGGGACTCACCACGCCGAATGACACGACTTCCTACTCTGCGCGGGCGTGGTGTGACGCCCAACCCGGGCAACCGCTTCGAACGTATCACGCTGGAGCGAGACCCATCCACGGTGGCTGAGGACCCCGCCCCGCGAACCGAGTTCTTTAGGGACTCCACACGATCGATCGTGACCCGTAACACCAGTCCCGACGTCGGATTCGACGCGAGCATAAACCCGTATAGAGGCTGCGAGCACGGCTGTGCTTATTGTTACGCCCGCCCCACCCACGAGTACCTGGGTCTGTCCGCCGGTCTCGACTTCGAGTCCAAGATCTTCATCAAGCAGGACGCGCCTGAGCTCCTACGAAACGAGCTTTCCTCCCCTCGGTGGCGACCCCAGCTATTAGCGCTCTCCGGGATCACGGACCCATACCAGCCCGTCGAGCGCACGGCTAGAATCACGCGGGGCTGTCTGGAAGTGCTCACGGAGTTCAGGAACCCTGTGATGGTGATCACGAAGAATTTTCTCGTAACACGAGACATCGACCTCCTAGCCGAACTCGCCTCTCACCGAGCGGCGAAGGTTGCCGTCTCGGTCACCACGTTGGATCCCACCCTCCAAAGGGCCATGGAGCCGCGCACGTCGAGTCCGGAGCGCAGGCTCGACGCGATCGAGCAGCTAGCCCAGGCCGGGGTGCCGGTCACGGTCTTCGTGGCCCCGGTGATCCCAGGACTCACCGATCATGAGATTCCCTCGATCCTCATGGCAGCGTCGGAGAGAGGCGCCACAGAAGCGAGCTGCGTTCCCCTGCGCCTCCCGTACGGCGTGAAGGACCTGTTCCTGG
Organism: Gemmatimonadota bacterium; assembly: GCA_022563405.1. Taxonomy (GTDB): domain Bacteria; phylum Gemmatimonadota; class Gemmatimonadetes; order Longimicrobiales; family Gaopeijiaceae; genus UBA822. Next base: position 8,077 of record JADFNK010000098.1, on the reverse strand, counting down.
ATTGGCTAGATCGGCACGTTCCTGACCGCAAGGAGAAGATCGTTAACCGGATCTTGGCGATGCGAGGCGGTCGGCTGAACGACCCGAGACTCGTGTCACGCATGACAGGCCAGGGACCCATGGCCGAACAGGTCATGCAGCTCTTTCGTGTGGCACGGAGGAAGGCGGGGCTGGACGGCCCACCGGCCGAGCTGTCCACTGCGGCGTTCCGACGGCCCGGAGACGTGGTCCAGTTGACCTTGGGGTTTTGACCGCTCCCCCTCTCGATCGCTCAGTCTCTTTCGGCTTCCAACCCTGCGTCGAGTGTCTTGTCGATACGCGCCAGTGCCTCGAAGAGATGCGCCTGCGTGTATACGTCGGAAGCACCCGACAGAGCCGAATCAATGCGATCCCGGAGCTGAACCAGTTCCCAACGTGCCACCGCACGGGCATCGGCCGGCGTTCCATTCGCTGGATTCACGACCAGACGCTCCATGCTGTCCAAGTAGGTGCGCTGAAGATCCCGGCGATCGGCGCTGATCGTCCCCGTTCCCAGTTCGCTCCAAATAGCCGTTGTCAAAGACGCCATTATTTCCGGAATCGTGGCGACCTGATCGGTCCCGAACTTGGTCTCACCATCTCGGATACGTGCGAGTCGCGAAGCATTGAGGATCTGGTTCAAGACGGTCGACTGAAGCTCGAGGGTGCGAGCGTGGAAGGGATAGTCGTACCTCCCGCTGGTCGTGCGCGTGCTGCCCCAGTGCTCGTACCCGTTGGCCCCGAAGCTCTGGAGCACGGCAGGAGGCAGCCCCAACGCGCCCTCAGCGAAAATACGATCGACCAGCAGATCGAGTGCTTCCAACTGCTTGGCCTTGGGTATGTGCACAAACGGATCACGCCCATCTCCTACATGATCGCGGTTCATATACTGACCACCGATGTACTTCACAGCAGGGGCCAGCGCCCGGGCATATTCATTCATGAGTTGAGTGTACGCGTTGGTGGCCTCGACGAATGGGGAGTTGTCCCGCAGAACGTACTCCGGAATCTTCGGCAGTAGGTCGCGGATCAGCGCAGTGCGCTCGGCACCCCACAAGAGAGGGTCTCCGCCCAGGTCGTACCTCGTGATGGTCGGATCCAACGCCCCACGGGCGTCCGAATCCGTGCCGTACATATGCCCGAGCTCGGAGACCCGGCGCGCAATATCGTTCGCATCGTCCTGGCTCTGGGTGTACGCATAAGAGATCGCCCACCGATCGTACGACCCCGCATTGTACGTATAGTAGTCGCCGTTCCGCTCACCGGGCCTGGCCAAGTTGATCGTCGGATATTCCATCACCGAGCTGTACACACCATTTCTTCCTGTGAACTCGGTGTTGTGCAGTCGATCCAGTGGAGTGCTCGCCGAGGACCGGAAGTTGTGTCGCAGACCGAGCGTGTGGCCGACTTCGTGCATTACGAGCCAAATCGTGTACTGCCGAAGAAGCTCGTCCGGTAAGGGGTCACCGGGGTCCAACTCACCCCGCGCCGCGAGAACCAATCCGGCCAGTGTGCCCTGGGCCTCGAGCGCCGACCCGAATCCGGGGAGCTCCATGCCGGGGAGGTTCGGATCAGGGGCCTGGAACTCGCCCACCCCGAGCGCCATCTCGAAGGCCTCCGCGGCGGTCACGGGATTCACGATGTTCCGCCAAGTGTTACGGAAACCCCTGAAACCGTTCGCTTCGAACAAGATGTCCGCGACGAGAATCTCGCCCGTGCGTGGGTCGACCTTGGAGGCGCCGATCGCGCCATAGCCGGGGTCGTCGGAGGTGTTCCAGCGGAGCACGGAGTACCGGATGTCATTCGGGTCCGCGTCCTCCGGTAGATCGAGTGCACGGATCGCGTCTACCCACCCGGCCGCCTCGAACGCCGTATTCCAGTTCTCCACGGCTTCCTTGAACCAGCCCCTGTATTCGTCTGGGACGGTACGATCGATGTAGTACGTTATAGGCTCGACAGGGCGCCTGAGGTCTCCGACACGTTCGCCGGGCTCCAGCCGCCACCGGTTCACATACCGCCTAAAGAAAGTGGAATCCAGCGAGCTGAAGTCTTTGTGAACCGTCATGAAATTGCCCACCCGGTCGTCGGCAATCCGCCGCTCCATCGGCCGCTCGGGCAGTTTGGCCAGCGTATAGTGAATGGTAACCGGGATGTATCGCCCGTCCGCGACCGACGGGACTCCCCCCGGCCGTCCTGAACGAAACGTCAACATGGCTCTGATGTTAGTGTTCTCGGGAAAGCTGGATACGCCGTCGATGTAGCTCCGACTTCGATCGAAGCTCGTGCTGCCGGACTGCCCGTTGGATCCCCGGGCGGCTCCCCGAGTCAGCTCACCTACGCCGGAGAGATCGGAAAGGAACCAACTCGTCACATCGAGTACGAGAGCGGAGTCCGGGCGTATCGCCTCGATGTCGGTGCTCCGGACGACGGAGGACCCGACGCTGACGCTGACAGCGGCAGCGGCCCGAACATCCGACGCGGCGCCGAAGCGGTGCGGCCGTTGGACAAGTAGAACGTTCTCCCCATGCTTCTCGAACGCCATCAGATCCATTTCAAACGTGCTGAGCGTCGTACCCGCAAACAGCCCCGCCGCACCGATACCCTGCGCCACCCGCATGTCCATCAGAAACTCCTGCCCCAATCGGTCTGCAGGGACAGCGAGATAAAGACGGCCTTCCTTCGTGTAGAGGTCGAAGAAGCCGGGCCAGACCTCCGCACCCTCGACGAGGCGCTCGAAGTCCCGGAAGGGGTTCTCCTCCTGGACTTCCTCTTCCTCTTTCTCTTCCTCGACCGCGACCGCGACCGTATCCTGGGCCGCTGTGCCCGTCGGTAAGGCAATCATGGCCGTCGTTGCCGCCAAGACCAAGACATGGCTCGCCATTCTTCTCATCGTCATCTCCTGATGGTTCATGTACGGCCAGCAGACAAGCTAACCGTGCAGAGAGGAAGTGGCATCCAGGTGCTGGCCGGCTACCGTGGAAGAGTGACGGCGTCGAAGCTCGGCAGAAGACCTGACTTGACGCTGGCCTAATCTTCCTCGGCTGGCTCCGCCTCTCCCCCCTTCTCCGCCCTCCCTCCACGCCTGGATCTGCTCCCGCCTCCCCTCCTGGCGCCCCGCTCGCCGCGCTGGCTCCGGCGGCGCTCTCGCGCAGCCTTTCGGGTGGCTCTCATTTCGCCCACCGCCGTCTCGAGTATCTCATTCATCCGGGCGAGATCCTCAGGCTCGGCGCCCCATTGGAACGCCTGATCGAAGGTGAGCTGAGCGAGCTTCGAGAACGAGCGCGAGAGCGCCCGCATGTCACCGCCGAAGAAGCGGTCCGTGAAGTTCTCAACACGGTCGAAGACGTCGTCCACGATGTCCTCGTTGTCACCCAGATACGCCATACCTTCATCCGTAATGGTGTAGATCTTCTTGCCGTCCTTCTTCTCGACGGTCAGGTACCCTTCGTCGTCCAGCATCTGAAGCGTGGGATATACGGATCCCGGGCTCGGCCTGTAGTAACCTTTGGACTCCTCCTCGAGAGCCTTCATCACCTCGTACCCATGCATCGGCTGCTTGGAGATCAATCGAAGAATCACGAACTTGAGATCCCCTCGCTCGAAGATCTTCCATTTCATGTTGCGCCGGCGGCCCCGGCGGCGGGGTCCGAAAAACGACTCGAAGTCGAACCCGTAATCCGTCGCACAAAACATCTCGGCTCCTCCCTTCTCCCTCCGGTCCCTGGTCTCACAACATCGCGGTTTCGCGGTTTCAGGGTTCAGTCAAGAGATCAGTCGATATATCGATTCGTCCTATCACGATATACTATTCGATATATCGGTACAAGGGCACAGCTCCGACGCCCGGTGATCCACAAAGTGGAAAGAAAGACGCCGGTCGGCCTATCGGCCCCCGGCGTCTGTGCCCCGAAGAGAGCGGGGATTCGCAGGAATATTCCCTGCTAGCAGGCGCTAGTTACCGCCGCCCGGCCTGGGCATGGCCCGCCGCCCGGTAGATTGCGGCGAGCTGGAAGACCTGGGAGCGGGCGCCGCCTGGGACGACCGCCCGGGCGACGACGCCCTACCCGCGGATTGTGAGGATGCTGATCCCGAGGAGCGTGGCTGGGCAGACCTGCCGGTACTCCCGCCGCCCCCCGAGCTCGTATACCCCCCTCCGCTCACCACCCGTCCCCTCCTGGTGCTGGAGCCATCACCACCACCACCGCCACCGCCACCTCGGTCGACGACAATGATCGGACCGTACAGGTACCCGCCAAAGCCCCCGAATCCGCCGTATGGGTAACCTCCGAATCCGCCATACGGGTATCCAATTCCTCCGAATCCGCCGTATGGGTAACCAAACCCTCCGGAATAACCAAAACCGAATCGGGCGCTAATTCCGTATCCGTAGGGGTAGTAGCCATACCGCGCGTATGGATCGTAAAACGGGTCTAAAAAGGGGTTGAAACCCACACCGTAGCCGTACGCTCTCCCCCCTCCGGCTTCCGCCCTGGAACGCCCCGAGGGATATCCCTGGTCGACCACGAATTTCTCGGGGTACGAAACCGCGACAACGACGTCGATCACGCTGGGGGGAACACCCGCGTCCGCCATTTCAATCAACTTGCTCGCGTCCAAAGCGAACGGATCGGCTCGTTCTACGAGCCAGATTTCGACGGTCTCCGTGGAAACCTTCTCCACCGCTTCGATCACGTCGTCGAGAGCGATCGGAATGGAGGCGGACATCCGCGCCACCCGCACGTCCAAACCTTGCGTTTCGATCAGATCCCCCTGCCCCGCCGCCTGGAAGTCGGCACGCGACGCCTGCCGGTATCGAACCACCCAGGGCAAACTCTGCCCGTCCACCTCCGTGGTCTGTACGTCCAGCCATTCGGACGGTGAGACCATGGACATCACACCTGTTGAAGTTCTGGGGGGACTGGCACCACAATTGAGCTCCGACCGGATGTAGATCCGGCGGGAATCACCAGAGAATTCAGCTCGTTCCCAGCCCCCGCACTCCTCTCTGGTCACCAGGTGCCGTTCCCCGTCGGCAACGATGGATTCTCGCGACACGACCTGGCCGTCGACCACGGTGAGCATCTCGACGGCCGCCGCCTCACCGGCAAGAGGTACCACGCACAGGAGAGGCGCCTGAGCCGGCTCTCGGGCCGTCTGGTCCAGGCCCCGCCAGCAGCCGATCCAGGGTGCCCAGCGGCTGTCTACTTCTTCCTGGGCAGCCACCATGGGAACCACCATGACCAACCACGCAACCACGAGCACGCCGAGCGTTGCCCCCCGCTGCCGGTCCAATGTGCTTGCCATCATGCCCCCTCGGTCAGAACCGAGCTGAAATGCCTATCGTGGCCTGGAAGCCATTCAAGTCGAGGTTGTCGTAATTAAAAGAGGAGTCCGTCCTGGCGTGCCCAAAAGCGTACCTTCCCTCCAACGTCCACAGGAACCGCGGGTTGATGGATATGTCGACTCCCGCGAAGACATGGGTGCTGGCCCCCGCACCGTCCGATTCGATGATGAGGGGGAGGATCTCAAGGGTCGTTATATCGGCAAAGTCTCCGATTTGTTCGAATCGGTACCAAGTGAGGCCGGCACCGGCGCCCATGAACGGCGCCCATTTCGCTGGGATCCAGGCAAATCGGCTGACGGCTCGACCTCGATCGCGGAGGTAGAATCTCGCGCTGAACGTCACCGGAATCCTTGTGAACGTCGTAGTTTGTTCAATTGGGACCGTCTCGAGATTAGGGAGCTCCTCCACCAAGTGTCGCATTTCAGATCGGACGTCGCTCTTCGAGAACCTGAAACCCAACGCAAAATCCAAGCGCTCACTGCCTCGGACGGCGACCTCGACTCCAAAGGTAGGAGCATCGAAGTCCTTCCTCCCCAGGGTCAACTGATCACGCGCATGGTTCAACACGGGCCCACCGGCATGGGCAACCGTGTATCCGGCGCTGATGCCCACCTGAACAGACGGTTGCTTGAACAGAAAACCCTGACCATTACCCTGAGCAGAGATCCCGGAAGGGAGAAGAAGCCAGGTGGACGTGAGCAAGAAAAACGCCGCTCGAACTCGACTCCAGTGACCGATCAAGATGTCTCTCCCCTTTATCGTCCCGCTTCCGACACTAGCCGACGCCGCGATTAACGCAAGAGGCATGCCGGGTTCAGGAGAGAGGTTTTTGGCCGAATTCTCCGCCAACCGACCGACTTCCGGCACCGTACGGGGACATGGAGTGTCACCAACTTGGGACATTGGAATTCTGGACGCCGATTCGAAGACAAGGGGACCATTTGCACCGCACAGTTCTGTCTCGGCACGAGTTCAGGGTGTGTGTCTTGCGGGTCTTGGGCTTGGGCCCCCGTGCTTTTAGTTTCTGACCTGATGTGATCGGCTTTTGACTGACGTGATCGGCGGGGGTAGTTGAGATGTTCTCGGTCTGACCTGAGACGCCGCAATACCAGTATAAAGGACGGATATGAAGCGCATGAACTCCAAGCTTGCCGGGCGCCTTCTGGCTTTCTTCGCAATTTCCCTCGTGGTGGGGTGCTCCGGCCGCGCGGCTACGGAAGACGCCGAAGTAGATCTCGGGGCCGCCGCGTCTCGACCAGCCCCACCACCGTCCGGCGTCGCAGCAGCGACCGCGGGGCGGCCGGCAGACCTTACAGATGCCATGGTCCAGGAGGGCGCGCGGATCTACTCGGGCGTCGGCATCTGTGCGGCGTGCCATGGAGCGGACGCCAAGGGGGCCATCGGGCCGGACCTGACCGACTCTGAATGGCTCATCGGAGACGGTGAGTTCGAGCAGCTGGTCACCCAGATCTTAGAAGGAGTCTCGGCTGCCGACGCCACCAACGAGATTGGGGCCATCATGCCACCGAAGGGTGGAGCGGCCATCACGGATGCTCAAGTCAGATCAGTGGCGGCCTACGTATGGACGTTGAGCCACTGAGCTGGGTGCTTTCATAGAGCCGAAACAGCCTTTTACCGCCCCAACGTCACCGTAAGAGAATCGTGACGGTCGGCCCGGTCCTGAAGCTGATCGCTCACGTCCAGAGCGCGGCCGACCCCTCGGGCCCCGGGGATCGGAAGGTCCCTGATGATCTCATTCTTTTGCCGGCGGGTCAGAGTATCGGCGGCGTTGGTAGCGCTGGCGTCGCCACCGAGAGAGCAACCAACGGAAAGAATGGTCAGAGCCGCCAAGGCGGCCGTCGATATCGTCTTGTACATGGTACCTCCAACGCACGTCACCTCACAGGTCGACGGCGCGGAGTTGCGGAATCAAGGCAGGTCCCGCGGCCGCACGAACTCTTTCAGGGTTCCGCATCCGCCTATAGTGTCTTTCCAACGATCGACACTCAGCTCGATAATTGCCAGTCCCGTGGTTGGGAACTTGGCCCTCATGAGGTCCATTCTCTCCGGTAGGCCGTCCCCAGAGAGGGCAGCGGCCAGCATACCCGTCCCGGGGTTGTGGCCCACCAGGAGCATCACCTCGACTGTATCGGGCACAGACGTGACGAAATCGAGCATCTCGCTCGGAGCCGCCAAGTAGAGATCCTCGTGGAACTCGATGGCGGGCTCCACCTCCAATTCGGAAAGCACGGCGTCCAACGTCTGCCTCGTCCTCGTGGCCGTAGAGCAAAGCACCAGATCAGGCAGATAACCCGCCCCGCGCATATAGGCCCCGATCCGGGGAGCGGCGGCTCGGCCCCGGTCGCTGAGCGGGCGGTCGTGGTCGGGGAGTGAGGCGTCATCCCAGGACGACTTCGCGTGGCGAAGGAGAAAAAGTTTCTTCATGATCACTAACCTAATTACCGATTATTGACGAATTCTTAAACATTTGACGGCGATTGCGGTAGTATACGCGTGTTCTCTTGTGGAGCGACATCCCCTCGCAAGTATGGAGTTGAAGGTGGCGAAGGCGGCCGGAAAAAATCTCGCCGCGATCGGGCCACGATCCCGGAAGCGCTTCATCAACCGGGAGTTGTCCTGGTTGGCGTTCAACGAGCGAGTGCTCGAAGAAGCGATGAACGAACGGCACCCGGTCCTCGAGCGCCTTCGGTTCCT
>JADFNK010000012.1 GCA_022563405.1 Gemmatimonadota bacterium | reverse complement strand
GTCCCACTCCTTGCCCTGCAGATCGTAGAAGATGCCACGTTTGCCGATTTCGATGGCCCCCTGGCCGCCACCCGTGAGGGCTGCGGCAATCTCGAAACTCCGCCCCTGCTCCTCGGGCACGGTGATCTCGGCGTACGCCAGGAACATCTTGCTGGTCTGGGCGATCTTCTTGTGCTCGGCGCGGTTTCGGACCTTCATCGTGAAGGAGAGTTTACGTCCGTCAATGATCAGGTCGCCCAATTCAAACAGGGCACGGCGACTGGGGTCGTACAGCGCAGAGAAACATACGAAGTTGTTGGCCAGTTCCAGGAGCCAGCGCTGGTACAGGATGAGCTTCTCCAGGTCAGCCACTTGTTTCACCTCATCCTCCACCGCCAGATCCTCCAGCAGGAGCTGGAGAAGTCTTTTCTGAGCCGGACCATCTAAGTGTTCTTTCAGCGTGGCCTCACTCAGCTCACCGATGCTCTCCGATGGCTTCTCCGTCTGCCACGCACAGTAAGGCTCGAAGATGGCCTTGACCCGCTGCCAGTCGACCCGGGTGAGAGCTTCGGGGGAGTCCGGCTGGGCACGGGCAAGGACCCGGTTCCGTAGGTCGTCGATCCGATCCTGGTAGTACGGATTGCCGGAGCCCTGCAAATTCAACACACCTTCGGCATTGGGCGTTTGCAGTGGCGCTTGCGCGAGCTGTCTTTCCATGACCTCGAGGTCGGATCCGTTCAGGTGCTCGAGAGCTTGTTCACTCAGGCAGAACTGTTCGGCGGTGCGGGCATCGAGCTTGACCAGGTCGCATTGCCAGAAGAACTGTTCGATCTTGGCGTCGAATTCAGATATGAGCTCCACGGCGGCGGCCGTGTCGTCACCCCAGGGCAGAATCCTTGCCTCGCCATCATCTTCGGCGAGTGCCTTCCAGGCCAGGTACTTCCTTGCACCGTCCAGGAATTGGGACAGGTGACCTTCGTTGATGCCGTCTTCGCCACTTATATCCTCCGTACCGCCCACCTGCTCGAGCACGTCCTTCGCCAACTGTGCGGCAGCCGGATCCGAAACGTGCTGGGGCGGGAGCACCCCGTCCCCGTTGGGAGAGGTCATCCCGTACGTATTTCGAAAGGTGCGCACCTGTTCCAGGCCGATCTCGTCTGAGCTGTCCGCCTGCAGTTGTCCCAGGATATGGATCGCGGCTTCCTTGAGCTTCCGGCCCTCTTCGTGGCTGGTATCCAGGTCCGCGAGGCAGAGGACGTCTGAGGAAGCAGCCAGTCGGTCGTCCTTTGCCATCATACGGAAAATCCATCGCACCGCCGCCCGCAAGTGCTCGGCACGGATGGTTCCGCTGCCGTCCTGATTCAAGTACTCGAGGAACACGGGATCGCACTGTAGGCTCTCGACCTGTACGCTGGTGGCGGCCCAGTGAGCTGGGTGGAGATCGTGGATACAAGCGAGATCCTCTGCGCTCTCGATGCGCAGTTGGTGAATCCCGCCGTAATTTTGGAAGACCATGGGCTTCATAACGCGCATTCTACTCTGTTGAGGGAATGTAAGGCAGCACGAGATCTGAACAGGTCAAGGCTACGCCGGGCATGACCGTTCACCCCGTGCCGGCCTCGTCGGTCAGGGGCGCGTCACGCACCAGAACGACGTACTCGACGCGTCTACCCCTCATCTGGGTAATTCGAAGCTGTGCGTTCTCGAGCTCCACGACATCGCCGACCCGCCCGATCCGGTTCAACACCCCGAAGACGTAGCCGCCAAGGGTGTCATGGGGCTCCTCGGAGATCTCGAGGTCCAATCGGTCGTTCACCTCTCGCACCGCGACGCCCCCCCAGATGCGCACCGTTCCGTCGTCCAGATCCTCGAAGCTCAGCGGCTCATCCTCTTCATGCTCGTCCTGGATCTCTCCGACGATCTCTTCGATGAGATCCTCGAGCGTAACGAGCCCCGCGGTGCCTCCGAACTCGTCGATGACGATGGCCATCTTGGCCCTTTGGTCGCGCATTTCGGGGATCAGATCCTCCACCAGCTTGGTCGTCGGCAGGAACTGAATCGGCCTCAGGATCTGAGAGATTTCGGTGACGCCGTCGCGGTGTGCCCTCCAGAGGTCCCGGGCGACCAGCAGCCCCTCGATCTTGTCAATCGACTCCGAATACACTGGGAGGCGGAGGTGCCCCTCGTCCAGCATGACCCCGATGGCTGCCTCGACGGTCGACTCCAGGGAGATCGCTACCATGTCGGTCCGGGGTGTCATCACCTCGCCCAGGGTGACTTCGCCGAGCCCCATCACGTTGGTCACGACCTGCCACTCGTCCTCGTCGATGGTGCCTTCGCTGTACCCGATTTCGGCGAGCACCTCCAGCTCTGCTCGGCTGACGGTAGAGCCCTTCTTGCCCCGTAGGAGTTGGCTGAAAAGATTGAGTGGGATCAAGATGGGTTTCATGACGATCACCATCCACCACAACACGTGGGCGGCTGGCGCACCCAACTGCTTCCAGTACGTGGCGCCGATCGTCTTCGGGATGATCTCCGAAAAAGTCAGGAGGACGAGCGTGAGAACGATTGTGAATCCAACGATCACCTGCGCGCCGAACACTCTGACGGCCCACCATCCTCCGAGCGTAGCCCCCGCCGTATGGGCGATGGTGTTGAGCGTGAGGATCGCGGCGATCGGCTCGTCGATCTTCTGCTTCATCACATGGAGGTAGTGGCCTGCCTTCGACCCCTGGTCCTTCAACACCTCGACGTACGAGTGTGTGACGGACAGGAGAACGGCCTCTAGGACGGAGCAGAGGGAGGAGATGAAAAGAGAAATTCCGAGGATCCAGAGCAGCTCTACCATATACTGTGAGTATCGGAGTGTTTACACCCCGAAGACAAGGGGTGCGACCGGGTCGGCGTGTCGGTTTTTCTTAGCGATACGTCAGGGGTGCGCTCCGACGCCCTCATGTATTTGATTTTGCATAGCGCACATCGCAACATGGTAAGAGGGTTTCGACCATCCCCCGCCGGACGTGATGAACCGGGAACGACGACGACGACATGAGCATCGAGTCCACCGAAGACCAGGAGTTGACTCCTCGCCTCGAAGAGGGGTCGGCCGATTTGGCCAGCCCACGGGTTGATGAGGCCAGCCGGTCGAAGATCGACTTCCTCGACCGTATGAGCCACGAGTTGCGTACACCCCTCAATTCTGTGCTAGGCTTCACCAACGTTCTGCTCAAGAATAAGAAGTTCGACTCGAGCCCCCGGGAACTCGACTATCTTCAACGCATCCGGCTCAACGGGATGCATCTGCTGGACCTGATCAACGACCTCCTCGATCTGAACCGAATCGAGAGGGGCGAGATGACGGTCAATCTGAAGGATCTGGACCTGAAGCCCTTGATCGAAGAGACACTGGACCAACTAGAGTACTTTGGCTTGAACAAGAACGTGGAGGCCCACACCGTGGTTCCTCCGAACCTCGATCCCATCCCTGCGGACGAGTCGCGACTTCGTCAGGTACTGAGAAATCTGATCGGGAATGCGGTCAAGTTCACGAACGAGGGATCGATCATCCTCCGTGTGGAAGCGGAGGGGCCCACGGTCCGAAAGATTCACGTAGAGGACACGGGTATGGGCGTCGCGCCAGAGTTGGCCAAGACGATCTTCCTGGCCTTCGAGCAAGGAGACGGGGCCAAGACACGTGCCCAACAAGGCTCGGGTTTGGGACTGGCCCTTTCCCGTGCTCTATGTGAGATGATGGGGATGCAGTTGTCCATGGAGAGCGTCCTGGGAAAGGGCTCGACCTTCACGATTACCCTCCCGCCACCTTCCTGACCACCCCTGCTGCGAGAAACACCAGCTTCCCGCTGACGTCGCTCTCGGCCAGCCCGTACTGCTCCCGCACCACGCTTCGGTAGGCGGCGATCTGCGGCCTGTAGTACTCGGTTCGGGCGGCGACCGTCTCTTGGTCATCGGTTTCGATGGCGTCTGTTTTGAAGTCCAGGATGTCGGCCTCTATGACCTGGCCATCGCGCTCGATCAGCACCAGACGGTCGATGAACCCCTCCTGAATCTCGTCCGCCATTCTGCGGACGAAGGGAAGTTCGTTTTCGACGCGTACTGATGTGCCCGGCTCGGATGGATGGGCCCCTCGGCTCAACACGTTCCGGATGGGCTCCGCCTGCAGCCAGCCGCGGAACTCCCCGATCAGGCTCCCCACTTGGTCGAGATTCATCTCGGGCGCTTTCTCCTGAGCGATCGCTCTGAGTACATCGTCGTCGACGACCCCGTCCTCGATCCACCCGATCGTCTCGCACCACGCGTGCACCACCTGTCCCCGCCGGAGGCCGGAGGCCGCATCGAGGCGAAGGGCGAACGACAGATCCACGTGGGTCCCGCCCTCGAGGCTCGCCGGGCTCCGTCGGGCCAGGTTTCGACCGGGTCCGGAGGTGGAGGGTCGGAATAGCGGCGGGCTTGGCTCGCCCTCTTCCCGCGGTCTTTCGTCACCCACTTTCAGGGGTGTCTCGTCGCCCGCTTTCAGCGGTGTCTCGTCATCTGTTTGTTCGACCGCCCCCTCCAGCCGATCGAACCACAGGGGATCCCCCCGCTCCATCAAGACCTCTGTATCGGTGGCTTTCGCGTCTTCCAACAACAGCGCTTCACGGATCAACCCGGCCCCGTGTTTCTTCGTACCGCCCTCCGGGGGAAGGATCAGGTGCAGCGCATACTTCGCCCGTGTGAGTGCCACGTACAGAACGCTTATTCTGTCTCGTAGGTCGGCGGACCGCAGCTCCTGATCCGCGACATCGGCTTCGGGAAATAACGCTAGTTTCTCCTTCGACATGCCCGGGTACACCTGTACCACCCGGCCTGTGTCGGCATCACGCTTGGGGATCAGCGCCTCTCCTCTGTCAGGTGCCAGGGAGGCGTACAACTCGGGGAGCACGACCGCGTCGAACTCCAGCCCCTTCGATTGGTGGATGGTCATTACCTGCACCCGCGCGGACGAGGGATCCTCTACGGATTCAGAAGCCACGTACCGGGTGAAGTCGGTCGGTCGGAGGGTCGCGCGCTCGTCCCATCGGTGGCCCAGTTCCACGAGTTGAAGCAGTCGCTGGACCTGCATGGCGTCGCACGATGGAGCCAGACCATGGACCCATTTGCCGAGGGTCCGGCCATAACCATCCGCAAGGAGTCGGATCCGGATACGGGACGCCAGAGCGCGTGCGGCTCCCATGTCCTCCCGGTCCCGGAGTCCAACGAGCTCGCCCAGGGGCGTCAGCGCCACATGGTAGAGAGCCGAGGGATCGCTCGGATGGTCGGCCAACCGGAGGAGAGAGAGTATCGCATTGGCGGGTGCCGTATCGGTCAAGTACGACGCACCCTCCCCGCTGGCCCGAACGCCGGCGGCCCGAAGCTCGTCCATGAGGTAGCCCACCACCCTGTTTCGGCTGGCCAGAACACCGATACTTCGGCCCGGGATCTGCTCGTGTAACCGTTTCACGATCTGGGCGGCACGACGGAGGAGGCTGGGTCGAATCGCTCCCTTCCCACCCTCGGGGGCAGGCGGTGCCAGATGGACACACACGTGACCGGGGAGTTCGCGAGCGGCGGCGAGCTCCGTGAAGTCTTCCATCCAGGCCGACGCCACCCTCGGGCCCACATCGATGTCTGCGATGGCCGGGTTGGTCGGAAGATCCCGGAACACATCGCTCACGAAGTCGAGTATCACTGGGCTCGACCGCCACGACGTGTCCAAGGTGGCTCGGGTCAGGCCATAGGCCTCGCCGACCTGGTGCACGAGTTCGGGACGCGCGCCCCGCCAGCCATAGATCGACTGCTTGGGGTCGGCCACGATGACACCAGCGCGTTCATCGAGATGTCCGGACAACAGTTCGTGGGCAAGCGGCTGAAGGGCCCTCCATTGCTCCAGAGAAGTGTCCTGAAACTCGTCGAGCAGGAGGTGCCGTATGCGCTGGTCGAGGCGGTAGCCCAAGTCTTCGCGGTTCCCAGATGGGTCCGGCCCGCCCAGCAGGTAGGTAATGTCGTCGAATCGGTATGCCCCGACACGGCGCTGGACCTTGTCGAACGCGGCTTCCAGGAGTTCGGCCAGCCGACCCAACGCGCGAGCCTCGCGGCGGAGCTTGGGGGCGAGATCGATCCGAGCCAGTCTGATCGCCTCACGAAAGCTCTCGACGAACTCCGGAGGAATGGTCTTGCTGCTGAACGAGTCCTCCTCCGCAAGGACCTTGGTGCCGATACCCGTCCCGAAGGCGGCATCCCAGTCGAGCCTCGAGATGGCCTCGGAGGCGTTGTTTCGGGCCGTAACCCACTGCTTCATGGGATCTCCCCGTTGGGTCGAGGGGACCTCGAGCTCGAGTAGACGGGTGGCCAGTGCCTGGGCGTTGTCGCGGAGTGTGTCGGGGGAAAATTGTTCAGTCACACCGAAGTCCGGCGCCCAGGGATCCGCCGCCCTCGGGTCCAATTGCCGCCGAATGGCGAGCAGTGAGTCCACCTTCTCGAGAAGGCTGGCGTGGACCTGCCGATGGGCGGCGTCTCGGTTCAGCATTCGGAGTAGTTCCACCAGCTGCGCCCGGTCGGCCTCGGCTATCGCGACCAACACAGCTTCGGTACGAATGCGGTCCTGGGTCGGCTCGTCGGCGATGGTCCATCTCGGTGGCAGCCCGAGTTCCAAGAAGAAGCTCCGAGCCACCCGGATGAAAAACGCGTCCAAGGTGCCGACGTTCATTTGGTGCAGGTTGCCGAGTAATCGGCCCAGCAGCCCCCGGCACTCCTCCGGTCGCGTGAGACTTGGATGGGCGTCCCTGCCCAACTCCCGGGCCTTCGCGGGATCCGAAGCGCCTTCTGCGAGTCGCAGGAGCACTCGCTCCAGGATCTCACCCGCCGCCTTCCGGGTGAAGGTGGTGGCCAGCACCTCACCGGGTGGTACCCCCATCGCCAACAGGCCGAGGATGCGGCTGGACAGGTAGTACGTCTTGCCCGATCCGGCGGAGGCGAGAATCAATTCCCGAGGGGGATCCTGGAAACCAGAGTCTCTCAAGACTTTGGTTCCTCAAGCTCGCTCACAGCTCGCCATCCCACGGCGAGAAGCGGCTCGAGGGGGTCCTGCCCGGGCTGGGTCACCCTCGTCACGTTCGGATCGAACTTGAAACTGCCCTCTCGAAGGTGCCGCACGGCCTCCCGAGCCGCGGTCTCCGCGGACGCGAAGTCCTCCTCGGTCCAGTCGGCGATCATGAACGCGGTTTCCTCTACTTCCTGAGGGAGCGAGACGAATCCGAAGTGGATCCGGCTCTGCTCGGTATCGTCCACGTCGATATCGATGACCCGCAGCCCCTCTCCGTCGAAGATCCCGGAGAGGAGGCGTCGGTACAGAGGTAGTTGGAGATCGATCCACTGGTGATCTTGACCGCGGCTTTTCCTATGGGCTTTCTCGGGGGGATCCACGAACGCCCCGGTCTTGTAATCGAGCACCGCCCACTCACCGGTGGCCGGGTTGTGGTCGATGCGATCGATACGACCGCGGAGAAAGAAGGGTGTGCCATCAACGTCGAAGGGAACGTCGTGTCCCTTACACTCCACCGCCACGATCCTCCATCCCTGCGCCGCCCACTGTGCCTGCCGCTCGGCGAAGGCTCGAAACCGCATCTTGAGTTGCTCCGCCTGGAGCTGGACCGCGGGCATGGCGTCCTCTCCGAAGCGGGTCGAAAGATCGTCGTCGAGGAGATCCATCAACGAGCGGGCCACTTCCGACTCGCTGGACACGTCGACCTTCGGTGGTGACTCCAATGCCAGCAAACCGAAACGGTGTAGTATTTCGTGTGCCAGGTTTCCGAAGCCCATCGGGTCGAGCTCACGCGCAGTGTCGTCCAGGCGACGGAGGCCGTACACCTTCTCCAGGACGAATCGGTACGGGTCCTTCAAGAGAGCCCTGAACCCGGTGACCGCCAGGCCGGTCGGGACCTCGTCCTCTCCCAACTCGATCAGTTCCTCGGGTGGCACGGTGAACCGGCTCTGAGCGCCCGGCTCGAGGCCGAGGGAGGCCAGACTGCTACCACGATCTCCCCCTCGGGCTCTCTCCAGGAAACGCAATACGCGCGCCGGCATCTGCTCTTCCGGGATCCGGAACATGAGACGACTGGGCCGGAGCGGGTCTCCCTGCGAGGTACGGCGTCCCGTGATGATACGGACGGACTCCTTCGAGTGGAGCACCGTCGTGAGACGGTATGCGTCCCTTGCCAGCCTGCTCCGATTGTCGGGGAGGCCGAGGCGAGTTCGAAGTGCATCGGGCAAGAACGCATGCCCACTGACGGATTCGGGCAAGAAGCCCTCGTTGAAGGCGGTGATCATGACGACCGGCGCGTCATCCAGCGGGAGCTCGAGCCAATCCAGAAGTTCCACGGCGTTCCGACCGGGATCCGGCGGGAGCGCCTCTTCACGAAGCTCCACCAGCAGCATTCGAATGGCTTCGGCACCGGAGCACGTCTCGTCCAACCCTTCCGGTATCGCGGCGAGTGACGCTGCCACCACCTGGATACCCATGAGCGCGTCCAGCTGCCGCCGATGGGCAGGTCTGCTCCGATCGAGCTCCGATTCGCCGTAGGCCTTCAGGAGGACGTCCATCACGACGGGCATCCACTCCGACAGGGGTTTTCTGCCGCCGAAGGCGCGGAGCGGTCCTTCCCGCTCGATGGCTCGCAACACCGGAGGAAACAGGGCTGCCCCTCGTTGTCCCCGGGGGATCTCCCCCCGAACCCTGAAAGGGAGGTGGTCCATGAAGTACTTGTCGGCCACCTCGATGGCCTCGATCCCGGCGGCAACGGCAGCGGTGGGCCCCGTCAAGGGCCCCGCATCGGGATGACGGAGGAGGGCTGCGAGGGCCTGAAAGGTGGGATCGCTCACGTAGTCCGCGACGGCCTGGAGCAGGCGAACGGGGCCCGTGCGCAACAGAGGTGTTCCTGCCGCGTAGCGGGCAGTGACGTTCCGGGCCTCCAGGCGTTGCCCCAGATACGGCACCACCTCCGATTCGCGGTGAACCGCCACCACGATCTCTTCCGCCGAGTACGCACCCCCGAGGCCGGCCAAGCCGTCCATGACGGCCTCCGCCTGATCGACCGGCCGCTCCACCACGGTCAGGATCTGATCGGTCACCGGAACCGTCGCGCGCTCCCAGTAGTCCGCCGAGGGCAGGCCGAAGTTGTCGAATACGGTGGCGGCGTCGATCCCGTCGCTGAGCTCCGCCGGTGAATGAATGAGTGCGCGCACGGTGGCGCCGCTCGCTTCCAGGAGCCGCCGGGTCACATCGGGCAGCTCCACAATAGAGACGAGCCAGATATCGCCGATGAATGGGGGCAGCTCGGACTCGAGTGCTAGGCGGCGAGTCTCGAAGCGATCGGCCAGGCCGGACCGCTCCAGGAGCTGAAGGTATTCTCTCTGCACCTGAGCCAGTCCCTGCCAGCGCGCTCCGTCGTCGAAGAGAAGGCCCGAACGGCACATCTTCACCACGTCCCCGAACGGGCGACCCTCACGAGCTAACGTCTCGTGGAGCCCGGCCAGCAGGCCCGCAAGCTCGTCCCACTCGGTGGGACTCTCGCTCTCCGGAAGGTGGGGGAACGCCCGTTCGACGGCCTCGCGATCCACATCCCGAAGAGCTCGGGACCAGGCTCGGCGCGAGGTCACCTCATCCGCGAAAGGTTTCGGACTGGTGTGGAGCAGCTCGGGAAGGCCGCCCACGGTGGTGGCTTCAGGCGGGATCAGCGTGGCGCCCCGGACCTCGGCCTCGTCAAGCAGGAGCTCGATGACACGACGGCGAGCACGCCGTCCCGGGAGCACGATGGTGGCGCGGCGGAGGTCCGCCACGCTCCCCTCGATGTAGTGCTCGATGAGGTGGGCCGCGGCCGTCGGCAGCGCCGGGTGGTCCCAGCCGAGGAACACACGTTCGGCGGTGTCCGCGAGGGTTAGATTCAGTTGCTGAGTCAGGGTGCGGTTTTTGCTGAAGTGAGGGTGCGGCTCTTGCTGGAGTCAGGGGAAGCTTCTGTCGAGAGTCGCGTACGGCTTCCCAGGTGAGCAACATAGGGGATGAGCGTGAGCGTGGTAGGAGCGGTGGCCGGAGCGTGTTGGGGGCTGATAGGAGCGGTGGCAGGAGTGGCGTCTCCGGGCGGGAATAGTTGACGGGAGGCGGGGCCTTTATGAAAATGCACCTGGGCTCGGCCCCCCGCGTTGTCATCCAGGTTCAGGCGTCCTCGGTGAGCCGACTCGGACCAATGACGCCGGTACGACTCCTTCAACAGCCTTCAAGGGGTGAATCTCATGCGTTTTCGTCTGATCGGCGCCCTCTCAACGGGCATGTTCCTGAGTACGGTCACGACGGCCGCGGCCTCGGTCCAGCAGCCCGTGACCACTCCCGAACAGCAGTTCGGGCACGAGATCGGTGCCGATTACCAACTCGTCAACTACACGGAGCTGTACGCGTACTTCGAGAAGCTCGCGGGAGAGTCCGACCGGATGACGGTGCAGGATATCGGACTCACGGAGGAGGGGCGTCCCCAGGTCATGGCCGTGATCACGTCGCCCGCAAATCACGCCAACCTCGATCGATATCGGGAGATTGCCCGGAGCTTGGCGAAGGCGGAGGGCGTACCGGAGGAGGAGGCTCGTCGTTTGGCACAGGAAGGAAAGGCCGTGGTATGGATCGACGGTGGGTTACACGCCACGGAAGTCCTCGGTGCGCAGCAGCTCATGGAGCTCGTTTACCGTATGGTCAGCCGCTCCGACCCGGAGACCCTGCGCATCCTCGACGAGGTGATCCTGCTGGCGGTTCAAGTTAATCCGGACGGCATGGAGTTGGTCTCCGACTGGTACATGCGCGAGGCCGACCCGCTGCGGCGCAGCACGCGGGGGTTGCCTGTCCTGTACCAGAAGTATGCGGGGCACGACAACAATCGTGATTTCTACATGTCCGCCCTTGCCGAGACCACCAACATCAACCGGGTGCTGTTCCAGGAGTGGTTTCCCCAGATCGTCTACAATCACCACCAGACGGGTCCGTCGGGCACCGTTCTGTACGCTCCTCCCTTCAGGGATCCGCCCAACCCCAACTTCGATCCGCTCATCCTCACGGGCCTCGACGCGATCGGGGCCGCGATGCACGGGCGGTTCGTCCAAGAGGGGAAGGGGGGCACGACCATGCGATCCGGCGGGTCGTACTCGACGTGGTGGAACGGTGGCCTGAGAACCACGCCTTACTTCAAGAACATGATCGGGTTGCTGACCGAGACCATCGGCAATCCGACTCCGGTCCAGATTCCATTCCGACCCGAGCGGCAGCTGTCCCAGGGCAACCTCCCGTTGCCGGTGGAGCCGGGGGAATGGCACTTCAGACAATCCATCGAATACTCTCAAACGGCGAACTGGGCGGTCCTGGACTACGCTGCCCGAAACCGGGATCATCTGCTGTTCAATATCTGGCGGATGGGGATGAACTCGATCGAGCGGGGCAGTGAGGATACGTGGACCGTGCTTCCGTTCGAGGTGGACGCCGCGGCGGCTGCTCTGGGCTCGAGCAGGACCGGCACGGTGGCCGACTATCGAAGACTTCTTCAAGCTCCGGAGAACCGCGACCCGCGTGGGTTCATCATCCCCTCGCATCAGGCCGATTTCTCCACGGCCACGAAGTTCGTCAACACGCTCTTGAAGAACGGCGTCGACGTGCACCGGGCTACGGCGGAATTCGTGATAGACGACGTGAGCTATCCGGCCGGATCGTACGTCGTAAGGAGCGATCAAGCGTTCCGTCCCCACATCATGGACATGTTCGAGCCGCAGCAACACCCGAACGACTTTGCGTATCCCGGGGGGCCACCGATCCCCCCGTACGACAACGCGGGCTGGACCCTGGCCTTCCAGATGGGGGTGGAGTTCGACCGGGTTCTGGATGGATTCGAGGGCCCGTTCGAGTTGATCGAGGGGCTGGCTGAAATTCCACCCGGAGTTGTGATCGGGGCGGGAGCCGAAGGGTACGTGTTCGATCACCGGGACAACAACGCCTTCCTCGCCGTGAACCGGCTCTTGGCCGACAGGCGCCAGGTGGCTTGGCTGTTGGACCCTCCTGTGGGAGTGGATTTACCCGAGGGGGCTTTCTACATCGCCGCCAACCAGGTGGATCGATCCAGGTTGATGGCGCTTGCCGCCGAAACCGGAGTGGACTTCCACGCCGTCGTGGCTCCATCGGGGGGGGCGCTTCGCCTTCGCCGGGCGAGGGTGGCGCTCTGGGATCGGTATGGAGGGTCGATGCAGTCCGGATGGACTCGGAAGATCCTGGAGGACTTCGAATTCACCTTCGAGGTGGTCTACGTTGATGAAATCGCCGCGGGCAACCTTCGGAGTCGCTTCGACGTGCTGATCCTCGAGGATGGGGCGGTGCCTTCGCCCGACCGAAGCGGGAACTCCGGCTCGACCGACTTGAGTCGTGTGCCCGCGGAATACCGCGATCGTACCGGTTCCATCACGGCGGAGCGCGGCGTGCCGGAGATCCTCGACTTCGCTCGAGCCGGAGGTACGGTGATCGCCGTGGGGAGCTCGGCCAGGCTGGGCTATTACGCCGGACTTCCTCTGAGTGACCATCTGTTGGAGAATGGGCGTTCACCCAGCCGAACCGAGTACTACACGCCTGGGTCGGTCCATTCGCTAAAAATAGAGCACGACAGTCCGCTGACCCACGGATTGGGGGATCGCCTGGACGTTCTGATCAATAACAGCCCACTCTTCGATCTGGGGCCCGGAGCAGAGGCCGCCGGCGTAACGCGGCTCGGCTGGTTTGATACGGACCACCCTCTCCGAAGCGGCTGGGCGTGGGGCCAGGAACGTATGCAAGGTGGCGTGGCCTTGGTCGAGGTGAAACTGGGTGACGGAGAGCTCTTTCTCTTTACGCCCAGGATCACGTTTCGGGCGCAGTCCCATGCAGCCTTCCCGCTTCTCTTCAACGGGATTTTATACGGCTCGGCCGACGATCAGCCGATCTTCTAACGGGGAACCTGCCGGAGGACCTGCGGCTATCTATAGGAAGGGCCAGCGAGCTGTGGCACCGGGTGAGGAGTTCGGTGGGAGGGAAGTTGAGTTGGGTAAGACATTCTCGATACGAGTTGTTGGAATCGCACTTGCAGTTGCGGTCCAGGCGGCGGCCCAGTGTTTCCTGGCCGGGTCGGCCGCGGCCCAACTGGACGGAGTGGTCTCGAGAGCCGGTGGCTTGCCCCTCGAGGGTGTCTCCGTCGAGGCGTGGAGCGTGGATCAAAGGCGCGGTGCTACGATCACCAACGCCCTGGGCGTGTTCTCCTTTTCCGACGAAATCGCCTCCAGCACGGTCCTGCTCCGGCTGAGTGCACTCGGGTTCAACGTGGAGGAAGTACAGGTTCGTGAGGGCCTCGTCTTCTACGAGATCGAACTCACCGAGGCGCCTCTGGCGGTCGAGGGGTTGGTCGTGACCATGGCGGAGACCACCTGCGAGGAGGGCAGGGAGGACGAAGAGGGGAAGCGGCTCTGGCATCTCGCCCGAATCCGATACGACGGGCTGATGGATACGCTCGGCGTTGCGACCTATCTGGCCGAGGCGGACACCATCGTGCCGCTGTCCGAGCTCGGCTCTCTGCAGCTTCCCGTCCTCAATCTCAGCCAAAGGGGATCGTCGTCACTCCTGCGCTTCAACTGGACGCGGCGGATCGACAGGGAGGGATACGCCTTCCCGATCCGGCGAATCGACGCGGGGAAGGCCTACGACTCGTGGGTATATCCTCCGCTCGAGGCCGACTTCGCTCCCCACTTCGCGGACGACGTTTTCGGTGAACGCCATCGTTTCGTCATCGAGGACGATACCGACGGCTGGGTTTTGGCGTACTGCCCCAAGAAAACGGACAAACCTTACATCAAAGGCACGATCACACTCGCGCGGGACACGACGTTCGCCGCTGTCGACTGGCTCTTCGAGACACCTGAGCCCATGGAGCACGCCGGAGGGCGGGCCTACTTTACGCCCATCCTTCCGGGCACCGTGCGGCTGAGCCATCTCCTGCCCGCCGAGGCGGTCACTTGGCGTGCCGTCCCCGAGGGGGACTATCTGCAGAGCTACCAGCGCTACGAGGGCTGGAGGGTCGCCCCTGGCGATTCCGTGCCCCTTCTGCCGCTCCGGCGAGAGCGTGGCGGAGCGGATATCAGTCGCTGAGCGAGCGTCGCTTGCCGAGCGAGAGTCAGTCGCTGAGAGTTCGCCTGAGATAGCCCTTCAGTCGCTGCCACGCGTCGAGCCCGGGCTCGGTCCGAAGCTCCGGATTTCCATCGATGCGGAGCCAGAATCCGTGGTTCACAGCGTCGTAAATGTGGACATCGTTCTCGACTCCGGCGGCCCGGAGCGCTGACACGAATTCGTTCACCGTCTCGGGCGGAATACCGTTGTCCATCTCGGCGAAGCTGCCGTACACCTCGTGGTCGATCGAGGCGAGGACCGCCGGGTCGGTGACGAGACTTCCGTAGAAGATGGCGGTCGCCTCGTGGTGTTCACCGCCGAGAGCGTACGTGAGCGCCACACCACCCCCGAAGCACCACCCCAGGGTGCCGACACGCCCGGTCACGTCGTCCCGCTCCCGCAGGAATCGGGCGGCCGCATCGAGATTGGCGACCATCGCGTCGGGGTCTGCCAAGTGCTCTCGCATCAAGGCACCGTTCTCGGCGGGGGTGGATCCGATTTGCCCGGAATAGAGATCGGCAGCAAGGGTGACGTAACCCTCGGCCGCCATCGCGTCGGCGACCTCGCGGATCCGGTCCACCAGGCCGTTCCACTCGTGGATCAAGATCAGAGAGGGGAAGGGCCCCTCGCCCTCGGGGACGGCCAAGTAGCCGACCGCTGCGTCATCGCCGGCGTAGTAGGAAACCGGCTGGCCCGCCAAAGGGGCAGCCGTACCGAGAACCGCCGCCGGCAGGATGCCTTCGGTCGGAGAGGACTGCGCGGGTGGCGCGTCCCCGGTGCAGGAGGCTCCTGCGAGGAGAATCGCCAGAGCGAGCGCCAACCGGTTCCGTGCCACGCTCTTTGTCGCCGGCGCCAGCTCGTCGGACCGTACGGCGCGGCACGAAAGCGTGATCCAGTCAAACTTCCTGATCGCTGTCATGATTCTTCCCTTCCGGATGGAGGCGGTTCGAAAATAGTGGCGGTTCATGAGACAATGGCCGTCCAAGCGCCATGCGCTCGTCCGAAGGCGAGAGGGACAACGAGCATAACGCGCGCGGGGCCCGATCGCGAACGGCCCGAGACTTGCAAAAGGGACAAGGACGCGCTGAAACTCCTTGATTTTGAAGGAAAAAAGGTCGAAGCTTCGGCGCCTCGTTCTTCGCAGATAACGCCTCATTTTTGACGGTTGGAGCATGTGAGCCGCCAATCATCATCGGTCTTGGCCCCGTCCGGGTTCGTGGGCCGGTTTTTCATAGCCGTCGAGCGCTGGTCCAGCTCGGTTGCCGAACACGCGGGGCAGCTCGGTCTGTTGGCGTGGAACATAGGTGTGGCCTGTGTGCGCCTCCGAGTGTCCAAGCGGGACATCCTGCGGCAGCTCCACATCATCGGCATCCAGAGCGTCATGATCGTGTTGATCGCGGCTGCGCTCATCGGTGTCGTGACCAGCCAGCAGGGTGGCTACCAGATGCAGAGTCAGATTCCGCTCTACGTCATGGGATCCGTCGTGGTGGAGAGTGTCGTTCTCGAAATGGGCCCGGTCCTCACGGCCATCGTGATGGTGGGTAGGGTCGGCGCGCGGATCACGGCGGAGCTCGGTACCATGAAGGTCTCCGAGCAGATAGACGCGCTCGTATCGGTGGGTCGAGATCCGATCGAGGTTCTCGCGGCGCCACGGGTGATTGCGATGATCATATCGATGCCGCTGCTGGTAGCCATGGCCAATCTCATGGGTATCACCACGGGGATGATTTCCGCCCAGTACACGCTTGGGCTCGGCTCTGAGACCTTCTTTTACGGAGCTCGCCTGTTCTGGCATAGTTACGATCTGCTCTACTCGCTCATGAAAGCCCTGGTATTTGGCGTGTCGATCCCGCTGATCGCGGTCCACATGGGCCTGCGAACCAGCGGCGGGGCCGAGGGAGTCGGGAGATCGACGACGCAGTCGGTGGTATTCATGACGCTGACGATTCTCGTGATCGACGCCCTGTTCCCTCCGCTTTTCCTCAACTAGGCCGGGCCGTGTCTGTTGCCGGAAACGGGTCGGGGGCGGCGATCGAGTATCGGAACGTGTTCAAAGCGTTCGACCTCCCGGTGCTGTCGGGTGTGACACTCTCCGTGGAGCCGGGCGAGATGTTCGCTCTGTTCGGCCCTTCCGGAACCGGGAAGAGTGTGCTTCTCAAGACGACCATCGCCCTGGTCACACCGGATCGGGGAGACGTGATCGTGGGCGGGGAGTCCGTGTATTTCGGAGGGCGCGATGCACTCGAGCGGATCCGCCGCATGGTCGGTTTCGTCTTTCAATACGCCGCGTTGTTCGATTCCCTGACGGTCTTCGAGAACGTCGAGATCGGTATTCCGGAAGAGAGCCTGAAGCGGATGAGAGCCAACGAGGTGGCACACCGGGTCTCGGAGTCGTTGGAGCTCGTCAACCTGGATCCAAGTCAGGTGCTGGGTAAACTCCCCTCCGAGTTGTCGGGTGGCATGAAGAAACGTGTAGGAATCGCTCGGGCCATCGCGGGACGCCCGGAGATCTTGCTGTGGGACGAGCCGACCACCGGGCTCGATCCGGTGAACACCGCGGCCATCGAAAGACTCATCACGCAGCTTTCAGACGAGCTGAAAGTCACGTCTCTGTTGGTCACCCACGACATCGAGGGGGGCCTCGAGATGTGTGATCGGGTCGCGATGCTGGAGGGAGGGCGCCTCCGTTTTTGCGGTTTGCCGGAGGATTTTCGGGCGAGCAAGGACCCGGTGGTGAACGCGTTTACGGATCGGAAGGCCGCCACCGCGGCACTGGATACGTTGGAGATCACTTGAATGACGATTCGTTGAACAGGAGCATCCTTTGACGGTAAATGAGATCCCAGGCTCCTTTGACGGGCAGGAGGAGCTCGTACCCGAGCGAGCCGGGAGCCGGCAGGTTCGCATCGGAATTTTTGTGCTCGCGGGTCTGATTGCGACCATTACTCTCCTCTTCTGGTTG
Source organism: Gemmatimonadota bacterium (assembly GCA_022563405.1). Lineage (GTDB taxonomy): Bacteria > Gemmatimonadota > Gemmatimonadetes > Longimicrobiales > Gaopeijiaceae > UBA822. The sequence goes on along the minus strand of JADFNK010000012.1, from coordinate 25,147 downwards.
ACCGATCCCGCGTTTTTCCGGGGCCGGTACAAGATCACGACTGACATCGAGACTGTGATGGGGCTCAACAAGGGGGCTCCGGTCCAGATGCGTGGCGTGACCATCGGAAAGGTTCACAGCCTCGAAATGGGAAGGGAGGGTGATGTCGTCGTTACCCTCGAGATCGAGGGCCAGTGGCCCATCCCTGAGGGCTCAAGCGCTCGAATCGTGACGCTGGGACTGATGGATCCCAAGGTCGTGGAAGTGGTGCGGGGCCCCGGGCCCGGGACGATCGGTGACGGGGGCTCGCTGCCGGGCTCGGCCGTGAAGGGCATCCTCGACGATACGGAGTCCTTGGGCGAAATGGCGCAACTCATCCTCGACCGAATGGACCGCGTGCTATCAGACAAAAACCTGGACGCCATCAGTGGAAGCCTCGACGGTCTGGAAAAGCTCGTGGGTGAATTCTCGGATATCGCGGATATGGTCGAGTCCCAGAGCTCGACTGTCGAGGAGTTGATACGGTCCTTGACCAGCGCTGCGGACGGGCTTGCGGAAGTGACCGGGCCGGAACTGCGGGAGAACCTGACGAGCACTCTGGCCGGAGCGGACACCCTCATGGGGCGTCTCAACGCCACATCGGAGAACATCGAGCGGGTTCTCGCATCCTTCGAAACAATCCTGACGCGTATCGAAAACGGGCAGGGTACACTGGGCCGACTCTGGGCCAGCGACACACTCTATACGAATCTGACGGGTATGATCGAAAGCGGACGCCTTCTGCTGGATGACATCCGGGACAACCCAGGCCGTTACTTCAGCATGTCGGTTTTCTGACGTCGAGATCTTTCTTCTAGCGTCGAGCTTCTAGCGTCGAGCTTCTAGCGTCGAGCTTCTATCCTCGACGGGGTCCTTTCTACCACGCCGGCGCCAGCACGAAGCCCCAGTGCGCTCCCCTGTCCGGGCGCTGGAACGGATAGGCCCGGTAGGCTTCCAGAATCAAGAAGCCGAAGAGGTTGAAGCGAGCCCCGGCCCCCACAGCGAACACCGGTACGCGCTGGCCACCCGAGCGTACAAACTCGAATCTCACGTCGTCAAAACTGTTGAAGGCGACTCCGGCGTCGGCAAACGTGAAGATTGTAGTGGGCAGGTACGGGAAGTTGATGAGCCCGAAACGCTCGGTCCCGAAGAGCGGTATCCGCATCTCGAGGTTCACGACCCCGAGGCGGTGACCGAACAGACGATCGAACCCGGGGCAGCTACCCACAACGGCACCCGGTTCCAACTGCGTTGCCGCACATTCCCCCGGTTGGAAACTTTCGAACGCGTACCCACGAATGAACGTCTCGTACCCCAAGAAGTAGGGTTGAATGCTCGCCGTGCTCCGGTCGATATCCAGATTGTTTCCGTAGCGGCCGAAGTGAAGAGCTCGGGCCGCAAACGTGATGCTGTTGTTGGGGCTGAAGTAACGTCGGATGTCCAGGACGAGAGACGTGAAATTTACGGAGCCCACGGACTGCCCCACTTCCAGCCGAAAACGCCCGCCCGACACGGGTCCCGTGAAGGCGCTATTCGATTTGTCGCCGACCAGAGCGACGGAAACCGAGGCGAGATTGACGGCGGGTCGGGACGGGAGCGGCGTTACTATGCTTCCGATAAAGAAACCGTTGTCGAAGACCGATTCCCGCTGCTCAGTGTCGTAGGAGTAGCGCTGGACCCCGATGTTGGCCTCCACACGACGTGTGGTGGAGAACGGATAGGCCCCCATCAGACTGGCCTGGCTCACGTAGATGCGCTGGAGTACCTCTGTGATGCTCTGCGTGCCGTCGGGGTTGAATGTTTGGAACGCGTAACCCTGCAGGTAGGGGATCCGACCGCCGCTTACGCCCCAATTGAGTCGTTTCGCCTGATTTACGAAAAAGGCCTGCCCGCCGATGTCCTTGAAGGTCCCCTGAGCCAGAACCATGACGCCGAGCGTCCGATTCCCGAGCATATCAGTGAAATACGCCGAAGCCCCGCCGGAGGCATAGGCCCCGAATCGGTCGGTGCCGACGCCGATGTAAGGTTGCCCCAAGTAATCGAGCGAGAGCGAGGCGTCATAGTCGATCGCGTTCTCGACGAGATAGGTTCCTGTCGGTACCAGGCCCAGGAGCGGATCAGCGAGGTAACTGGCGATGCGGCTCGACCGTTCCGGCTCCGTCGGCGGGAGGAGACGCCCCGCTTGCGGTGAGGAGGATATCGAGATCGTTTCGCCCCCCGCGTCGGCCTCGCCGGCCTGTAGGCTGTACACGTGGAACTCGGTTGCGTCGAACACGGAGAAGAGGATCGTTCCGGCGTCACGGGCCACGGACATGGTCGGCGACATTCCGGTGATCCCGCTCACGCCGGTCTGCAGCCGGGTGATACGGCGAACGTCCCCAGAATCGAACGTGTACTGGTAGATATCGCTGAAGCCGTCCTGGTCCGAGACGAAGTAAAGGCTACGGCCGTCCGGCGAATACTGCGGGTTGATGTGCTTGACCTCACCGAAGATGCTGAGCACGGACACCCGGCCGGAGGCTACGTCCAGGAATGCGATCTGCGGCTTACTGTACTCGAGGGTCTCGAAGTCCGTAATCGCTCCACGATCGGAGACGAAGGCGATCGTCGATCCGTCTGGCGACCAGGTGGGCTGAAGGTCGGCGTGTTTGTCATCGGTGTGCTGTATCAGCGCGCCCGTGACGACATCCCAAGTATAGATGTCGCTTATGCCCCCGGTGAGCCCGGAAAAGGCGATGAATTGACCGTCCGGGGACCAGGCCGGACTGGTGATCGCCCCGATGCCCTCGAGGGGGATTTTATCTGTGACATCACCGCTCTCCACATCCACGATCGCCAGCTCGTTGTTGCCATCGGCGAACACGGAGAAGACGAACTGGGTGCCGTCCGGCGACCAATCTCCCGCCGAGTCGATGAACCGTAACGCATCAAAATGAGAATCGGAGTTGGCGCTGACCAGCTTCTTCCGGATCTCACCGGTCCGCGCATCGGCCAGGAAAAGGTCGAACCCAAAGAGATCCCTCTCGGACAGGAACGCGACCAGGCTTCCGTCTGGACTCACTGAGGGAGCAACGTTCTGGCGCCCTGCCCCAGTGGATGGAGCCAGGAGCAGCGCTCCGGACTCACCCGGAGCCTGTCTTCCGGCCATGAGGGGCAAGTACTCGGCCTCGACGGCCTCTCTCCACCTGACCGAGAGAGTGTCCGAGCTCATGCCGATTACTTGACTGAGGGCGGGCTCCCACCCGATGCGGAGCGCCCTTCGGAATATGTCCGCGATACGGTCATCACCATAAAGGCCTCCCATGAAGGCCCAGAACGCGTGCCCAAACCGGTACGGGAAGATGTCTCCGGAGCTCAGTTGCCGGAGCGTGGGCATCTCTCCCCTTCGAATGGCGTCGCGAAGCCACATGGCCGTGAGCGGGTCTTCTCGTCCGACCGACAAGTACTCCGCGATCCCCTCGACGACCCAGAGGGGGAGGAGTGACAGCCCGCGTATCCCGGCACCGGACCGGCCTTGTGCCAAGTTGTATTGGAATGCGTGAACGAGCTCATGCCCGAGGACGTGGTCGGTAGCAGCGTACGACCCGGTCAGAGGCATGATCACACGATTCTTGAGCGATTCGGTGACACCTCCCAAGCCCTCGCTCAGAGTGCCGGATAGTGTATTCGTCTGCTGAAAATCGGGGTGGTCCGCGTAAAGAATGATGGGCTTGGGTTGTTCGAACTCATGCTGAAACAGGCGCGCGAAACGTTCGTACCAGCGCTCAGCCATACGCGCCGCGTCCTCGACCGCTTCCCCCTCTTCCGGATAAAAATGGATGTCGAAATGAGGGGTCTTGAGGATCTTGAAGTCGAACGTTTCGTACTGGACCTTGTTTCGCCCGAAGTACTGAGCGGACACCGAAGCCGGGAGGGCAGTGATGGCCATGGCCAAAAGCAGCGCGCCGAGGAGGACGCGGCGAGGGGTTCCGGAGCCCGACGTCGACGTGTGCGAACGAGTGTGAAGAATCATGGGACTCCTCTGTTGCCTGTTGCTTTCGCGTTTGTCCAAGTTACTGCCTTAACGCCGGGCGAACCAATTCACGGGCATAGGTGCTCTCCATTTGAGAGAACCGGTCATCGCTCTTTCGGTCACCCGAACTCGAATCGCCCAACCCAGGAACCCGCGGTAACGGCCCGTGGGTTCCACGGAACCCCCGGTACGGCCCCAGGAGTTCCACTCGTGGCCCTTTACTCCGGTATCTTGCGGCTGCAAGATTCTTGCCTGTGACTGATGGGGCCCCTGATGTCTGGTTTTGTCTGCATACGAGGAACCGATGATATCCTTTCGGATAGCGATATTGGCGACATTTCTGAGCGCGACGGCCTGCGTCGATATGGGTCCGCGTGGTATCACTCTTGGTGAGATCGAATCACTGAGCCCGCCCCTCGGAGAGGGCAGTTTGTGGCCTGGATTGTCCACCCAGGGGGACAAGGTTGTACTGAGCTGGCAAGAAAGTGATGGCGGAGACACCTGGTCCGTTAAAACGGCCATCATCGATGATGCCGGGTGGGGTCCCGCTCATACGGTCGCCAGCTCGACGGAGGCGAGAGGATTTTTCGTCAATTGGGCGGATTTCGCCGGGGTTGAAATCCTGGAAGCGGATCTGCTGGTGGCTCACTGGCTCGTCCGTGGCCCGGACCGGGGATACGACTATGCGATTCGTGTCGCCCGGTCCGCGGATGGAGGTCTTACGTGGACCGATCCGTGGACGCCTCATACGGATGAGACTCGCACGGAGCACGGCTTCGTCTCGAAATTCACGCTGGACGACGGGGGAATCGGTCTGGTTTGGCTGGATGCGCGGAACTCGGTCGACACGGATGGAAAGAAAGGCATCCCGGGGGCGATGGGGTTACGATACCGCCCCCTCGACCGGGATGGAGTCCCCGGTTCGGAGGCGCTCCTCGACGAGCGTGTGTGTGACTGTTGTCAGACGGACGTGGCCGTCTCGGCGTCCGGCCCCGTCGTGGTCTACCGGGATCGGTCCGAGGGGGAAGTGCGAGACATCTATGTAACCCGTCTGGTTGACGGGCAGTGGACCGAGGGTACGCCGGTCTATCGAGACGGTTGGGTGATTCCGGCTTGCCCGATAAACGGCCCGGCCGTGGCGGCTCGAGAGGACGAGCTCGTAGTCGCGTGGTTTACCGGTGTCGGAAACCAACGTAAGACACAGGTGGCATTTTCCTCCGACGGTGGTGTACACTTCGGGGAACCGATCCGCGTCGACGACGGGACGTCTCTCGGACGGGTCGATGTGTTGTGGCTCGAGAGTGGCTCGGCGCTGGTCATGTGGGTGGAGCGGCGGCCCCGCGTAGCGGAGATACTGGTGCGCCAGGTGTGGCCAGACGGCCGAACAGGAGAGGAATTGCTTGTGACGACGATATCTGCAGCGCGGGACAGCGGGTTCCCACAAATGATTCGAGACGGCATGGGCCGAGTGGTTTTTGCGTGGACCGAGACGGGGAATGGTCGACGCGTGAGAGTGGCTAGGACAAAGGAGGCTCTACGATGACCCGGGTTTTAGGTGCGACGCTCGCCACGCTGCTTTGGGTTTCGGCGTGTGTCCCGGAAGGTCTGCCCGCGCCGCCGCAGGTCGGGGATCCGGCACCGGAGTTCGAGGCGCTGTCGCTCGACGGCCAACGCACCGTCGCTCTCGCCGACTACGCGGGGCAGACGATCCTGGTCAACCTGTGGGCCACGTGGTGCGCCCCCTGCCGGTTCGAGACGCCCTATCTTCAGTCCGTCTATGAGGAAAACAAGGATCGCGGCCTCATGATCGTGGGAATTTCCGTCGACTCTCCTTCCGCCCTCGACTTGGTGAACGACTTTCTCGAAGAGATGGGCGTTACCTACGATATCCTGCTCGATCCCGATATGGTGAGCACCGATGTCTTCGTCGCCATCGGGTTACCCGCGTCCTTCCTCATCGACGGAGAAGGGGTGGTTCGTTTTACCCGACTGGGTCCGATCCCGGAAGGAGACGTGGAATTTCTCGAAGCCCTGGAGCAAACCCTAGAGTAGTGGGGGCGGGCCCTCTCGGCCGCATCAGTGTCAGCCGCATCAAAGGTATTCTGGATCGGTCTGAGCAGGCGCGGGTGCTCGTCGTCGGGGACCTCATGCTCGATCGGTACGTTTCGGGTTCGGTGACCAGGATCTCGCCGGAGTCCCCGGTACCCGTCGTTCAAGTTGAAAAGGAATGGGCGAGCGTGGGCGGCGCCGCCAACGTGGCGGCCAACATCGTTGCACTTGGCGCTCAGTGCGACGTGGTCGGTTGTGTGGGCAGTGATGATGCGGGACATGAGCTCCGAGAGCGCCTCGAAGGACTCGGGGTGGGCATCGAAGGCCTGGTGGAAGCCGCAGAGCGGCCGACAACCGTAAAGACCCGGGTCTTGGCGGGTCACCAACAGGTCGTGCGCATCGACCGGGAGGACTCGGATGACGTCAGCCCAGGCACCGCCCGGCTGCTTCGAACAGAAATCCGAAAGGGACTCGCCGTCTGTGCCTCGATCGTGCTCGAGGACTACGATAAGGGTGTGCTGGTTCCCGAGATCATCCAGGAGGTGCTCGACGGTGCCAAGGCGAAGCGCGTGCCCGCGATCGTGGATCCGAAGAGTCGGCGATTCTTCGGATACGGGTCGGCCACCGTATTCAAGCCGAATGCAAAGGAGTTGGAGGATGCGTTGGGAGAGGCTGTTCGTCCCGAGGACGCCGACTGGATGGAGGGGGCACGCTCGCGGCTGGACTGCGAGCATCTGCTGTTGACCTTGGGCAGGCGAGGCATGGTGTTGTGTTCGGCCGGTGAGGGCACCACACTTTTCCCCGCGTCGGACCGGGCCGTCTTCGATGTTTCAGGCGCGGGGGACACCGTGACCGCGGTGGTTTCGCTCGCGCTGGCTCTCAGGGCGTCGATGTCCGAGGCGGCCGTTCTGGCGAACCACGCGGCCGCTGTCCAGGTGTCGAAGCCCGGCGTGGCGACCGTGACGAAGGCGGAGCTGCATGAACAACTTTAAGTTCATTGATACACCTGAAGCGCCGGCTGCCATCGGCCCCTACTCCCAAGCTGTGGTTGCGGGGGAGTGGGTCTTTGCGTCCGGCCAGATTCCGATCGACCCGGCTACCGGAGAGGTCGTCGAGGGTGGAATCGTCGAACAGACCGATCGGGTCCTGAACAACCTGATCGCCGTTCTTCGCGAGGCGGGCGGGTCTCTGAATGACGTGGTCAAAACGACGGTGTATCTCGCCGACATGGGTACGTTCGTAGAGATGAACGAAGTCTACGCGAGACACTTCGGGGATCATCGCCCTGCTCGGGCGACGGTGCAGGCCGGGGCTTTGCCCAAGAGCGTGGCAGTGGAAATCGACCTCATCGCACACATCCCGTCATGACCGAATTCCTCGAGAACCCGTGGGTTCAACGCCTCGGTTTCGTCCTGGGGGGCTTCGTTTTGGGCCTACTGTTGGAGTTGGTCATCATCCGGCGGGCACACAAGCTCGCCGAACGGACTCGCTTCAAGTGGGACGAGATGATCATCGGGTCCCTCCGTGGGGTGGGGACCATCTGGCTGGTCGCCGGTGGTGTCTACCTCGCGCTCAACGTGGGCACTCCGGGCCCGCTGCTGGTGAGCACGACTCAAAACGTGCTCATGGTCTTCGTGCTCGGCTCCGTCGTGGTCGCCGCGATGCGGGCCGTCGGGGGAGTGGTGGAGATGCTTTCGGGTCGCGCGGGCGGAGCGATCAAGTCGCCGACGCTGGTCACCAACCTCGCTCGGATGGCCGTCGGGATCCTGGGGCTCTTCATCATCCTCCAGAACCTCGGGATCGACATCACGGCGCTGATCACCGCAGCGGGGATCGGAGGAATCGCGATCGCGCTCGCACTCCAGGACACGCTGGGGAATCTCTTCGCCGGAATACAGATTATCCTGTCCAAGCAGGTGCAACAGGGGAACTACATCCGTCTGTCTTCAGGAGAAGAGGGGTGGGTGACCGACGTGAAGGGCCGGAACACGACCATCCAGACCTTCCCCGACGGCAACCTCGTCACGGTGCCCAACTCGTTGCTTGCATCCTCGATCGTGAAGAATTTTTCGATGCCCAGGAAGGCGCTGTGGGTGACTCTCGAAATCGGTGTGAGCTACGACAGCGACTTGGAGCACGTGGAGGCTGTCGCGCTGGAAGTGGCCAAGCAGGTGCTCGGCGAGGTCGACGGCGGTGTGCCGGGGGAAGACCCCATCGTGCGTTACCACACCTTCGGGGACTCCAGCATAAACTTCGATGTCCGCATGATGGTGCGTGAGTTCAGAAGCCAGGGTCCCGTGAAACACGAGTTCATCAAGCGGTTGCACCAGCGCTTCGGCGACGAAGGTATAGAGATCCCGTTCCCGATCCGGACGGTGATAATGAAGGGAGGTGGTGAGCCGACGGTCGACGAGTGATTCGTCGAGTCGCCCCAACGAGCAGGAAGTTATCCGGGAGAGGAACTTGGAGGGTCTTCCGACCTGACGGGTCCCCGCGTCGTGGTGGCGATCCACGCCTCCAGGGTCGACCGATGGCGGCGTGTGGTGATGAAGGTCAGTACGTCTCCGGGCTCGACCCGTGTGAAGCCCCTCGGCACCACGACCCGATCCCCGCGCCGCAGAAGCGCGATGAGAGCTTGGGGCGGCACCTTGATTTCGCGGATGGGGCGGAAGCAGATGTCGGTGTGGGATGGGCCCACCTCGAGCGCCACGTGAACCGAATCCCCGCCTGCGTCGGGTGGTAAGGCCTGGGTACGCTTCAGCAGCCGTTGGTGCTCGTCCGCCAACTCCTTGAACGCCCAGATCATCTCGGCCCGCTTCAACACGCCGACAACACGACTCCGGTCCTCCGGATCCACGACGGGCATCTGATAGGCACCGAGGGCGCTGAATCGTCCGAAGGCGTCCCGAAGCGTCTCGGCGGGAAAAGTGGTCTCCACCGCCGTGGTCATGATGTCTCCGACCGTTTCTTCCGACCCTCCGGCGACGATGGACCGCTCCAGATCGGCCAGAGCCACGATTCCTACCAGGCGCTCCTCCTCATTGAGGACCACCCAACTCCGCGCGTGCTCATCCCGCACCAACTCAGCCAATTGATCGAGGCCCATGGACTCGGGTACACTCTTCACTTCTTCCTCCATGGCGTCGGCTACCAGAAGGATGTCGAGTGTTCCCATCTCACCCTGGGAGGGTCGGAACCCACCCAGCCTCCGGAGCTTGATGGAGTAGATGGAGTCCGGGTTGAGGCGTGAGGCGATGATCTGCGCGAGCACCACCGCCAACATGAGAGGGAGGATGATCCGGTAGTTATCGGTCATCTCGAAGAGGATGACGATCGCCGTCATGGGGGCGTGGGCCGCTGCGCCGAACACGGCGGCGGCGCCCACCAGAGCATAGGCGCCGGGAGACGCCGTCACCGTGGGGAACAGCAAGCCCATCAGCGAGCCGAAGACGCCTCCGGTCATCGCCCCGATAAAGAGCGCCGGAGCGAACACTCCGCCGGAACCACCGGCGCCGAGGGTGATCGAAGTAGCGAGTATCTTCAGGATCACGAGCATGGCCATCGTGCCGACGCCGAGTGCTCCGGCGAGCGCGAGCTCGACCCCCTCATGTCCGACGCCGAAGATGTGGGGACTCCCGAACGCCCCGATGGCTCCCACCGCCAGGCCGCCCAGGAGCGCTTTGGCCCAGAACGGGATCGCCCACAGTTCGAAGCGTTCCTCCGTCTGATACACCATCCAGACGTAGACCAGGGCCACGATGCCGGTGATGACACCGAGTCCCAGATACAGCCCGAACTCCCAGTTGCTGACGAGGGTAAACTGCTCGACGAGGCTGAAGGAGGGCTCCGTGCCCAGAACCGACTGCACCACCGCCGTGGCCGCCACGGACGAAACCACCACCAAGCCGAAGGACCGAGAGGCGAACCCACCCAGGATCACCTCCATGGCGAAGAGCACCCCCGCGATGGGCGCGCTGAACGTGCCCCCGATGGCTGCGCCCGCGCCCGCGGCCACCATGATCCGTACCTCGCTGGCGCCCAATCCTGCGACTTGGCCGATCGTGCTCCCGATGGACGACCCGATCTGGACGATCGGACCCTCACGCCCTACGGATCCGCCGGACCCGATGGAGAGCGCGGACGCCAACGCCTTCACGATCGCCACACGCGGGCGGATACGTCCCCCGCGCTGTCGCACAGCGAACTGGACCTCCGGGATGCCATGCCCTTGGGCCTCCGGAGCCCAGCGACGGACTATCCAGGACACCAACACCATGCCTACCGCTGGGGCGAGAACGAGGGGCACCCACGCAGGGAGCGGTGTCGAGACCTCGATAAAGCGGCCTGCCTGATCGAAAAACAGCCACTGCACCCCGGAAATCATCCACCGGAGTCCGATCGCCGCGACTCCAGTGAGCAGACCGATGGTGGTGGCGAGGGCCAGGGGCCCGGCGGTGGTGGAACGCCGCAACCGCAGGCGCAGGCGACGGAGGATCTCGCCGTTCTGAAGAGCCTTGGGGAGGCCGATGCCAAACGTCATGAGAGGAAGCCAAACGTCATGAGAGGAAGTTGACAAGAGGGGCGCGTTTATCCAACCTGGGCCTCGTCCTTCCGGTCAAGAAACTGAGGAAAACACGATGCAGGATTTCTTGTCTAGCATAACCGCGAACCCCTGGCTTCGGGCTGTCGGTGGGGTGTTGTCCCTGATTCTCCTGGCGTGGGCCACCAACGCCGTGGCGCGCCGTGTATTCCTGAGGTTGGTCCAACGTGTGGCGAGCAGGACTCAGTCCACGTGGGACGATCGCCTCGTCGAGCGACGGGTCTTCCACAAGCTGGCCAACGTAGCGCCGGCGCTCGTGACCTACGTTGGAATCGGATGGGCGCTGGGTGTAGGTCCTGAATTGCTGGCTGACGCCCCGGGCCTCGATCTTCAGGCGACGAGCCGGGAGGGGCTCGCACTCGCCGGCGCGATTCTCGTGCGCCGTGTATCCCTGGCCTGGGTGGTGATCGTCCTCGGCACGGTCGCCGGGGGTGTGCTGCACGCGTTGAACGACATCTACACCGAGAGCTACGCTGAGGCCAAGAGCCACCCCATCAAGGGCTACCTCCAGGTGGTTAGCCTCGTCCTCTATGTGATGGCGGGCATCCTGGTGGTGTCCATCCTGGCGGATCTGAACCCGGTGGTGTTCCTGTCGGGCTTCGGAGCGATCATGGCGATCGTGATGCTGGTCTTCAAGGACACGATCCTCTCGCTGGTGGCCAGCATCCAGATCATGTCCAACAACATGATCAGCCTCGGGGATTGGGTCGAGATGCCCCAGGCCAACGCCGACGGCGACGTCATCGACATCGCGCTGCACACGGTGAAGATCCAGAACTGGGACAAGACCATCTCCAGCATTCCCACCCACAAGTTCATCTCGGAGTCGTTCCAGAATTGGCGGGGGATGACCGAGTCCGGAGGCCGTCGCATCAAGCGGGCGATCCACATCGACATGAGCACCATCCACTTTCTTTCGAACGAGGAGGTGGCCCAGCTCTCCCGCTTCGAATTCCTGCACGACTACTTGAACGCCAAGCAGAAGGAGCTGGACGTCGCCAACGCTCGTGAAGGGCCGTCCGAGGGCGTCGTTCCGGATCAGCGGCGTCTCACGAACGTGGGCACGTTCCGGGCGTATGTACTTCACTATCTACACAACCACCCAACGATCCACCAAGACTTGACGCTCCTGGTGCGCCAGCTCCAGCCTGGGCCCCAGGGTTTGCCTCTGGAGATCTACTGCTTCTCCAACGACACGAACTGGGGCAACTACGAAAACGTGCAGTCGGACATCTTCGACCACCTCATCGCGACCCTCCCGGAGTTCGGCCTCGAGGCCTTCCAGGAGCCGGCGGGCAGCGACTTGAAGGCGTTACGCCCCAGCTGATGGGAGCCTGTGCTAACTTTGCCAACTGATGGAGCGACACCTACAGGGGGGCGGAGGAGGTCTGGTGGCCTCACTGGTCTTCAAAACCAGCTCGCCCGGCTAAACCCCGGGTTGGTGGGTTCGATTCCCACACGCTCCCGCCATCGGGCCCCCGCCATCGTGCTCGCCGTTTTGCTCCTGGGCGTTGCGCAGGCCACGACTCTCGCGGGGCAGCAACCATTGGCCGGCGCCCCCCAGGATTCCACCCAGGCCGCGCAGACCACAGCGAGCGGCGGCGTGCCCTCCGCCGGGGGTGCGTTCGCGAGATCCATGGTGATTCCGGGCTGGGGTCAGGCGGCGGCTGGATCCCCGGGGCGCGGAGCATTCTACTTCACGGTCGAATCCATTTCCTTTTGGATGATCTTCAAGACCAACCAGCTGCTCGGGAGTGCGAGCGACATCCTCGACATGCGTCGACGCGACGCGTTCGAGCGGCTGATGGCGGACCCGTTGGACGATCCTCTCGATCTCCAAACGTTACTCGAGGCGGATCTGGGGGTGGTGAGCGCACTCGAGCTGGAAGAAATCCGGCGCCAGCAAAGAGAAGATTGGATCGCCTTCGCCTTGTTCATGCTGCTCCTGGGTGGGGCCGACGCGTTCGTGACGGCGCACTTGGCGGATTTCCCTGAACCGTTGGAGACCGTCATCCGCCCGCTTCCGGACATGGGTGTCGAGTTTGGATTCAGGCTGGTGTTTTAGAATCAACCCTCTTCTGCGGACTCCCATCGTTCGAGCGTGGGGCGCTCTCCCTCTCTGAGCACGAGGTAGCTCCGGTGGCTGATCCAGTCCCCCAGATTTACGTAGTAGCGGCCCGGCCCGGCTTCGTGTACGAGCGGGATGTGCGCGTGACCCAGGACGATCAGATCGAGATCGCTCTCGGCCGCCATTTTTTCGACCGCCCATTCGTACAACACCTTCGAGCGGGCTTCCTCCGCCCCGGAGGGACTCGCAACCAGAGCTGCGGTCCGAGAGATGTGGGAGGCCAGAGCCGTGCCCATGTCCGGATGGAGCCAACGGAAGAGCCAGCGTGCACTTCTGCTCCGCACCACGGCCTTGAGGATTCGGTACCGGACGTCACCCCGGCCCAAGCCGTCCCCATGAGCGATGAAGGTTGTCAATCCCGCCAGGTCGCGTACGACCGGACCCTGCTGGAAGGTGAGGCCGATATCGTCCGTAAGGAATTTGCCGCCCCACCAGTCATGGTTCCCCCCCATGAGGGTCACGGGAAGACCTCCGTCGACCAGGTCGGCCAGCGCTCCCAGCGTGCGTGTGTGCCCCCCTGGAATCACCGAGCCGTACTCGAACCAAAAGTCGAAGAGATCACCGTTGAGGATCAATTCGGAAGCACAATCGGCGGTATGCATCAGCCAGCGCACGAACGATCGCTCGGTTTCGGCAGGTACCGCCCCGAGGTGGATGTCGCTTGCGAAATGGATGGGCTTCTCAGACATGGGGATCGGAAAGTAAACTGGGTGTATTACCCGGGGAAGGCGGCTTCTCTCAGGATGACTTTATGAAATTCCATTCGAATCTCTTAGCCCTCGGGTTCGTTGTGGCGAACACTGCGTGCGCTGGAGGGTCGCTGGGGAATCCGTCTCCGATCTTGGATATGGACCTAGCTGTTGGTCGGGCTCTCCAGGCCAATCCGTTGCCGGCTACGTCGCTGGTCATCTTTCAGTGGAGGATCAGAGAGCCGGACCTCCGGCTCGAGGGGACGGGGGCCGCACGCCTCCAGCATCCGGATCTGGCCCGTCTCGACCTGTACCTGGAGAACGGAGAGGCGGTTTTGGCGGCCGGCTTGGTGAAAGACGAGCTTTGGGCTCGCGAGGAAAGGGCCCTGGAGTTCGTGCCTTCTCCGGCTCTGCTCTGGGCTTTTTTGGGCACGTTGCGGCCGGGCGAGGACACCACACCGCTCGGCGGTGAGTCCTTCGACAACGATGTTTTCCGTTTGCGGTACAGCCTTCCCGACGGGGACGAGCTATGGTACTTGTTTCGCTCCGGGCGCATGACCGAGGTGGAGCTGCGCCACGACGGAAACGCGGTACACCGCGTCGTCCTGAACCGGGAAAGTGGAGAGGAGTTGCCTTCTGAGGCTACCTACCGCAATCTGGGCTCATTCAGTGAACTCAAGGTGACGGTCGAGACCGTCGAAAGGGTGGACTCCCATCCGTCGGATATCTGGTATCTGGGTCTCTAACGTGTTTGCCCGAGTCAACGGGTTGGGCCGAGTCGCGTGCGGTCTTGGGTTGATCGCGGTGCTCGCTGCGGGTGGATGTAACTACGGTTTCCGCTCGGGAAGTTTTCCGGACCACATTCGAACGATCGCCATCCTCCCCTTCGACAACGACACCAACCGTTTCGAGCTCACCCAGGAGATCCACGAAGAGCTGTTGCAGACCCTGCCGCGTGCTCTAGGGGTCACCAACGCGGGCGAAGACGTAGCGGATGCCGTGATTCAGGGACGGATCATACGTTACGACTTGACGGCCCCTCTCTTTCGGGCGAACCAGGTCGGCCAGGTGGATGTGCTCCAGCGCCAAGTGAGCATCCGCGTTCAGGTCGAGCTGATCGACCGCGTCGAGGATGTGATCCTGTGGGACAATTTGGCCCTGAGCACCCTGGGCCAGTACCTCGAAGGGGAACCCGAAGAGATCGGGCGCATAGAGGCCATCGAGCTTCTCGTACAGCGCATCGTGGACGGGGCCCAGTCAAACTGGTAGGTTGCGCTCCGAAAAATCACCTGGGCGGTTCCGTCCAGGACGCACCGCACAACAAGAAGAAAGGACGATTGGCTTGGCGCGGATCGTAGGCCTCTGGTTTATACTGTTTGCCGTTTGGCTGCTGCTGTCCGGGCACTGGGACAGCGCGCTACTCGTCGGTTTCGGCTTGGGATCTTGCACCCTCACGGTCTACATCGCCAGTCGCATGGACGTGGCCGACCACGAAGGTGTCCCGATTTATTGGATCGGCCGTTTCCTTCTCTACCTTCCCTGGCTGTTGAAAGAAATTCTGGTCGCCAACATCAACGTCGCGAAGGTCATTCTCTCGCCCAAGCTTCCGATCAGCCCGATCATGGTCGTCTTCCGATCCACGCAGAAGTCCGATCTCGGGCGCGTCTTGTATGCCAATTCCATCACGCTTACGCCCGGCACGATCACGACGGGCGTCGAGGGCGACCAATTGGAGATACACGCCCTCACCCGTAAGGACGTCGACGGCCGGGAAGAAGACGAGATGGACCGGCGCGTATCGATTGTGGAGGGCGCGTCCTGATGTTCGCCGTAGCCGCGGTGGGGGTCGGGATCGGCATGACCCTGGTCATGATCCGTGCGCTCCTGGGTCCTACCTTGTACGACCGGGTCCTCGCGCTCAACATCTTCGGTACCAAGACCGTGCTGCTGATCGCTGTTCTGGGATTCCTCGCAGGCCGGCCGGAATTCCTGGACCTGGCGCTGGTTTATGCGCTGATCAACTTCATCGGGACCATCGCGGTCCTGAAGTATTTCGAAGTCGGCGATCTCGGAAAAGCGAGCGAGATCGGCGGAGGTCGATCCTGATGGTGTGGGACGTATTGAGCTGGATCTTCATCTTGGGCGGCCTCTTTTTCATCGTGGTCGGCGGCGTCGGCGTCCTACGGTTCCCCGACGTGTACACGCGTCTTCACGCGGCAGGCATGACCGACACGATGGGCGCCGGGCTGGTCCTGATCGGGTTGTCGTTTCAGTCCGGGTTGTCGTTCGAATCCGGGGGATGGCTGATCACGGTGCGGCTCCTGATGATCTGGGCTTTCCTCCTCTTCACGAGCCCCATCGCGACTCACGCGTTGGCCCG
Organism: Gemmatimonadota bacterium; assembly: GCA_022563405.1. Classification (GTDB taxonomy): domain Bacteria; phylum Gemmatimonadota; class Gemmatimonadetes; order Longimicrobiales; family Gaopeijiaceae; genus UBA822. The sequence goes on along the minus strand of JADFNK010000012.1, from coordinate 9,271 downwards.
GGCCGCACTCCACGGGAAAGTGGAGCCGATTCGCGGCGATGTGGAAGGGGGTGACTCATAGAGAATCTGGTCGATTTCTTCCTCCTCACCATGCTTGCGGTTACGGCGCTGGCGCTGCTGAAGCTTCGGAATCTTTTTGCCGTAGCCATGCTGGCTGGGATCTACAGCCTTCTTTCCGCCGGTCTCTTCACCGCCCTGGACGCCGTCGACGTCGCGTTCACCGAAGCGGCAGTGGGGGCGGGCATTTCCACCATCCTGGTGCTCGGCACGCTGGCGCTGGTCGGGCACGAGCAAAAAAAATCCACTCGCTCGTCGGTGATCCCGCTTCTGGTCGTGCTGGTGACGGGATCGATTCTGGTATACGGAACCTTCGACATGCCGCCCTACGGTGATCCCGGTAATCCGGCGCACCACCATGTGGCCCCGCACTATCTGGAGGAGTCGGCACACGAAATCGGGATTCCCAACGTGGTCACGTCGGTGCTCGCGAGTTACCGCGGTTACGACACGATGGGCGAAACCACGGTGATCTTTACGGCCATGGTGGGCGTGTTGTTGTTGATGGGTGGCGTCCGCAAGCGTGCAACGTCCGAGATGGCGAGCGGTCCCGCTTCCGGCCCCTCGGACCAGGAACTGGACGGGGAACCCCACCAGCAACCGGACGGGGAAGAGGACCCAGATGGAGGATAACGTCATCCTCAGGATCGGTGCCAAGATCCTCATTCCCTTCATTCTGCTGTTCGCCCTCTACGTTCAGTTCCACGGGGACTACGGGCCCGGCGGTGGATTTCAAGCCGGCGTGATCTTCGCGGCCGCGTTCATCCTGTACGCGCTCATCTTCGGTGTCGACACCGCCAAGAGGGTGCTGCCCCTGAGATTCGTGTGGTTCTGTGGTGCACTCGGGGTGTGGATCTTCGCCGGGGTGGGCGTGGTGACCCTCGTCCTGGGCGGGGAATTCCTGAACTACAACGTACTCCGGCACGACCCTGAACACGGACAGGAATTGGGAATCCTGTTGGTGGAGCTGGGCGTGTTTACCACCGTGTTCGGGGTCATGGTCGCGATTTTCTACATGTTCGCCGCCCGCCGGCAGGTGCGTTGATGAACGTCCTCGGGCTGGTGAACTACTGGGCCTTCATCTTCCTGATGATGGTCGGGTTCTACATCCTGATTTCTCAGGGGAACCTGATCAAGAAGATCGTGGGGCTGAGCGTCTTCCAGACGTCGGTTTTCATCCTGTACATCAGCATGGGCAAGATTCGGGGAGGGACCGCTCCGATTCTCATGGAGGGAGATCCGGTTTATTCCAACCCGCTCCCTCACGTGCTCATTCTCACCGCGATCGTGGTCGGCGTAGCGACGACGGCGCTCGGATTGAGTCTCGTCGTCCGGATCCACGAGGCGTACGGCACGGTGGAAGAGGACGAAATCCACGATCTCGACGTCGCCGAAGCTGAATGACGGTCCATCTCCCGGTCCTTCAGGTCGTCATCCCGCTGCTCGCGGCGCCGCTGTGTGCGCTCGTACGCCATGGCCGGATCGCCTGGGGCATCGCGCTCGCGACGAGCTGGGCGTCGTTTTGGATCGCCGTTCAGCTTCTCAGGCGAGTTCAGGCCGAGGGGCCGATCAGCTACGCCCTCGGCGGATGGGCGGCCCCCATCGGGATCGAGTACCGGATCGACCTCGTCAACGCGTTCGTCCTGATCATCGTGACGGCCATCGGGGCGGTGGTGATTCCTTACGCCCTGAAGAGTGTCGAGCAAGAGATCGACGCCGCGAAGATCCCGCTCTTCTACGCAGCGTTCATACTGTGTCTCACCGGGCTCTTGGGGATCACCGTGACGGGGGACGTCTTCAACGTCTTCGTCTTCCTCGAGGTCTCGTCGCTGTCGGCGTACGCGCTGATCGGGTTGGGCCAGGACCGGCGCGCCCTCACCGCTGCGTATCAGTACCTGATCCTGGGCAGCATCGGCGCGACGTTCATCGTGATCGGCATCGGCATGATGTACGTGATGACTGGGACGCTGAACATGATGGACCTCTCGGTCCTCCTGGCGGAACTGGGTCCGAACCGCACCATCGCGGTCGCGTTCGGCTTTCTGACCGTCGGGATCAGCCTCAAGTTGGCGCTCTTTCCGCTGCACTCCTGGTTGCCGAACGCTTACACGTACGCTCCGTCCGCCGTCACGGCTTTCATCGCTTCGACGGCCACGAAGGTGGCCGTGTACATGTTGCTGCGTTTCTTCTTCACGGTCTTCGGATGGGCCTTCTCGTTCGACGTCATGCAGCTCGATTTGGTGCTGCTGCCGCTCGCGCTGATCGCGATCTTCAGCATGTCGCTGGTGGCGATCTTCCAGACCAACGTGAAGCGCATGCTCGCGTATTCGAGTGTGGCGCAGATCGGGTACATCATCCTGGGCATCAGCATGGCGTCGGTCACGGGGCTCACCGCCGGCATCCTGCACCTGTTCAATCATGCCATGATCAAGGGTGCGCTTTTCATGGTACTCGGGTGTGTCATGTATCGCGTCGGATCGGTCGAGATCGAGGCCATGCGTGGGCTCGCAAAGAAGATGCCGTGGACCATGGCCGCTTTCGTAGCCGGTGGTTTCAGCCTGATCGGCCTGCCCTTTACAGTGGGCTTCATCAGCAAGTGGTACCTGATCCTCGGCGCTCTGGAGCGGGACGGTTGGCAGTGGTGGCTGGTGGTGGGGCTCGTCCTGACCACGTCGCTCATGGCCGTCGTCTACATCTGGCGGGTGGTGGAGGCGGCCTATTTCCAGGACGCGCCGGATGAGGTCGGCGAGCCGATCAGAGAGGCCCCCTTGGCCATGTTGATTCCGACCTGGACGCTGATCCTGGCGAATTTCTACTTCGGGATCGACGCCACCTTCACGAGCGAAGTGGCCGGAAGTGCCGCCCGGGCGCTGATGGGGATCGCACCGTGAGTCCGGAGGTGATCGCCGCTGTCGCCGTCGGTCTGCCGCTCGTGAGCGCCTTCGCCATCCTGGCTCTGGGCAAGTGGCCCAACGTCCGGGACGCCGTAGGCATCGGCACGGCGGGAGTTCTTTTCACGCTGGTTCTTCGGCTCGTGGGGCCGATCAAGGACGGACTGCGGCCGGAGTACCCGATCCTGGAGGTTCTGCCCGGGGTTTCGCTAGGCCTGAAGGTTGAGCCTTTGGGCCTGCTGTTCGCACTGGTCGCGTCTTTCCTTTGGATCGTCACCGCCCTGTACGCCGTCGGGTACATGCGGGGCCACCACGAGAAAAATCAAACGCGCTTCTTCGCGTTCTTCGCGATCGCCATCTCGGCCGCCATGGGTGTGGCGTTTTCGGCGAACCTCTTCACGCTGTTCGCGTTCTACGAGATGATCACGCTGTGCACGTTCCCGCTGGTGACCCACCACGGAACACCCGAGGCGAAAAAGGCCGGGCGTGTCTACCTCGGCATTCTGCTCACGACCTCGATCGGCTTTCAACTCCTGGCGATCATCTGGACGTGGCAACTGGCCGGGACGCTGGATTTCCGGGAGGGCGGCATCCTGGCGGGCACGGCGTCGAACGGGGTGCTGAGCGTGTTGCTGATCCTGTTCGTCTTCGGGGCGGGGAAGGCGGCCGTGATGCCGTTCCACCGATGGCTGCCGGCGGCGATGGTGGCGCCCACGCCGGTCTCCGCGCTCCTGCACGCGGTCGCCGTGGTCAAAGTGGGTGTGTTCACCATCCTGAAAGTGTCCGTATACGTCTTCGGCCTGGACCTGCTGGGCACACTCGCCAGCGCGACGTGGCTGGCCTGGGTCGCGGCCACCACGATCATCCTGGGCTCGCTCGTGGCCTTCACGAAGGACAACCTCAAAGCACGCCTGGCGTATTCGACGATCAGCCAACTGTCGTACATCGTGCTCGGGGCTCTCCTGGCGAACGAGTGGGGCATCATCGGCGGGGGCATGCACATCGCCATGCACGCTTTCGGGAAGATCACCCTCTTCTTCGCGGCCGGCGCGGTGCTCGTGGCTGCGCACGAGAAGGACATCAGCCGGATGGGCGGCCTCGGACGTACGATGCCGATCACCTTCGGCGCGTTCTTCATAGGCTCCCTCAGTATCATCGGGTTACCCCCCGCGGGCGGCGCCTGGAGCAAGTGGTTCCTCGGGATGGGCACGCTCGAAGCGGGTCAGATAGGGCTTCTGGTGGTCCTCATGGTGAGCTCGCTCTTGAGCCTGGTTTATCTGCTGGAGGTCCCGGTACGTGCCTTCTTCAGCGCGCCGCCCGAGGACGCCCACCGCGGTGAGGGGATCCACGAAGCGCCACGGCTCATGCTGATCGCGATGACCGTTACGGCGCTCGCCACCCTGGGGCTCTTCCTGAATCCCGGGCCGTTTTACGAGCTGATGAGGCTGGTGGTGAACTGATGGCACGGATGATCCGGTTGTGAGCGAGCACACACGGAGGACCCCTTTACGGTGAGGGCGGCGGGGCGGCGGCGGACCTGCGCTGCTCGCCGCCTATCTGGTGTTCTACTTCTGATCGGGTAACTTTTCGATCGAAGACGGGATCGCTTCCTCTGATCACGCGCCCAATTTCTGACCATGCCCCCAAGCGCTGAATGACCGTTCTGAAGTTGGGAACCCGAGGTTCGCTGCTCGCTTTGGCCCAGAGCAATTGGACCGCATCGGCACTGAAAACCAACGGCGCGTCCGGGGTTTCACTCGAGGTCATCCGGACCGTAGGTGACGAGCACCTCGACCAGCCCCTCCACGAGATAAGCGGCAAGGGCATCTTTACCCGGGAGCTCGACGAGGCGCTCCTCGATGGACGTGTCCACCTGGCGGTCCACTCACTCAAGGACCTTCCTACCGTGTTGCCCGAGGGTCTGTGTATCGCCGCCACGCCGACCCGGGTCGATCCCCGGGACGTTCTCGTGGGGCCGGAGGGTGCGTCGACCACGTTGGCTTCGCTGAAAGAGGGTGCCATCGTGGGGACCAGCTCACTCCGGCGGGTGGCCCTGTTGAACGCGTTCCGGCGGGACGTGACCCCACGGACCATCCGTGGCAACGTCGATACGAGACTGCGGAAGCTCGACGACGGACAGTTCGACGCCATCATCTTGGCGGGGGCCGGTCTCACCCGCCTCGGACTCGCCCGACGGGCGGACGAGTGGCTGGAGCGGACGTCCTGGCTTCCGGCACCCGGGCAGGGCGCCCTTGGCATCGTGACCAGAACCGATGACACCGAAATGAGAGAGCTCGTCGGAGCGTTGAACGATCCGGATTCGTTTTCGGCGGTTACGGCGGAGCGCACGTTTCTCGAAGCGCTGGGCGGAGGGTGTCAGGTGCCCATCGGGGCGTTGGGAATTCCCTACGAGGAGAGGCTGCGTCTGTGGGGGCTGGTGGCGAGTCCCGACGGTAGGCGAGTCGTACGTGGCGACCTCACCGGAAGCCTCTCCGACCCCCAGGCACTCGGCGATAAGCTCGCGGAAGTGCTCCGCGGGCGCGGAGCCGAAGCGATCTTGGCGGAGTTGGACGAGGCGGCGGAGTCGGACGAGGCGGCGGAGTCGGAAGCGTGAGAGTCCTATCGAGGACGACCCTGTCGGCCCGATTCGGACGACCCCGGGATCGGATCGTGGTGCTCACCAACGGCTGCTTCGAGCTTCTTCACCGAGGGCACGTCGAGTACCTCGCGCAGGCGAGGGCCCTGGGAGACGTGCTCGTGGTCGGCCTGAACTCGGATGCTTCGGTGCGACGTCTGAAAGGTGAAGGACGACCACTGGCGGCGGAGGCCGATCGGGCGGCGGTGGTCGCCGCCTTGAGGTGCGTGGACGCCGTCACGGTGTTCGACGAAGACACGCCGTTGGAACTGATCAGCACCTTGCTCCCCGATGTACTCGTCAAGGGAGGAGATTACCATCTGGATGACATCGTCGGCCGGGAGGTGGTGGAGGAAGCCGGTGGCGAAGTTCGCGTGCTCCCCTTCGTGGTAGGGTACTCGACCACGAAGATCCTGGATCGTCTGAAGGATGCGGAATAGGGGATGCGGAATAGGGGATAAATAGGGGATGCCAACTAGGGATACGGAATAGGGATGCCAATAGGGATACGAATAGGGATACGAATAGGGATACGAATAGGGATGGCGGAATGAGAAGCACGAAATGAGCCGAAGCGACGGTCGTTCGCCAGGGCAGCTCCGGGACCTGAACCTCGAGCTCGATGCGGCGCCCTACGCGGAGGGTTCCTGCCTCATCAGCGCGGGGCAGACGCGGGTCTTGTGCGCCGTATCGGTGGAGGAAGGTGTTCCAGGATGGCGGGAGAAGAGCGGCGCCGGATGGGTCACCGCCGAGTACGGAATGCTCCCCCGGGCCACACATACACGGTCCGGCCGCGAGCGGGGCGGGGTGGGCGGACGGACGCAGGAGATCCAGAGGCTCATCGGTCGATCGCTTCGGTCGGTGATCGATCTGGAGGCACTGGGCCCCCGGACCGTCATCGTGGACTGCGACGTGCTCCAGGCTGACGGAGGCACGCGGACCGCCTCGGTCACAGGAGGTTCGGCCGCCCTCTGGAGTGCGTTCGAGGGGCTGGTGAAGGACGGCATCATCGAGCGGAATCCGATGCGTGAGATGGTGGCCGCCGTGAGCGTCGGCATCGTGGACGGCTGTTCCGTGCTCGATCTCGACTACCCGGAAGACTCCGCCGCACAGGTCGACATGAACGTCGTGGCGACCGAAGCGGGACACTTCGTCGAGGTGCAGGGCACGGCCGAAGGGCATCCCTTCCGGCGGGACGAGCTGGATGAACTGCTGGACCTCGCCATCGAGGGTATCAGCGGCCTGGTCCGGGCTCAGAAGGCCGCGCTGGGTATTGGATGACGCTCTTCACCTGATGGGCCCACATGATGGACCTCGTCTGATGGCCTCCCCCGTGACGGATCTCGTCTGATGGACCTCGTTTTGGCCACACGCAGCACGCATAAGATCAAGGAGATCCGCACCATCCTCGACGTGGTCCCGAACCTTCGGGTGCTGGATCTCACCGAGGCCAGCGTTCCGTACGATGATGCCGAAGAGGATCTGGAGCCCTTCGATACGTTCGAAGAGAACGCTGCGTCCAAGGCCGCCTATTTTCAGAGGATCACCGGATTGCCCACGGTGGCTGACGATTCCGGAATCGAGATCGAGCTACTGGGCGGGGCTCCCGGAGTCCGGTCCAAACGATTTGCGCCGGACCAGAGCCTTTCTGGCCTCGCTCTGGACGAAGCCAACAACGCACATCTTCTCGCATCGCTGGGGGATGCCCCCCTCGCGGAGCGGACCGCGCGTTACGTGTGCGTGGCGGTTCTGAACCAAGGACTGAACCACGGAGGTTCGGACGACGTAACTTGTGTGCGTGGTGAAGCTTCGGGCGTAATCCTGGATGCGCCTCGGGGCGCCGGCGGATTCGGCTACGATCCTCTTTTCTTCGATGAAGAGCTGGGGCGGACTTTCGCCGAGATTGCTCCGGAAGAGAAGAACGCTCGCAGTCACCGGGGGAAAGCATTCCGGGCGCTGGCGGAGCGGCTGGCTTCGACTACGTCCTCGTGAAGCGAGAGATCTGATGCAGACTCCAGCGACGACCCCGCGTGACATCAACCCGACGGAGGATGGCAGCGCGCTCCGAATCGTGTGGGAAGACGGGCACGAATCGGTTTATCTGCCGTTCGATCTCCGGATGAAATGCCCGTGTGCGGGCTGTGTCGACGAGAGTTCCGGCCGACGTACGCTCACCGAGGCGATGGTGGCACCTGACGTGTATCCGACCGCCATCGAATACGTGGGGCGGTATGCGCTCAAGTTCGTGTGGAGTGACGGGCACGACACGGGGTTCTATTCGTTCGACCTCTTGCGGGGGCTCTGTGGATGTGAAGAGTGCCAAACCCCCGTCGCACCACCTCGGCGGTCCTCGCGATGATCGTCGGTATCATTCGGTATCATAATCGGTATCACAAAGTGATTGTCGTTACCAGAGAATGATTGTCGTTACCGGCGGTACCGGATTCATCGGATCGAATCTGGTCGCGGGCCTGGAGGACCGGGGCGAGACCGACCTGGTTGTCTGCGACCGTCGACCGCAAGCGGAAAAGTGTAGAAACATCAGCAAGCGCGAGCTGACGGCGCTCGTGCTCCCCGAGCAACTCCCCGAGTTCCTGGAGCGAAACTCGGCCAAGATCCGTGCGATCTTCCACATGGGTGCGATCTCTTCTACGACGGAGACCGACACGGACCTGATCGTCGAGACGAATGTTCACCTGTCGGCCGATCTGTGGCGCTGGTGTGCCCGGAGTGGAGTTCCGTTCATCTACGCTTCTTCCGCCGCCACGTACGGCGACGGCTCGATGGGCTTCGACGACGACGGGTCGGTCGAGGGGCTTTCGCGCCTTCGCCCCATGAATCCCTACGGGTGGAGTAAGCAACTATTCGACCGGATGGTCGCGCGGTGGGTGGACGAGGGGGCTCCCACCCCACCGCAATGGGTGGGCCTCAAGTTCTTCAACGTCTACGGCCCGAACGAGTACCACAAAGGTCACATGCAGAGCCTGGTGTCGAAGACGTTCTCGGTGGCTGCCGCCGGAGACCCCGTCACCCTTTTCCGCTCACACGACCCCGGTTATCCGGACGGCGGGCAGATGCGGGATTTCGTCTACGTTGAGGACTGCGTAGCGGTCATGCTCTGGCTGCTCGACCACCCGGACACCTCTGGGCTCTTCAACCTCGGCACCGGCCAGGCCCGCACGTTCTTGGATCTGATCGGGAGCATGTTCGCCGCTCTCGAGATGGAGCCTTCACTCGACTGGATCGATACCCCCGCCGAGATCCGGGATCGTTACCAGTACTTCACCCAGGCCGAAATGGGGCGCCTGAGGGCGGCGGGTTACGAAGCGCCGTTCCTTGGCGTCGAGGAGGGGGTCGCGGAGTACGTGACCCGCTACCTCGCCACGGAGGACCCTTACCGGTAACATCCAGCAACCGTACATCGGCCCGTTAAACTTTTGGAGCTGCAACTTTTGGAGCTGCATATGACCGACTCCTCTCGCCGGGACTTCCTGCGGACCCTGTGTCTAGCCACCGCGGCGGCGGCACGGCCTCGGATGGCTTTCGCACAGGAAGTGCGAGTACGCACGATCGCGGGGACGGGTGTTGCGGGATACGAGCCGGAGGGTTCGAGTGGGCTGGTGGCCACGCAGACACCGGTGAACAATCCGTACGGAATCGTGGCCGGTCCCGACGGTGCCCTGTATTT
>JADFNK010000011.1 GCA_022563405.1 Gemmatimonadota bacterium | reverse complement strand
ATAAGGTCAGAGCGGTTTCGCCGTGCCCAAGAAATGTATACCGGTGCTTCGTAGCCGGCAACAAGCCGCTTATAGGAGTTAATCCACTGATTGGTAATGGCTGTAATTTCAGGAGCATGCTTGAGTAGTCCGGCTATATAGTACTTGGCTACCTTGGAGAGATAATATTCATCATTCTTGTCAAAGAAGGCATTTCTATCACCCTTGAAAAGCGACTGGTGCACATGCATGCCGCTACCGTTAATGCCGAAAACCGGCTTAGGCATAAAGGTGGCATAAACCCCGTGCTTTAGGGCTACTTCTTTGACCACTAAACGGTAAGTCATCACACTATCTGCCATGGTCAGAGCATCGGTGTACCTCATGTCTATTTCATGCTGACTGGCGGCAACCTCATGGTGAGAATACTCAACGCCAATTTCCATCTCCTCCAGGATAAGAACTGTTTCCCGCCTCAGGTCAGTGGCAGCGTCTAAAGGCGTCATATCGAAGTAACCCCCCGCATCCAGGGGCTCCGTGCCCTTCGAATCTTGAAAGTAGAAGTACTCCAGCTCTGGTCCTACATAGAAAGTATAACCCATATCTGCTGCCCGTTTCAGGTTTTTCTTCAAGACATACCTTGGGTCGCCGTCAAAAGGCTCACCGCCAGGCTTTAAGATGTCGCAGTACATTCGGGCTACCGCCTGTTGCTCTCTTGGTCTCCACGGAAGTAGTCGGAAAGTATCGGGGTCAGGCATAGCTATCATATCACTTTCATCAATGCGGGCATACCCCTCAATTGAGGAGCCATCAAAACCCATCCCGTCTTCCAGAGCGCCTTCCAGTTCTTCCACGGTGATGGCAAAGCTCTTCAAAATGCCCAAGATGTCGGTGAACCACAGCCTGATGAATTTGACCCTGTGCTCCTTAGCCATATTGATGACATATTCCTTGCCTTCTTCCCTGCTTCTGCTTGCCATTTTTACCTCCTTTTTAATAAGTATAAAGTCTACCATAGGGTCGGAGCCAGAGGGGGAATAGTTTAATAAACCGGTGTTTTAATATTTCCTCGGTGTTATAGTCAAAATGGGAGGCAAACTCGCCGACAAGTTTTTTTAAAATCTGGCGGTCTTCTTTCTCCAACTCAGCAACACCTACTTCTTTACCTAATTGATAACCCTCAACATTTCCCCTCAGGTAAATCACGCCATTATGCATTCCAGTGCCAATAAACTTAGCTTTATGATGTCCTCCTTTATTGAGATTTAGACCTAATACAATCATAATGCCACCAGCCATGTACTCACCAAGGAAATCCTGGGCAGTGCCGCCAATGACGACTACCGACTTCTTATTTTCATATTCCTTCATATGGATGCCGGCCCGATAGCCAACATCCTCTCTGACAAAGATTTTGCCGCCTCTGGCTGACAAACCAAGAATGTCTCCAGCGTGACCGTGGATAACTATTTCTCCATTATTCATGGTATTCCCACAGCCATCCTGAGCATTACCGTGAACGGTAATTTTGGGTCCGTCCATAAACGCTCCCAGGTCGTTGCCGGGAGTGCCGAATATATCAATCTCCACTGGCCTATCTAAATCAGTGCCAATATATCTCTGCCCATAAACATTATGAAGCTCAATCTTCTGGGTACCGTTAGCCACTAACTCTCTAAGGCGGGCATTAAGCTCCCGATAGAGAATGCCACTGGCGTCTATTTTCACCACCTGGTTAGTTCCTCTTCCAGTAATGTTCTTTACCATGTCAGCTTCCTGCCATCCTTACTCCCAGGACCTTAAGCTCAGTATCGGTAAGCCCGATACCTCTCAGGTGTAACCGATTACCACGAAGGCTTTCTATGGCGTTAACGCCCATACCACCCAGTAAGTCCTTAAGCTCAAGACTCCAGCCACGGAGGAGATTAGCCAGCCGTTTGCTACCAATCTCAGGGTTGACCCTCTTGGTCAGGGAAAGGTCAGTGGTGCAGATACCCCAGGCACATTTACCAGTGTGGCATTGCTGACACACGGTGCAGCCTAAGGCGATTAAAGCCGCCGTGCCGATGTATACTGCATCAGCACCAAGGGCGATTGCCTTGGCTTTCCCGGGAGTGAGCGAGTCTATCGCTTCAACCAGTGCTTTGGTTTCAGCCGAGCGAACACGCCCTCTACTTCGGGACTGCTTCAGATCTTTAATATCAGCGTCGACTATATTCAGGCCCATAAAACGACATCCCACTTCTCGTAATTTTGTCCATCACAATCCTCGGGATTAGTTCGAAACTGTGGAGGCCGGGGGGAACCGCCAACATCGAACCAATCAATGAACTATTCTGATTGTAAATGCTAAGAGGGTCTGAGTCCACATTAAGGTTCGTATTAGCGGTCAATTCGGCAAGCTAATTGTCTTATGGGTAGATTGCGCGTAATCGGAAACTCATTTGCACTAAACATCACTTACACACCGTATGTCTGGGCCCACTGGCCGTTCGAAAACGTGACACTTGCGGTTCTAACAAATGCAGCAGTACCACCATTGTGAGTTCGCCGGAGCGACTTCATACTGTCATTTATGAATTCTGGGCGACAAAAAACCTCGCTGTTTTTCGCCGCGTTATTCGCGGTGATTATTTCAGCGTGCAGCAGCGCTGATTCTGAAGAACCTGCTCCGCCTTCTCCCACCATCATCTCTGCTGTTGGAAATTCTGTGAATCTAACCGTCGAGGCGATCGGCACCGTGGAAAACCTCGCGCCAGGCCCGGTGGCCACTCCCGATAACGGTGGTGAACCGTATCTTCCGGTTCCGACTGCTACGCCGCTTCTACCACCACTGCATGATCCATCGGGCCTGCCTCCTGACACCCTGCCGACTCCAGAGATCAGGCCCACTCCGACAACAATTGCTCTCACGAGAGTCCCCGTTCCCCAGGTAGCCACTGCGACCGTTCAGCCGGGAAACGTTGATCCACTCAACCCGGCGCCGACTGCTCCCGCCATATTCGATACGCCAACGCCCGTTGCTCCGACCGCGACTCCCATTCCGATCGCGACCGGACTGATGAGAAGATCGTAGAACACGTTTGCGCCCGAGCGCCCGACGACAAGTGCCCATACCTTCGAGAAAGGCAGTCGCTCACTGACTGCAATGGCAATGGCCACGGCGCTCTGGTTGACCGTGAGGAAAACCAACCCGAACGCGATCAGCTCCCAGCCCTGAATCTGCATGTCTTCCCAATGCAAAGGGCCTTCGGCTATTGCTTGTGGGACTCCGCCAAGTGCCGTGAAGACCAAGCCCGCCACAGCCGTCGAAAGCAGATACTGACTGATGTTGAACGTGGCTTTGATCGGCTCGTTTCGGCGAATGACGAGTTCACCGAACACGCCGGTGGTTGCGAGGAAGATTAGAGCGGGAACGGGGCCGAAGAGCAGGACACACGCAAGCAGAGGTAAGAAGGTGATCGACGAACTGCCCTGATTTCCCGCGACCTTGACCTTGAGCGAGAGGGATTCCGAGACGAGACCCAGTATGATGAGGGACAACAGGCCCGTCCAAACACTGTCACCCAGGGGCGCCAGGCTCGCCCAATCCACAAAAGCAAGAGATACCACAGCAAGTGCCGTGACGAGCCCAACGTATATCCGTATGGAGGTGCTCTGCATGCGCGAAAGTCCCCCCCGACCGACCGGTTACCACCCTGAAATGCCTTCTAAAAACAGGTCTCCAAGGAAATCCATAATCATAAGCAGAAATTCGCTCATCAGCGGCACCTCCTTTCGTCGGTGTCAAGTTCTACCGCTCTAAGAAAACTGCGGTCGCTTCGCTCGATTTCCGCTTCGCTCGATTTCCGCTTCGCTCGTGGCCGGTCGAGGGGGTCTCCCTTTTTATTGTGAGTCCTACGGGTATCCGCTCAAATTCTGCCTCGGACCCACCGGTCCGCGGCTTGTAGCGTACCCAAGATGACAGCCCTATCGACTGTGTCTTCAACGGCCGCAGCCCCCGCGAGGGCTGTGATCGACCGTCCATGAATCGCATGTATCGCAACCAAGACGAACAGACCGTCGAACGCCTCGATGGTTTTCACTCCATCTACTGACAACACTACTTCACCTTCCCCGATCAAGGCAACGATCGCTTTCCCGATGGCGGCCAGCGTCGCCTCAGCCGTCGTCTCGAGTCTCGCCCGAGGTATGTCGGCCCCGGTCGCGTCGCCCTCATATTGCTCGTCGCCCCATTCCACCGTGACGACGGTCCGCACTTGGTGCCCCCTCCCCGTTTCGACCCGGTGGGTCACGAAGAGGAAGCGCCGCTCGTCACGCCGACTTCCGACCCACTGGAAGGCCTCCACGGCCTCTTCCTGTTCACCGCCCGTCTGAGCGACCGACACCTTGCGATGGTCGATCTCCAGACCAAAGTGAGCCAGCAGGGCCGACTCCACATTCCGAACCGTCTGCTTCGCCTGCACCTCCCCTTCCGTGAGGACGTGGATCTCCTCGATAACCCCACCCGGCCGAGCCACGATTCGCGCAGACACGACGCCCTTCAATGAATTGAGGAGGGCCTCGGCCCCCTCAATACTCCACTCGGGTTTTGCGGTCGGCTCGGTAGCCACTAACCGACGGGTCCAAGGATCGACCGGTCCGGTCCCTCGAACTTGCCCGCCCCTCCACCACGCGTCCGTCCGGCGTAGGTGGTGGGCGCACCCGCTACCTCCTCATCGTAGATTCTCGCGCTCATGTTCTTCGAGTCGAAATTTTCCGTGGGCGCGACCCAATTTGTGGGCCGGCTCCGATACTGAGGGGGGCGATCAAGGCTTCTCATAAGAAGGCGAAGGGCGACGCCTGTCAAGCGTTTCGTTTTTTCGCAAACATTTGACGCCGGAGGGTGCCGGCAGTGCGCGAAGATGGCTTAAGGGCGCGACACTAGGTGAAGCTCGAAAATTGGAAACACTTGAAGTTGTGTGGCTGGTTGCCACACCATGCGTCGATCTGGACACACCGTCGGGAGTTGGTATAGACTAGACGATACGGGTGAACCCATCGAAGCTCGCCTCAACAGGACCCCGAAATCCATGGTGAAATCCGGCCGTGCGGCCGCGTGTGCCCTCGTCCTCTCGTTTCTCGTCGGGGGCTGCGCCTCGAGTGGTTCGATGGAACGTCCGGAGGGGATGGTGGACCTCCCACGGGTAACTCGAACAGGGGTGCAGCCGGGCGACCAGGTGATCATCGCCGTCTATACGGGGGCGGGAGCAGAATTGAGGGAAGCCTCCGGCGAGCGTATCGTCGATCCGAGTGGTGAAATCTTTCTTCCCTTCCTGAGCACGGTCCGCGTGATCGGGATGGAGACCGCCGACATCAGGAGGCTCCTGGAGGAGCGTTATGGCGAACTCTATGCGCAGGCGGTCGTCGAAGTTGTGGTGAACGTCAAGGTGAACATCACGGGCGCGGTCCGATCACCGGGCCAGTTCTTCCTCCCTCCGTCGGCGACCTTGGTCGACGCCCTGTCACGTGCCGGCGGCGTGTCAGCCGAGATCGACGTAGCCATTGGCGGCGGAGCGTCCGATCCCAGCCAGGTTCGCCTCGTACGCGACGGCGTGGCGACAGTGATCGACATGCGTCCCCTCGAGATACGCCCGCCCGTCCTCGAGCTGCTCGTCCAGTCGGGTGATTGGCTCTATGTGCCGAGAGCCCAGCGCTCCCAAACGAGAGAGACGATCACCTTCTGGGGGACCCTGTTCAGCACTCTCTTCACGGCAGCGTCTCTTATCGTCCTGATCACCCAGTAACTGACTCCGGCAGGGGGTCGAGCCGACCGCTCCGGCTCTGGGAAGCGGGCACTTCCAGATCCACCTCCGGGCCCCGCGCAGGTCCTTGACACCCCCCGGCTCAGACGTAGAGTATTTCTGTCTACCTACACTCGGTACGACGACTACACTCGGTACGACGATCCCGCGTAGCTCAGTTGGTAGAGCAGACGGCTGTTAACCGTCTTGTCGCTGGTTCGAGTCCAGCCGCGGGAGTTTCTTTGGAGGCAATTGTACCCGGCGCCTCCCCGATCGTACGACTTGGATCGGAACATCCGTTTGTTTAGCTTCAGGGCTTGCGCGTCCTCACCCGGTCGAGCCCCGAGATAGCGCTCACGGGACTCAGGCTGGGCGACCCGTAAATTGACGCTGTACCGAAAGGCACGTCGGATGGAGGGCTCGATGGGCGAGGAAAAAGCGAAGAGTGGTCAGGGCGGAATGTTCAGCGACAAGTCAGGCAATCAGCTCCCGCTCGCCATGCAGTACGACTACACCAACTTCTATTTCGGGGCGGGGGACGATGCCTTCGCCATGCTCGAACCCTTCGACGAGTGGTGGAAGGACTCCAAGCCGTCCGGCTACTACCTGTATGGCCTTCCGATGCAGGGTGCGCCCACCACGCGAGTCGACATCCGTAACACCAAGACGAACGAAATCCACACCGACCTCCTCAACTTCGCCTCTTACAACTACCTCGGCTTGTCCTACCGGCCCGAGGTCAAGGAGGCCGTGATCGAGGCGGTGGGCCGTTACGGAAACGGTGCCTCGGGATCCCCGATCCTCAGTGGCTCGCTGGAAATACACCACGAACTCTCCGACCGCCTGGCCGAGTTCAAGGGCAAGGAAGCCGTCCTGCTCTTCCCGACCGGCTACAGCGTAAACGTAGGGGTCATCTCCGGACTCATGCGCTCGGGCGACCTCATCGTGGCCGACCAGTACGCGCACGCCAGCCTGGTTGACGGCATGATTCTCTCGAAGGCCAACAGCCGCTTTTTCCGCCACAACAAGGTCGACGACCTCGAGCGCAAACTGAAGCGTTACGAGGGCAAGAAGTTGGTTCTGATCGAAGGCGTCTACTCGATGGATGGCGACGTTGCGGTCGTGCCCGACATCGTGGAGGTCTGTCAGCGCTACGGAGCCCGCATCCTGATCGACGAGGCTCACTCGACCTTCATCTACGGAAAGAACGGGCGTGGCGTTGCCGAGCACTTCGGGTACGACGACGAAATCGACATGCACGTCGGTACGTTCTCCAAGAGCTTGGGCGGCCAGGGCGGATTCGTGGCTGGATCTCAGAAGTTGATCAACTATCTCCGCGGATTCTCCCGGTCCCGGACGTTCTCTTGTGGACTGTCACCCGTGGTGGCGGCAGGGATTTTGAAGGCGCTGGAAATTTTCCTGGAGGAACCCGAGTTGAGGACCAAACTCTGGCACAACGTCGATTACATGCAGAAGCGCCTTCGCGACGCCGGGGTGTCCGTAGGAGACTCCGAGTCGCAAGTGATTCCCCTCATGGTACGGGACGACGCGCGGATCTTCGAGATCGGCGAGGCACTCATGGGCGAGGGGATCTACTTGAACCCGATCAAATATCCCGCCGTGCCGAAGCACAGGTCTCGTTTTCGTATGTCGATCTCCGCCGCCCACTCCCGCGAGGAACTGGAGGAAGGCGCTCGGATCATCACAAGTGTACTGCAGAGGTATGGCATATGCCCGGAGACCGAGGGCACTATTACTTCAACCACGGGCTGAGCTGTCTCTTCGAGATGCCGACGTCCGACGCGCGGCGGCTGGTTCCATCGCACCTCCAACCCCTCGAGGTCCAGCACGAGCGCAGCGTTCTCTCGGTCACTGCCTTCGATTTTTATGGGGGTGACGGAGGCGCGTTCCAGGAGCTGGTACTCTCGGTCCTGGTGCCACCCCTCGTGAAACCCGGTGATCGGCTTCCAAAGGCCGGCCTGTACCCCTTCGTCGTGGCCACGAGTACCGAGGTGGGCCGCAGGGAGGGGGTCGATCGCTGGAGGCTGCCGCACCTCATGCGAAACGTCGATGTCGTGTTCACCGAGGGGGACGGTCGGCTCTCCGCCGCGGCGAGCGCCGGCGGAGAGCCGATACTCGAGCTGACGGGTACGAGTCACCGGTTCGAGCCCGCCGAGCTGCTCTTCCACACCTTCATGTCTGACGCCGGGGGGAGTTATAAGGCGGACGTCACCCTACGTGGCGAGAGTTATAGTGAACACGAATTCGAGAGAGGCTCACTCGTGATCCATCCACACGAGATGACGGAAGGGCTGAGCAGAGACGAGATCGCCGACGCGCCGTTCCGGGAGCAGTGGATGAAGAAGGGAGTGGAGGTCTTCGCTCCCCTCGAAGCCATCTGAGATGACGTCCGACACGGATGGTCGCCGCGTCTTCGTCGTCTTCAATCCGGCCTCGGACCGGGGTCGTGCCGTGCGGAGGATCGACCGGTTCCTCTCGCTACTCGAGAAGTACACGCCGGGGTTCGTGCACGCTGGCACATCACACCCCGGCGAAGAAAGTCTTCTCACGGACCAGGCGATTACCGAGGGGTTCGACCTCATCGTAGCTGTAGGCGGTGACGGGACGTGGAGTAACGTCGCCGACCGGATCGTGGCTTCGGGCAAGGAGAACGTGGTGCTGGGCATTCTTGCTTCCGGCACGGGAAACGATTTCGGCCGCAATTTCGGCGTATCGATGCGTGACCCCGACCACGCCGTCCAGACACTGGCGAAGGGAGTCGTTCGCCGCATCGACGTGGGCAGGGTCATCACGAGTGCGACGCCCCTTAGGGCAGAGCAAGGCCCAGCCGAGCCATCGAAGGGTCGGCACTTCCTGAATCTGGTCGGATTCGGATTCGACGTCGCTGTCATCGAAGACACAGCCGGCGCGCGATTCCTGCGGGGAGAGTTACTCTACCAGATGACTGCTTTGAAGAATCTCTTTTCCTACTCCGGTGTCCCGCTGGTACTCGAGGGTGATGGACATACGGTGGACGGTGATCAGTTGATGCTCACCATCTCGAACGCCCCTTTTTTCGGTGGCGGCTACCTGATCGCTCCCGGGGCAGAACTCGACAACGGATTGTTGGACGCGTGTGCCATCGGCAACACGTCGGCCTTCAGGCGGTGGCGCTTGTTCAACGCGGCGCCCAAAGGGCGGCACGTGCTCTCGCCCCATGTCCAGATGCGCCAGAGCGCCCGCTTCTCGGTGCGTTTTTCCGCGCCACCCAAGTACGAAGTGGACGGGGAGCTCTGGCAGGCCGAGGGTACCGAGGTGATCGTCGAAGCGGTTCCTCGGGCACTCCAGGTGATGGTTCCGGCCTGACCTCTCGGAAGGTTCCGGGCTGTCGTCTCGCCCCGCCTACCCTACGCCGAAGCGCCGTCCGCGGTAAGCTTACCCGCGACGAGCACCCAGCGCTCGTCGGCCAGGAGCTCGGCGTCATGCTCGTCGTGACTCACGAGAACGATGGGCGTCCCGCTATCACGGGCGAATGCGCGTACCATGGCGGCTATCTCCGAACGAAGCGGCCGATCGAGCGCCGAAAACGGCTCGTCGAGAAGTAACACGCGTGGGCCCGCAAGAAGGGCCCGGCCCAGAGCCACCCTCTGGCGTTCCCCTCCAGAGAGGAACCGAGGACGCCGGTCGATCAGATCGGAGAGAAACAATGATTCGGCCATCTTCTCGACCTGGGTCGGGTCCGCGCCAGCGTAGGCGAGATTTTCTCTGAGTGAGAGGTGAGGAAAAAGCAGGGCCTCCTGGGGCACCCACCCGACCCTCCGCTCCCATGCGGGCATGTCGATCCCGGCGTCGGAGTCGAGCCAAACCTCGTCGCCCAAGCTCACACGGCCCTCCGCGCGAGGTTCGAGGCCGGCCAAAACCCGCAGCAGGGTGCTTTTCCCCGACCCTGATGGACCCAGGATCGCGACGTGGTCGCTCTCGGGCCGCCAGTCGACGTCGAGGTCGATGGCATCGAGGGGGACCCGTACCTGCACGTGTAGCCCCCACCTCCCCACGTCCGGCGCGGGGCCGTCGGCGCCCCGGGTGGTGCCCTTACCGGCCATGGTGGTCCTCCATTCTGCGGCGCTGCCACCTCGACAGCCTCTCGAACCCGAGGAGGGCCAGGAGTGAAAGCATTACGCTTGCGATCACCAGGGTCCAAGTGGCGCCTTGGCCAGAGGGCGACTCGAGCAAGGAGTAGACGGCCAGGGCGATGGTGCGGGTTTCGCCCTCCATGTTTCCGGCGAGCACCACGGTCGCGCCGAACTCCCCCAGCGCTCGTGCGAACGCGAGCACGGCCCCCGCCGCGATGCCGGGGAGAGCCAACGGCAGAGAAATGCGCCGGAAGGTCGGTGCCTTCGGCACGCCGAGCGTCCAGGAGACTTCCTCAAAACGCTGGTCCACCGTATCGAACACGGCCCGGATCGCCATGACGTACAGAGGAAACCCTACGACCAGCGCCGCCAACGTCGCCCCCAGGAGGGTGAACGGAATCGCCAGGCCCAGCGAAGCAAGCAATCCGCCCAGGGCAGACTCCCGGCCCAGCACGCTCAGGAGCAGGAAGCCGGTAACCACGGGAGGGACCACCAAGGGCGCCATGACGATCATCGAAACGAAGCTCTTCCCCGGGAAGTCACGGCGGGCCAATACCCACCCCAGGGCAACGGCCGGAACCAGCCCCAAGAGAACCGCGGCGAACGCGACGATCAGCGACAGTCGGACCGCCGACCAAGGATCCAACCCAGACGCCGCATCCAACGCGGGCGGAGGGACTTGGGCTCCCGTCGCACCATCGCCGTCTGGCCCGAAACCCGATGCCGAAAACAAAGCCGCTGCCTCCGGGCCACTCATGAAGCCGAGGAACGCATCGGCAGCTTCGCGGCGTTCGGTCCGGGTGGTTACGGCTCCCGAGTACGTCGGCGTAGGGTAGTCTCCCCCCTCGAACGCGAACGCTATACTCACTCGGTCCTCCGCCAGTGCGTCGGTCCGGTAGACGATGCCGCCGTCCGCCTCGCCCCTGGCCACCCACTCGAGTGTGGCTCGCACGGTGCCCCCGCGGATGACAAGCGGCTCGAGCGTCCCCCAGGCCCCCGCGCTCTCGAGCGCCGCCCTCGCGTATCGGCCCGCCGGAACATTCTCTCCGGCCAGGGCGATCCGAGCGAGGTCGGAGCGGGCTATCGAACCGGGGTCTTCGGGCGGATTCGACGCACCCCTAGGCACCACGAACACCAGCTGGTTCGCCGTCACCGGCCTGATCGACGTGCCGTCTACACCACCTCGCTCCTCGAGCCACCGCATCCATACGTCATCGGCCGATATGAAAACATCCGCCGGGGCACCACGGAGGATCTGCGGCGCCAGACGGGAAGTCGCGTCGAAGCTGAAGCGCACGGAGACCCCCGCTTCCGCCTGCCAGGCTCGGGCCACGAGGGGCAGGACGTCCTGAAGGCTCGAGGCGGCGAAAACCACCAGTGCCTCGGGCGTTTGCTCGGGTGCTCGTCCCGGCCAAAGCTCGGCCTGGGCGGTGGGGACCGCAGGGCTGGCCTTCGGCGTCCCCTCCGCGCTGGGTGGCTGCCCCATGAACAACTGGACAGCAGCCACCCAGAGGAGCCATTCTTTAGAAAGGAGGAGTGGCAAACGACAACCCGCTCGTAGGTCCCCGGCGAGGTCCGTTCGACCAGCCCGCGCAAGGGGAGTATTGGTCCCTGGCAGTGGCCCAGGTTAGTTGGCGGCCCGAATACCGGCAAGGAGGTCGGCGGGGCATGTATACACGAGAATACGAGCAACGGAAAACAGCTTGAGGCAGATCCAACCCAGTTCAGCATGACACCGGTATTCATTTTCATCGCGTTGGCCTTGATCCTGGTCGGCGGATGGGCCTTGATTCGCACGTTCGGGAGACCCGGAGCGACGTCCGCACCCAGGGGCGGAGACCAGGCCATCCTGGACCAATCGCCGGTGGGCGCGCTCCTCCTCGATCCCGCACTCAGCGTCGCTTGGGCCAACGACACGTTTTGTGATCTCTTCGGCCTGACCCGAAGCAAGTTGATGGGACGCGGATTTGCGGACGTCATTCAGCAGGAGATGAGGGAGTTGGTCGAGGAGCCTGATGTGGTCGAGGCCGGCCTGCTGGAAGCTTATACGTCCGCTGGGAAGACCTCTCCTTTCGACTTTTTCGTCCGGGCGCGGGACGGTCGGGATCGACGCTGCATCGAGCACAGCTGTGAGGTGATCCAGAAGAAGCCGCTCGTAGGCGGACGAGTCGCCTATTTCGTCGATGTCACACCCAGAGAGAACCTCGCTGTCACTCAACACGCCCGCGACGTCAAAGTCGAGGAATTCGACCAGATCCTGGTCAACCTGGCTCGTAGGAGCGGCGGACCGGAGACGGATGAAGCGACGGTGCTGCGCGACATTGCGGCGCTGGCGGCCGGCGCGTTGAAGCCCGACCGGTGGGAGCTTTGGTTCCTCGCCGAGGACCGGGCCCAGTGGACGCTCGGCCATCTGAACTACACGAAATCGAGAGATACGATTTCGACGCCCAAGATCTCATCCCGGCAAATAGGCCCGTATCTAAGGACACTCGACCAGGCCCGGGTGGTGGTCACCTCGGACGTCAAGAGTGACCCTGATGCCCATACTCTTCTGGGCCAAGGGAAGGTCGAGCCTGAGGTCGCGAGTCGCTTGGATGTCCCCGTCCGGGACCGCGGGAAAGTGGTCGCCGTGTTCGTCATGGTCCACCATACACCTCGCCCCTGGACGGCTAGCGATACGCGCTTCGTCGCGGCGATCGGAGACCGCATGTCGCTCATCGTCGAGGCGGGCAGAGCGAGACGTATGTTGGGTGCCACGAAGCCCCCGGAGACTCCGGCGCTTCCAGCTGCGGCGTCCAGTGAGGTGGATGGTTTTATCCATCTCGATGAGAAGCTCCGCTTCACGTTCCTCAATCCGATGGTCCTGCAGTGGCTCGGCGACCGGAGCGTAGACGGCGGCGCCCTCGTAGGCCGCGGCCTCGAAGAATCGATGAAGGGCGTCGAGGACAGGTCGATTGTGGCCGAAGTCCGTAAGGCGATGCGCGGAGGGGGGCCGGCTCGGCTCCGCCGCCAGCTGGAACGCGACGGACCTTGGCTGGAGCTGTTTATCAGGCCCTCGGCAACGGGTGTGTCCGTCACGATCCAAGACAGAGCCCGAGGGAAGGAACGAGAAGCCGAGCGTTCGCTGCTCGATTCCGAGACCCGTTTCCGCTCCGTGGTCGAATCGCTGCGCGAGGGTTTGATCATCACCGACCTGGACGACCGTATCGAGTACGTGAACCCCCGCATCACCGACCTCACGGGGCACCGTCCTGAGGATCTGGACGGCAAGCAGGCCCAGGAGCTGCTGTTCGACACCAAGAATTGGAAGGGACAAGAAAAGCGGATGATAGCTCGACGAGAGAAGAAGCGTACTCGATACAAGGCGCCGCTCATGGACAAGGACGGCAATGTTCTTCCGGTCGAAGTGATCTCGACGCCCCTGCGGAACTCGGAGGGTGCCGTCACCGGGGTGGTCGACGCGATCACCGCCGTGGGCGACCGTGCTGGACAGCGGTCCGAGCAAGCGGGCGCAGCCGGCAAAATATCCTGAGCGTCGCCGAAGCGGTAATCGACGCCCGCGCCTACGAACTGGACTCCTTCGGGCACGTCAACCACGCCGTACATCTCAACTATTTCGAGCAGGCTCGCTTCGAGGCGCTAGCGCGCTGCGGGTTTGGCTACGACGAACTCGCGCGGCGAGGGTGGGCAATCCATGTTGTGCGTGTAGAGGTGGACTACCTGAGTGAGGTTCTTCTTGGAGACCACTTGCGGATCAGAACCTGGACTGAGGGGTTCCGACGCACGAGCATGGTCTTCCTTCAGGAGGCCCGTCGGGACCCCCGAGAGGGAGAGACCGATTCGACGCCTGTGGCACGAGCTCGCGTCGTGGCAGTGTGGATCGGCGGGAACGGCCGTCCGATGCGTGTTCCCGAGGAGGTCCGGAGCGGGTTCGAAAACCTGGAGGCACCCGGACTCTGAGAGTTGGACTCAGATGGTGGACTTCGACCTAACGTGGACATAGTCGGATGATGAGACAACAGTATGATCGCGAGCACCTGAAGAACCTACTTCTGGAGCGCTCCGTGCGCCTCGGCGACTTTACGCTCTCGAGCGGAGCCAAGTCGCCGTATTACATCGACGCCCGGCGAACGACCATGACGGCCGAGGGGCAGAGGCTCACCGGAAAGATCGTGTACAATCTAATCGAATCGGCAGGCTGGGACGTGTCGCATATAGGAGGGCTGACCCTTGGCGCTGACCCCGTTACGTACGCGATCGCACACCATAGCACCGGGCGCGCTCACGTGCTCGATGGTTTTACTGTGCGCAAGGAACCTAAGGGTCATGGAACCGGACAGCAGATCGAGGGGGGCCTTCCCACCGACGCCCGTGTGGTTGTCGTCGAGGATGCGGTGACGAGTGGTGCGAGCGCGATTCAGGCAATCAAAGTGATTCGGAAGCACGGAGCGTCTGTCGCTGGTGTCATCTGCCTGGTGGATCGGGAAGAGGGTGGGCGTGCAAAGCTGGACGAGCTCGGGTTGCCTCTCCTGGCAGTGTTCACGGGACCGGAGCTTCTCGCGGCCGCGCAGGAATCGGCGGCGAGAATCTAGCTGAATCCGGTCAACGTCGACTCAGTCGAGTAACCGGAGCGGCATCACCAGGCATAGGTAGTCCTCTGCCTCTTCGCCCTCAGCCGGCACAGGCTCGATGGTGGCAGCCCGCTCCGGCGCTTTCAAGGTAATCTTGATCTCGTCCGTAGACATGTACTTCAGCACTTCGAGTAGATAGGCCGCATTGAATCCGATCTCGATTCCTTCGCCTTCATAGGTCAACTCCAACTCGTCCTCTCCCTCGCCGAGATCTGGTGTGAGCACCGTCAAGTGAACACGATCCGCCTCGAAAGCCATGCGGATTCGGTGTGTTTGGTCGCTCGCAACCACCGCCATACGGCGAACGGCGGAGATAAACGCTTTCTTGTCGACGATCGCAAACTTGTCGTTGTCCTTTGGAATCACTTGTTCGTAATTGGGATAGGTCCCTTCTATCAGCCTCGTGTACACCTCAGTGCCGTTCGCCCTAAAGCCGAGATGGTTGCCGCTCTTGGCGACCTCCAGTTCTTCCTCACCTTCGAAGAGCCGCTGAACTTGCTGAAGCGCCATCGGGGGGACGATAAAATCTGCACTTGGAGCATTGGACGACCCAGAAACGACACCTTTCCTCGCCAGGCGATGCCCGTTGGTTGCAACCATCCGCATGTGTCCATCCCTCAACTCCCAGAGTACACCATTGAGAATTGGCCGGCTCTCTTCAGAGGAAACAGCAAACGCAGTGTTCTTGATCAGACCATACAGGTCCGCACCTTTTACACTCCATCCCTTCTCGAAGTCGACCTCCGGTAACGTTGGAAATGAGTCGCTTGGAAGGCCATTGAGCTTAAAGTGACTCTTTCCACACCTCAGTTCGATCTGATCGCCCCGAGTACTCAATTCTACAGGCTGATCCGCTAATTCTCTCACAATTTCCTGAAGCTTCTTTCCAGGGGCGGTAATACTCCCTTGCTCTTTCACCTCCGCAGGAACCCACACACGAACCGAGACATCCAGATCAGTACCACTCATCCACATCCCATCCTCTCCGGCCTCGAAAAGGATATTCGAAAGAACAGGAAGAGTTGTCTTGGTCGGGATGCTGGCAGAAACGGAAGCAAGTGCCTTATGCAGATTCTGTCGAGTGATCAAGCAGTTCATCGATCCTCCACGACGTTGGTGTACGCCCGGTTATGAACAGTGTCTAGATAGAAAAAGACTAACCTATATAAAAAACTTAGTAGTAGTAGAGAGGGTGATAGTGTTCAAAAGTAGGCTTTCACCAATGGATGACAGTGGAATACGTGATTCCTCCCATTGTGGAAAACCGGGTATAACTGTGTCTCTCTTCAGCGGTGTCGAAAAGTTGTAGAAGGTCCACTGATTTTCCACACGGCTATCCACACTCAGAATTCTCTTTCAATCTCAGTTCGCACTCCTTCGACCGATCGGCGGAACTCGTCGTCGGTCCTCATCTTGTCATCAACTTTGCGAATCGAGTGGATAACCGTGGAGTGATCCCGGTCCCCGAACAGCCGGCCGATATGAGCAAGAGGATAGTCCAAGAGATCTCTGATCAGGTACATGGCGACCTGGCGAGGGACCGTCAAGTCCTTGGTCCTCCGCTTTGAGCTGAGAGCTTCTTCACGGACCTGCCAGCGTTCCGCTACCAATTTCCGAATGTGTTCAGGCGTCAACACGGAGCCGGCGTTTTCCGAGGCAGACACGAAACTCCCATGAAGCGCCTTGCGCGCCAGATCTACGGATATTTCCTGATGGGTGATAGAGGAATAGGCCAACAATTTGAGGATCGCGCCCTCGAGCTCCCGTACGGAGGAGGTACAGGATTGTGCGATGAAGTCCATGACGTCGTGAGGGACCATGAGCCCGTCGTCGTCGGCCTTCTTACGAAGGATCGCGACCCGGGTCTCGAAGTCGGGCGCCTTGATGTCTGCGACCAATCCCCACTCGAACCTCGATATGAGCCTTTCCTCGAGCCCGGGAATCTCCTTGGGCGGGCGATCGCTGGTAAGGACGATCTGCTTCCGCGCATCATAGAGGGCGTTGAACGTATGGAAGAACTCCTCCTGGGTACGCTCCTTGCCCTTGAGGAACTGGATATCGTCGACGAGCAGAAGGTCCATCTGCCGGTACCGTCTGCGGAAGTCGACGGTGGTTCCCTGCTGGATGGCCGTGACCAGGTCGTTCGTGAACTGTTCGCTGGGGACGTAGGCGACCCGCATGGCGGGGTCGGCCTGAAGCACCGCGTTCCCGATGGCGTGCATGAGGTGAGTTTTTCCGAGGCCCACACCACCGTAAAGGAAAAGCGGGTTGTACATGAGCGCAGGTTTGTCGGCGACGGCGTGGCACGCGGCGGTAGCGAGTTGGTTGTTGTTACCTACGACGAAGCGCTCGAACACGTAACGCTGGTTCAGGGTCGGGGGAGGGCCCGCGCGGTTCGCCGCGCCCGCCTGCGCGGCCGTTCCGAGTGCTTGCGGCGTGACTTCGACGGTGGGGATCGGCGGAGCAGCGGCCGGGTCGGCGCAACGGAACGTAAGGGTCAGGGGGCGACCCAGGATCTGCTGAATCACGTCTGTCAGGAGCGGTCCGTACCGATCGCTGATCCATTCGACATGGAATTGGCTCGGCACCTCGACAAGAATCTCCGAGTCGGTGACCCCGACCGCGACGGTGCCGGCGAGCCACGTACGGTATGTCTGTCCCTGAAGCCTGTCGCGGGTCACGTCGAGGACCCGGGACCAGAGCTCGTCGGCCGTGAACTCCATGCGCTCCTAAGGTGGTCGTTGACGCTCGCGGGCGTAGTCGGAAAACGGGGGCTCAGCACCCTAGATTCGGATTGTGGAAAAGTCAATTTTCGCGCGGGGCGCGGGGGGTCACCATTAGAGTCGCTGACCTTGACCCGTGCTCGCCCACTCGGATATGTTATCGTGCTGTATCTCTGCGCGGCCCGTTCGACGTGGCCGTGGGACGACGACCCAGAAGGCTGCTGAAGCGGTAGAAGGCACCAAGACGTTATGAAGCCCACATATAGGCCACGGAATCGGAAGCGTGTGAACAAACACGGCTTCCGGGAGCGCATGAAAACTCGGGGTGGGAGAAAGACCCTAGCGAGGCGGCGAGCCCGGGGACGCGCGCGCCTCGTGGTGAAGATCGGTTCGAAATAATCGAATGGTAGCAGCCCATCCGGCTGCGGGGACGGGCCAGGGAGGAGGAGGATTCCGTTTGCCTCGCTCGGGGCGGATCCGTAAGGCGCGAGACATTCGATCCCTTCTCAGGGACGGATCGAGGAAGAAGACGCCCAGCTTGGACGTCTTCTTTTTGTCTTCCTCCGGGTCAGCCAGCCGTTGGGGCATGATCGTCCCCAAACACCGGCATTCAATCGTGGAGCGGAACCGTGTCAAACGACGTCTGCGCGAGATCGGCCGAACTCGCGTGTTGCCCCGGCTCAAGGAGCAGGGAATGGCGTTGGACGTGTTGGTGAGGGCCCGCCGGGAAGCTTATGGGGTCGGGTTTCGTACCCTGAGGGATGAGCTTCAGTTGATAACCGAGGAACTGTGTTCAGATCAATGACCGAGGAACTGTGTTCTAGATCGGCGACGGGGGGGCCCGTGTTCAAACGTGGGCTGATCGGAGCGATTCGGTTTTACCAACGGGCCTTGTCTCCGCTCACTGGGCCCTCCTGCCGCTTCATACCCACGTGCTCCGAGTTCGCGGTTGGCGCCATTGACCGTTACGGGGCGCTTTCGGGCGGGTGGCTCGCGTTCAAGCGACTCCTGCGTTGCCATCCGTTCGGCGGACAAGGTTATGACCCGGTTCCAGGGGTTGGGGCTGGCGAAGTGACACGAGGGGAGTCGTATTTACCGACCCCGGGTCCCCGAGACGTGCATTCATGTGAGGGCAAGAGGTAGATGCGGCAAGAAGCACGGTTCCTGCTGGCGATCACGCTGATGATCGTCGTTCTCGTGGGAACGAACATGCTATTCCCGCCCGTTCCCCCCGAAGAGGTGAGCGGCCCGGAGGGTGTTGCGCCCGGACAGCTCGATGGTACCGGGGTCGCTGGTGTGCCGGGCATACCTCCGGGCGACCCCGTGGGGGGAGCGGCAGTATCCGGCGACGACCGGGCCGATCCGTTTGGCCGCCAGCCGGTGACCGAGCCGTCCACCGAGCCGTCTCCGTTTTTCGCGCCCGACGAGGTCACCGACAGCCCCGCAGCAAATACGGTCGTGGTCGATGGACCCCTCTACCGGTACACCTTCAGTACGGCAGGGGCCCGCATGACTTCGGCGCAGTTGCTCGGTTTTGAGTCGTTCGACGAAGGGGCAGAAGGACAGCCGGTGGAGCTGCTCGTCCCCGAAAGCGGCGGTGCGTTGGCCATGCAACTCAGGCTCGGCGAAGTGTTCGATCTCGGCGCGGAGTTGTTCGAGGTCGAACCGGCGAACGGGCTGCGACTCAACGAGGGTGGTGGGTCCCGGACGTTGACCTTCCGGTATCGGCACCCATCCGGTCGTCTCACCTTCCAGAGCGCCTACACGTTCGATCCGTCGTCGTACGTCATACACGTGCGGGTCGAGGTTGTGGGTGCGGATGGGGCCCTGTTGATCACGGGGATGGGGTCAGGGCTCGCCTATAACGAGAGCGATCGCAGGGAAGAGTCGGGGGTGATGGCGTACGTGACGAACCACCTTCGTGATGGGATCGACGACGAGAGGCTCAGCCGGGTGGACTCGGAGCGCATCCAGGAAGGGCCTCTTCTTTGGGCAGTGCTCAAGAGCAAGTACTTCATCTTTGCGTTGATCCCTGGCCGGGAAGGCAGCGAGCAGCATCTAGGAGGACTGATCGCGCGTCCTGCCCTGGGTGACGACCAAGCGGCGATCACGGTCACGCAGCCTTTGGGCAGCAACGGGGTGTTGGAATACCGGCTCTACATGGGACCGCAAGAGCGGGACCTCCTGATGGCGTTCGAGAACGATCTGGAAGAGGCCAATCCGTACGGATACCGATGGATGCGGCCGGTCGTCCGACCCATTGTGTCGTTCGCTTTGGCGATTCTGAACTTTCTGCACCGCAATCTGAACGTCGGGTACGGATGGGTGATCATCATCTTCGGCATCGCGATGCGGATCCTGCTCTACCCGCTGAACCAGAAGGCGATGCGGGCACAGATGCGGAACATGGCGGTTCAGCCGCTGCTTCAGGAGATCCAGAAGAAGTACAAGGACCAGCCGGAGAAACTCCAGAAGGAGATGATGAAGCTGTACAAGGAGCATGGCTTCAACCCCTTGGCTGGGTGTGTACCGATGCTTCTCCCCATGCCCGTGCTCATCACACTGTTCTTCGTGTTCCGGAACACGATTCAGTTGCGAGGGGAGAGCTTTCTGTGGTTACCCAACCTGGCTGCCGCCGACCCGTACTACATCCTCCCGGTCCTGATGGGCCTGTCGATGTTCCTGATGCAGTGGATCATGGCCCGATCCATGCCGCCGAACCCTCAGATGAAGATGATGATGTGGCTCATGCCCATCATGATGATGTTCTTCTTCTTCAGGTTTGCGTCCGGCTTGAACCTCTACTACACCGTGTCCAATCTGGCTACGATCCCTCAGCAGTATTTGATCGGCAAAGAGCGTAAGGCGCTCAGAGACAAGCAGCCGATCCAGCAGCCCGCCAAGGGCAAGCAGCCCAACAAGAGCGGTGACTGACGAACCCTCCAGCCGGCTTCCCGAGCTGGCGGTAGACACCATCGCGGCCTTGGCTACGGCCCCCGGGCTGAGCGCGATCGCTCTGGTGCGCATGTCCGGGCCCGAGGCCTTCCGAGTTCTTCGGGCTCTCACACCCGACCAGGACGATCCCGCCCCGCGCACGGCAGCCCTACGCTCCATAACGAAGGGGGAGGGCGGAGACCTCCTGGACCGGGCGCTGGTAACCGCCTTCCCGCGGCCGGACAGCTATACCGGCGAGGACATGGTCGAAATCTCCTGCCATGGCGGTTGGCTTGTGCCCCGGCTGATCCTGGACGCATGCCTGGCCATGGGCGCGCGCCTGGCGGAACCGGGTGAGTTCACGCGCAGGGCGGTGCTGCACGGGAAAATGGACCTGGTGCAAGCCGAGGCCGTGCTCGATTTGATCGAAGGGCGGAGTAAAGCGCAGCACGACGCGGCTCTATTCCAGGTGGAGCGAGGTCTGAGCCGAAGAATCGCGGAGTTGCGGGAGCAACTTGTCACGGTCGAAGCCTACCTGGCCCATCACATCGACTTCCCGGAGGAAGACGAAGGGCCCGTCACCGTGGATCGGGTTGTGGATGCGGCCGCGGGCCTGCGAGAGGCTTTGGAGCAGCTCCTGGAGACAGCTCCCGAGGGTGAGCTCCTCAGGGAGGGTGCCGTGACGGTGTTGGCCGGACCACCGAACAGTGGAAAGTCGAGCCTCTACAATGCCCTTCTGGGGGAGGAGCGGGCCATCGTGACCGATGTGCCCGGAACGACCAGGGATGCCCTCGAGTCCGTCATCTCTATTGGGGGCTTCCCGTTCCGCCTGGTAGATACGGCCGGGCTCCGCGATTCGGACGACCGGGTGGAGGAGTTGGGCATCGAGGTGGCGCGCCGGTATCTCGACCGCGCGGATCTGGTGCTCTTTTGTGTAGAATCCCCCGGGGATCTCGGGTCGGCCGAGCGAGAATTCCTGGCCGGGCTGGCGGACGTGCCGACGATCCTGCTCAGGACCAAAGTCGATCTGGCGCCGGGGGATCGGGCGTCCGAGGATCCGCAGGACGGTGATCGCGCGAGTCTCGCCAACGTTCGAGAGATTGTGGACGTGTCGGTGGTGGATGGGACCGGGCTGGGACGCCTTCAAGCGATTCTCCCGGAGCTGGTTTATGGGGGGCTCGTTCGGACCGGCGCGTCTGTGCCCGCGTTGACCAGAGCTCGGCAGTCCGAGGCGGTCCGGAAGGCCCGCGATCAGGTGGTGGCGTTCATGGAGGCGTTGGATGAGGAGACACCGGTGGCGGTGGCGTCGGCGCTGCTTCGGCCCGCAGAGACCGCTCTGGAGGAGTTGTTGGGAGTGATTTCCACCGACGAGATTTTGGATCGGGTCTTTCGCGAGTTTTGTATTGGTAAGTAGACTCGTGGACCCACGCGTCCTTCAACACCCTTGGCAAAGGGCCCAGGTACGGGTTGAGATGGGCCGCAGACGGACAGTAGTATGAGTGATTCCGGATCGGAGTGTCAGCGGGGCTTTCGAGTCCGTGGACGGGTGCAGGGGGTCTACTTCCGGTGGTGGACGCGCCGTAGGGCCTCGAATCTCGGCTTGCGGGGCACCGTCCAGAACCGGCCGGACGGGACGGTCGAGGTTCACGCGGCCGGGGAGATCGAGACGCTGGAGGCGTTTGCCGCCGAACTGGAGGTCGGTCCGCCGAGTGCGCGGGTCGAGGGAGTCGATGGCTTCGAGTCGGACGGGAGCCTCCCGATCGATTTCGAGATCATTTAACGAGGGATGACCGCGAGCCTCATGAACTCTGATCGCACATACGATGTGATCGTCGTCGGGGGCGGCCATGCCGGGTCCGAGGCCGCGGCTGCGGCCGCCCGTATCGGGGCTCGAACGTTATTGATCACCCCCGATCTAGCCCGAGTCGGGCAGATGAGCTGCAACCCTGCGATCGGCGGGATCGCGAAAGGGGTGGTGGCGCGGGAAGTGGATGCTCTCGGAGGAATCATGGGCCGTGCGACCGACGCGGCGCGGATTCAGTTCCGGATGTTGAACCGCTCGAAAGGGCCAGCCGTCTGGAGTCCCCGGGCCCAGTGTGACCGGGAGCTTTATCCCATCGGTGTGCGGAAGGGGCTCGATGAGGTGCCCGGCCTTCACCTTTGTGAGGACATGGTGACGGGCCTGCTCATGGAAGAGGGCCGGGCGGCCGGGGTCCGGGCCGGGGCCGGGGAGTTCCGCGCGCGGGCGGTGGTGGTGACGGCCGGGACGTTCCTACGGGGCCGGATCCACATCGGGGGCGACGCGAGTGTGGGGGCGGGCCGGGTTGGAGAGGCGCCCTCGATCGAGTTGGCCGAGGAACTGGAGGCGCGTGGTCTCGAAATCGCTCGGTTCAAGACCGGCACGCCTCCGCGCATCGACGGTCGGAGCGTGGACTTCACTCGCACCGAGAGGCAAGACGGCGATCCGCTGGACTTCCGTTTTTCTTCGTATGTGAGGGAGAACATTCCGGCGCAACGCCCCTGCTGGATTACGTGGACCGGTGCAGGACTTCGTGAGGTGGTCGAGCGTAACCTCCACCGGAGCGCGCTTTTCGGCGGCGAAATCTCGGGCCGAGGCCCGCGGTACTGTCCGTCCATCGAGGACAAGATCATTCGGTTTCCGGATGCACCCCGCCATCAGGTCTTCCTGGAGCCGGAGGGGCTGGAGACCACGGAGCTCTACGTGAACGGCCTGTCGACCTCGTTGCCCGCCGACGTTCAAGTGGAGTTCCTCCATACGATTCCCGGCCTCGAACATGTGGAGGTGACGAGGGTCGGGTACGCGATCGAATACGACTACTTCCCGCCCCATCAGCTGAGGCATACGCTGGAAGTGAGGGCCTTTCCGGGCCTCTACTTCGCGGGCCAGATCAACGGGACGACCGGGTACGAGGAGGCGGCAGGCCAGGGTCTGATGGCGGGCGCCAACGCGGCCCTGAGGGTCCTCGGGCGGGCGCCGTTCGTGCTGGAGCGGGACGAGGCCTACATCGGGGTCTTGATCGACGACCTGATCACCAAGGGGACAGACGAGCCCTACCGCCTGTTCACCTCCCGGGCCGAGTTCAGGCTCCTCCTTCGACAGGACAATACGAGCCGGCGACTGGGCCCGCGTGCGCGGGAGATCGGTCTGCTGACCGAGATGCAGAGTGAGGCGCTGGGCACGCTCGAAGAGCGAGAGGCCCGCGTCCGACGGTGGTTCGTCGAAACCATGATTCAACCCGCGGACGTGAACCCGCTGTTGCAGGAATGCGGGAGCAGTGCGATACGTCAGTCTGTCCGCGCATCCCAACTCTTGAAGCGTCCGGAGGTGCCCGCCAGCGGGCTCGCGAACGCCGGAGGAGCCAAGTTCCACCCCGCCACAGATGCCGACGCGCTGGCCGCGGTCGAGATCGAGATCAAGTACGAGGGATACGTAAGGCGTGAGGCGGAGCGCGCGAAGAACCTACGGAAACAGGCCGAGTTCGAGCTCCCCCAGGAGCTTCCCTATGAAGAGCTGCTGAGCCTTTCCTTCGAGGCGAGGGAAAAGTTGGCGCGGGTGCGCCCCTCTTCGCTCGCGCAGGCCGGCAGGATACCCGGCGTGTCCCCGGCGGATCTACAGAGTTTGATCCTCGAGGTCCGGCGGTGGCGCCGGAACCCACCGATGACGGCGGCGGCCAAGAAGTGAGCCGACCTGTTTCACGTGAAACAGACGGCTCCGCTCCGCTGCCTTACCGAGCAGCTGGGAAGCCCGAAGTGTTTCACGTGAAACACTTCGAATTTGGTCCCGACTCCTCGGCGGAAGTCATTTGGAGATCAGCACCCGCCTGAGCGCGCCCGCCTCTGACGTTCCGTCGAGGTCGAAATCGATCTCTCCTCTCCAAAGTGGGGCCCGAACCCCTCCGAGATCGCCGTGTGATCGGTGACCACCTGTGGATCCGTCACGCTCGTCGCCAGCTGCGACTGGGCCAACCAGTCTCCCACCATGAAATCTGGATCGGGTCCTGGTGCGACGGGATCGCTTCCGCAGCCACTGGTGCCAAGAAATACCGAGCCGATAACAAGAGCGGTCGTAACCCGTTTCGGGTATGAATGCGCGTAGCAAAAGGATGTCTGGAGCTCATGACGGTCTACGGGAGGGAAAAAAAAGACCAAGGCCGACGAGGCCATAATTGGTCCGCCGAGTCTGCCTCTCGGTAAGCGATCGAGCGACGGCAAGAGCCGACGGGGGATGTCCTTGCATTTTGCCTCGTGTTGGACGACCGTTTACCCTACAGTCTCGCCACAAAGATTCATCACAACGGTACCACTTTCATGTCTCGCGTCATCGCCATTGCCAACCAAAAAGGCGGTGTGGGTAAGACCACCACCGCCATCAATTTGGGCGCCGCTCTCGCGGTTGCCGAAGCTCGCACACTCGTCGTCGATCTCGACCCCCAAGGCAACGCCTCGAGCGGACTCGGGCTTACGCGGGGCGAGGACGAGCCGATCTCGATCTACGACGTGCTCATGAGCGGGGCCGACGCCAAGGAGGCCGTGCGTCCGTCGATTCAATTCCCCCTTCTTGACGTCCTGGCGAGTACGCGGGACCTGGTGGGTGTGGAGATCGAACTGGTCGGTGCGATGAGCAGGGAGACGGTTCTTCGCCGAGCACTGGAGTCGATCCGGTCCGACTACGACTTCATCCTCTTGGACTGTCCGCCTTCACTGGGGCTTTTGACCCTGAACGCTCTTACGGCTTCCAACTCGATATTGATCCCCATCCAATGTGAGTTCTACGCGCTCGAGGGTCTCAGTCAGCTGCTGAACACGGTACGGCTGGTCCAACGCGCGCTCAATCCGCAACTTGAAATCGAGGGCGTGCTGCTTACGATGTACGACGGGCGGCTCAACCTGGCGCGACAGGTGGCTGCCGAGGCGAGGGAATATTTCGGCGACCGTGTGTACAAGACCGCGATTCCGAGAAACGTTCGGTTGGCCGAAGCTCCGTCGTTCGGACAACCGATCCTCCGGTACGACGTTTTGTCCAACGGAGCCCAGAGTTATCTGGCACTCGCCAAGGAACTCATGGCGGGGCGGGGACCGGCGGAGACGGTGGCCTGACGATGGCGCTTCGTCCCTTCACTTGGAGAATGTAGGCGAGTGAATCCGGCACCGAAGAGGGTTCGTCTCGGCAAGGGGCTCAGCGCTTTGCTCGGCGAATACATGGACGATGCTCCGCGAGGCGAGTCGCAGCTCATCGATGTGGGATTGATCGGGCCGAATCCCCAGCAACCTCGCAAGACCTTCTCGGAGGATGAGCTGGCGGAACTGGCCCAATCCATCGAGGAGAATGGTCTACTGCAGCCGCTCCTGCTCCGCCCGGCACCTCAGGACCCGGGGAAGTACGAGTTGGTGGCTGGGGAGCGCCGCTTGCGTGCCGTCCGGAAGCTCGGTTGGAAGGCGGTCCCGGCGATCACGCGGGAGGTTGCCGATGACACGCTCCTGGTGCTTGCGCTGGTAGAAAACCTTCAGCGCGAGGCCCTGAACCCCTTGGAAGAGGCGGAGGGGTACCAGGTTCTCATGGACAAACACGGCCTCAGCCACGCTGGGATCGGGCGCTCCGTCGGGAAGAGTCGCTCCACGGTGGCGAACATGGTGCGTCTTCTACAGTTGCCGGCATCGGTCCGGGAGTGCCTCGGGGCGGGATCTCTCACCACTGGACACGCGAGGGCGTTGCTCGCCCTCGACGATCAGAAGGAGATGGTGGAGCTCGCCCGGAAGGCTATCAAGGAGGGCTGGTCCGTCCGTGAGATGGAAAGTCATGCAGGGGTAAATTCGGTAAAGAAAACGAAGAGAATGAAGAACCGCGTGTCCAGGCCCCTGGATCCTGTCGCTCGAGTTCTGGAGGAGAATCTCCGCGAGGTGCTGGCGACCAAGGCCAACGTCCGCTTTCGCAGAGGCGGCTCGGGTGTGATCGAGGTACCGTTCCGTAACCATGAGGATTTCGAACGGGTCTTCCACCTGATCACGGGCCAAGAGGTGTCGGAGGTACTGTCGTGACGGACCCGGTCCTGAGGATCATTGTCGTGCCGGCCACGAAACAGAGCCGGACGTACGAGATGTCGTACCGGCGCCTGCGACTGCTCCGCGGGCTCGGCGTAGTTCTCGGTACGGTAGTGGCGTTCATGATCGCGACTTATGGGTACATGGTCTCACGTCATTCCCACATGCTCGAGCTCGAGACGCAGGTCGCCTTGATGCGTGCGGAGCAAGAGCGGATTCCGGCCTTTCTTCGCCGGCTCAGTGCCGTCGAACGCGGGTACGCGGACATTCGAGGTCTTTTCGACGCCGACGCTTCGGGGGCGCCCTCCGAATTGTGGCTCCCGCCCCCGGGTTCCCTCAGCCGCCCGCCGCGTGGCGATGAGGGACGCGACGGCCAACCCGATAGCTGGCCGCTCACAGAGCCTGGATTCATAACACGAAGACTGCTCGAGGATAGTGAGCAAGCCCACCCGGGCCTGGACATCGCGATACCCACCGGATCATACATTCGGGCCGCTGGTGCGGGCCGAGTCGTGGAGGTTGGGGAGGCCGATTCCATATTCGGAAAGTATGTGCGGATCGATCATGGAAATGGGTACGTGACTTTGTACGCCCATGCATCCCACACGTCGGTTCAGCTCGGCGAGGAAGTACGGAAGAGTGAGGTGATCGCGCTGAGCGGGTCCACCGGCGAATCGACCGCGCCTCACTTGCACTTCGAGATTCTGCTCGAGGGAGAGACAGTCGATCCACTCGAGCTGGTACGGCAACCATAAATCGCAAGGATTCAGACGATATGGCGAAGAAAACTACTCCCACCACGACCCCTCCTGAGGCCGTGATTTCGATCATTGGAGTGGGCATGACCCTGGTAGGGGACACAGACACAGACGGTTCGTTACGCATCGAGGGTACGGTCCGCGGTAGTGTTCGGGCTGGCAAATCTGTGGTGGTCGGCCGCGGCGGATTGGTGGACGGGAGCGTCTTCACGCAAGACGCGGTGATCGCCGGTCGGGTTTCGGGCGGAATTCATGCCGAATCCCGCCTCGAGCTCCAAGCGACCAGCGAGGTGTCGGGTGAAATCGTGGCTCCTCGGATGCAGGTCGAGGAAGGCGCCAAGGTTCAAGGACTGGTGGCCATCGGCGCGTCCGAAATGAAGGCTACTTCCAAGACCGCGAACACAGAGAAGGTGGGTGGCGGAGGAAAAACCGAGCGCCAGACAGAGCCTGAAGAGGTCACCAGCAAGGGGAAAGCAGACGGCAAGACGGAGACGAAGCAGAACGATGGTCCGGGGAAAGCTGATGCGCAGCCAGGACAGGAGCCGGAGGGGAAAGCCGAGCGGCATACAGCAGAGAAACGGCCGACGGAGTCGGAGCTCGAGACGGGGCAGCAGCAACGTTCCGGAGATTAAAGTGGGAGGCCTCCTGTGGTTGGATCGGCGAGGGGCGCCCCGGGATCGGGGCGTACCGGCCTTCCAGTTATCCACATTCGTGGACAATCGGCTCAACTCATGATATGACAGCGAGTTGCATGCTGTATGAATGGGGCGAGACACTGGTTTTCCGTCGTCTTTTGGGCACTTTTCCACACTCCCGCCCGACGACAGAGTGAACACCGAGTCGCTGGTCCAATATCTGGATGAGTATCTCTCGATTGAGGGGTTTCCCGACTATTCTCCTGCCCAGAACGGCCTTCAGGTGGAGGGACCCACCGAGGTAAACCGCCTGGCGGTGGCTGTGGACGGTAGTGAGGCAGTGATCCGAGAGGCCACGTCCCGAGGCGTGGATATCCTGATCGTACACCACGGGCTCTTCTGGGACGGACAGGCCAAGATAGTGGGTCCCCGTTTTCGAAAGATCCGAGCCCTGATCGAAGGCAAGGTCGCGCTCTATTCTGCGCACCTGCCCCTGGATGCACACGCTGAGGTGGGGAACTGTGCGGTTCTCTGCCGTGCGCTCGGGTGGAGCCCGGAAAAGCGGTTCGGAAGCCATCAGGACCACGACATCGGGTGGTGGTGCGAGGTTGATTACGAGAGAGACGCACTTGTTGACCACGTTGGAGCGGTGGTGGGTGGTCCGGTGCGGCTCATCCCGGGCGGACCGGAGCATGTCTATCGGGTGGGGCTGGTCACCGGCGCCGCCGCGAACCTGATCCCAGAGGCGTCCCGGTACGGTTTGGATGCGTTGATTACGGGTGAGGGACCGCATCACACGTACCACGACGCCATGGAGTATGGGGTAAACGCTTTGTACGCGGGCCACTACGCTACAGAGACGTGGGGCGTGAAGGCACTGGGAATTCATTTGGAAGAGCGATTCAACCTTGCGCAGGAATTCATCGATATGCCCACTGGCCTGTAGAAGCGTGATGAGGGCGTAGGCTCCGCCGTGCGCGCGACGGTGGAGGCAATAGCAACGCCTGAGGTTGTCCTGGGTACTGCTCATGGGTACGATCTTCGTGCTCTTCGTGCAAAACTTGTTGGAGGTAACCGTATGCTGCATAGGGCCCTGACGGGTCCGGGCCTCACATTTGCGGCCGTCGGCCTCTTCGCGGCCGTCGACCTCCTCTCGGCCCAGGACGTTCCGACACCCGAATCCCACTTTGGCTACGAGATGGGTTCAGAGCAGAACCTGGCCAACTGGACGGAACTCACTGCTTACTACGAGGTGCTCGCACAGACGAGCGGGCGAGTGAAGGTCGATACGCTCGGCCTCACCACGATGGGCCGGCCCTTTGTGATGGTGACCGTCACGAGCGAGGAAAACCAAGAACGTCTATCCGAGCTTCACGATATCCAGATGCGGCTCGCGGATCCTCGGCGGGTGTCGGGCGAGGAGGAGCTTCGAGGGCTCATCGAGGCGGGGCGCACGGTCGTGCTCATCACACACGGTATTCACTCGACCGAGGTAGGTGGGGCGCAGACCGCGGCGCGGTTGCTGTACCGGTTGGCATCCTCGAACGAGGAGCGAGTCCGCGAAATTCTGGACAACGTAATTCTGCTGGACATTCCCTCCCTGAATCCGGACGGGACGGAGTGGGTGGCCGACTGGTACAACGAGTGGCTTGGCACGGAGTACGAGGCTTCGCCCCTGCCGTGGCTCTATCACTACTACGTCGGACACGACAACAACCGGGACTGGTACGCCTTCACTCAGAAGGAGACACAGCACACTGTGCTGGGAGCGCACAACGCTTGGCACCCACAGATCGTACACGACATCCATCAGATGGGGGGCTCAGGCGCTCGTATCTTCTTTCCACCGTATATGGATCCCATCGAGCACAATGTCGATCCGGCGATCATCTCTGCCGTGAACATGCTCGGTACGGCAATGGCCGCCCAACTCGCGGCCGAGGGCAAGTCCGGCGTGGTAACCAGCGCGATATATGACGGTTTCACTCCGGCACGTGCCTACCAGCACTATCACGGCGCCGCCCGCATTCTGTCCGAGACGGCCTCGGCGAACCTCGCAACCTCGGTGAATGTCTCCCCTTCGAGTATCGGAGGTGGACGAGGGTATGACGCCGCGACCGCCTCCGCGAATTACCCGAATCCGTGGACGGGCGGCATGTGGGGGTTACCCGACATCGTGGATTACATGGAAGCGGGGGCGATGGCGTTGCTCAGCAACGCCGCCAAGAACCGCACCTACTGGCTGGAGAACTTCTACCGGATCAACGAGCGTGCCGTAAACGGGTGGGACACGTGGCCCACCGCGTGGATCATTCCCGCCGACCAGGACAACGAGACGGGGCTGGCCTACGTGCTGCGGATTTTGCGAATGGGAGACGTAGAGGTGTACCGCGCCTCGGAGGGGTTCGAGGCCGATGGCGCGCCGTTTCCGGCCGGCACGTATGTGGTTCCCATGAACCAACCCTACGCGTCCTTCGCCCAGACGCTTCTCGAGGTGCAATACTATCCGGATCTGCGCGAGTACCCCGGCGGTCCACCACGCCGGCCGTACGATGTGACGGCGCACACGTTGCCATTGCTCATGAACGTTACGGCTATCTCTGTGGAGGAGCTGGATCCGGGCGTGGCTGCCGTGATCGAGCCCAGGCCCATCGAAACGCCGGAATTCGTCTTTGAGCTGCCCGAAGCTCTCCGGGGTGAGGCCGCCCCACGGATCGCTCTCTACAAGTCCTGGCGAGAGCCGATGGAAGCGGGCTGGACTCGCTGGGTCTTCGACCAGTTCGAGCTCGCCTACGACACGCTCAAGGACGCACGTGTTCGGGCTGGGGACCTGCGCCGGGATTACGACGTGATTCTCTTCCAGGGGCAGGCCCCTAGCTCCATAAGCTCGGGATTTCGGAGGGGAACGGTCCCGGAGGCCTACGTGGGGGGCTTGGGTACCGAAGGTGAGCGGGCTCTGGACCGCTTCGTACGCGAGGGGGGGCGCATCGTGGCGATCGAGGCCGCGACCGACTACGTGGCGGACCTCTTCGATCTCGGTGTCTCGAGTGCGGTAGAGCGGCTCACCGCGTCGGATTTCTACATACCCGGCTCGATCCTCGAGGTGCGTCCTGAGCCCGCCTACGCCCTCAACGGGGGACTCCCCGAGTCGTTGGGAGCCTGGTTCTCGAGAGCCAGCAGGCCGTTCGATGTCTCCGGTCCTTCGGTTCGCGTCACCGCCCGCTTCGGTGACGGAAATCCTCTGCGGTCCGGCTGGCTGCTCGGCCCGGAGCACGTGGCCGGGAAACCCGCGGTCGTTGAGGCGTCCGTCGGTGAGGGCTCGGTGGTGTTGTTCGGTTTCCAGCCCAATTATCGAGCCCAGACCGTGGCCACGTGGCCGATGTTGTTCAACGCCCTGACCCCCGGTCTGTCCGGGCAGCTCCGCCTTGATAGGGAGGACGACGGATGAAGTGCCCAAGCTGCGGCTCAGCCGCTGAGGGCGGACGGTTCTGCGCGAACTGTGGTGCGGCGTTGGGGAAGCCGGAGTGCCCGAGGTGCGGACACAAGCCACCTGGTGGAGCCCGATTTTGTAACCAATGTGGAGCTGCGATGGGCGCCTCGCCGACCGTTACCGATTTGCCTGCGAACGCTTCGGGAAACCAGCTGGCGTGGTGGATGGCCGGTGCTCTATTGCTGGGGCTGGTCTTGGTGATCGCATATCCAGTGTACGGCCCCGGACGGGCTGATGCCCCGTCGGCGGTCGGCACCGGACCAGGCGCCGCACCGGCGGCACGTCCGGCAGGTACCCCCCCCGACCTGTCTTCGATGACGGCGCGTGAGGCGGCTGATCCCCTCTTCGAGCGTGTGATGAGGGCGGCGTCCGCGGATAACTCAACGGAGGTGGTCACCTTCCTGCCGATGGCCATCGCTGCCTATGGACTGGTCGAAACTCTGGACGCCGACGGAAAGTTCCACCTGGGGCTACTTCGCTTGACCGGCCAATTCAACGCCGAGGCTCTGGAGGACGCGGAGGACATTCTCTCGGAGCAACCGAACTACCTCCTGGCGTTGGCCCTGGCCGGGGACGCATCCGTGGCGTTGGGCGACAGCGCCAGTGCTCGCGGGTACTATACCCGTTGGTTGGATGCCTACGAGACCGAGGTGGCCAAGCAGCTCCCCGAGTACATCGGCCACGAGTCGATGTTTTCGGAAATGCGTGCCAAGGCCGAGGCGCTGGGTCGGAACAACTGAGCGGGTTGATCCGGTGAGGCTCCCCTCCCGGGCGGTGGTTGCTCCACCGTCACGACAACAAGGCATCTGAATTTTGAGCGAAGACAACGAAGGGAAAGAACCCCGGCAGGGCATCCCGCCGCCCCTGGCCTCGAAGGAGACGGAGGACGAGCGGTTTCTTCAATCCACCGTCGACGAGTTGCAGCAGAGAGGGCTCTTCCGGGGGGGCAAAGAGTCCTGGCGGGTCTTTCGTATCATGGGCGAGTTCGTCGAGGGATTCGATGAGCTCAGCA
Source organism: Gemmatimonadota bacterium (assembly GCA_022563405.1). Lineage (GTDB taxonomy): Bacteria > Gemmatimonadota > Gemmatimonadetes > Longimicrobiales > Gaopeijiaceae > UBA822. The sequence goes on along the minus strand of JADFNK010000011.1, from coordinate 10,331 downwards.
CCCTCGGCCCGTGCGTCTCGGTCTTCGGCTCGGCGCGCCTGAGCAGGGCCGACCCCGGGTACGACCGCTGCGTCGAGACGGTACGCCTCCTGGCCGAGGCCGGATACGGCATCATCACCGGGGGCGGCCCCGGGATCATGGAGGCAGCGAATCGTGGCGCCCAGGAGGTGGGGACGCCGTCGGTGGGGTGCAACATCGAGCTGCCCTTTGAGCAGGGATTGAACGAGTTCATCGATATCGGTATCGACTTCCGGTACTTCTTCGTGCGGAAGACGATGTTCGTGAAGTATGCCCAGGCCTTCGTCATCTTTCCCGGCGGGTTCGGCACGCTCGACGAGCTGTTCGAGGCGCTGACGCTGATTCAGACCAGAAAAGTCAGGAACTTTCCGGTGGTTCTGTTCGACACGAAGTATTGGGCGGGCATGATGGATTGGATCCGAGGCACCATGCTTCGAGAGGGCAAGATTTCTGAGAAGGATTTGGACTTGATATACCTCACCGACTCACCGCAAGAGGTGGTCGCTCACGTCGTGTCCAGTCAGCCCAAGCGGAGGTCGTAGACGCGCCTGCGCAAGGCGAGGCGGTAGACTCGCGTCGGCATGAACAATGGGGTTGAACCGGCCCGCGATCGGCGCTTTCTTTAAGGTACCGCCAGGAAAGCCCCCGGGGGCCCCTCCTCCGATTATCCCAAAGCCAGGTAGCACGTGCAGCAGAAGACACTCATGGAACCGTCCGGAGGTTATGCCCCCGGCGGTAAAGACACCGGTCTCGTCAAGCCCAAGGGGAGCTCCAGCATTCGAGCCCACGAGGGGTTGGACACGGTGCCGATGCGTGCGCGAAAACCGGAATGGTTGAAGGTCCGGTCGCCCGGAGGGCCGGAGTATCTTCGCCTCAAGGGCCTCATGAGAAGCCAGGGGCTGCACACCGTGTGTGAGGAGGCTGGATGTCCCAATATCGGAGAGTGTTGGGAGGCCGGCACCGCCACGTTCATGATTCTCGGAGACGTCTGTACCCGCGCCTGTAAGTACTGTGCGGTGGCGCACGGGCTCCCGACGGAGCTCGACCTCGAGGAGCCCATCCGCGTCGCCGATACGGTGCGTGCCATGGGGCTCGAGCACGTGGTGATCACGAGCGTCAATCGAGATGAGCTCTCCGACGGCGGCGCCGGCATCTATGCGGAGACGATCAGGCGTATCCACGATGCCGTCCCCGGTTGTTCGGTCGAAGTTCTCATTCCGGACTTCAAGGGGGACGAAGGCGCGCTCCGGGTCGTCATGGAAGCCAAACCGGCGATCCTGGGTCACAATCTGGAGACCGTGGAAAGGCTTCACCCGGATGTGCGCCCGGGTGGCCGTTATTGGCGGTCCATTTCCTTCCTTGGAGCCGCCAAGAGGATCGACGCCTCTCTTCTGACGAAGACGGGCATCATCCTGGGGATGGGAGAGAAAGCCGGCGAGATCCGGCAAGCGATGAGCGACCTACGCGACGCTTCCGTCGACATCCTCACTTTGGGCCAATATCTGAGGCCGTCGATGCAGCATATTCCGGTCGCGCGCTGGGTCACTCCAGCCGAGTTCGCCGAGTGGAAACGCGTGGGTGAGGAACACTTCGGATTCGGGCACGTAGAGTCCGGTCCCCTGGTGCGTTCCAGCTACCACGCCAAGGAACAGGCCAGGGCAGTCGAAGCCGGCCCGCTCGGTAGGATACAACGCGTGTTGGAGGGCGACATTGCGGCACCGGAGGAGGTGCTGCCAGGGCTCAACCTCGTTCAGCTGGAAATCGGGCGTCCGGATCGGTTGAACTCGGGGACGATCGTCGGTTGGAATGAAGGAGTAACTTGATGGCCGAAACTGAGACCGCAGAGATCAGCACTGTGAATGGAGGTCCCGCACTCGGCGGGTTCTCCAAGAAAAAGCTCGTCGAGCTCCTCAGCCAGATGCTCCTCTACCGGAGATTCGAGGAGAAGGCCGAAGAAGCATACGCGATCGGGAAGATCGGAGGGTTCTGTCACCTCCACATCGGCCAGGAAGGTGCTGCCGCGGGGTGTATCCTGCCTCTCCGACAAGACGACTACGTCATCTCGGGGTACCGGTCGCACACGCAAGCCCTCGCGAAAGGGCTCTCCCCTGAGGCGGTGATGTCCGAGCTTTACGGCAAGGCCAGTGGAGTTTCGGGTGGGGCGGGCGGCTCGATGCACATGTTTGGTGCGGATGTGGGATTCATGGGGGGAAACGGTATCGTAGGGGCCCAAGCGCCACTGGCCTTGGGTATGGCCTGGGCGATCCACTATCGGGGCGGCGATCAGGTTTGTGTTTGTTTCCTCGGTGATGCTGCTGTCAACCAGGGCGCCTTCCATGAGTCCATGAACATGGCAGCCATTTGGAATCTCCCCGTCATCTATGTCGTCGAGAACAACGCGTACGGTATGGGCACGAAGTTCACGCGGATGTCCGATACGGAGATGATAAAGAAGGCCTCTTCGCACGGTGTACCGGCCACGTCCATCGATGGGGAGGACGTCGTGGCCACCTATTCCCACTTCGAGGACCTCATCGAGACTGTTCGACAAGGAGGCGGCCCCCGGTTCGTCGACGTGGAATGTTACCGGTTCAAGGGCCATTCGATGTCTGATCCGGTGTCCGGCACCTATCGGTCGAAGGAGGAAGTCGACCACCAGACCGAGAACGCGGACCCGATCTGCATTCTCCGGGATCGGATGTTCGCGGCGCGGCTCCTTACGGGCGAAGAGCTCGAGGTGATCGATGGGGAAGTGAGGAGCATGGTGGACGCCGCGGTCGAGTTTGCCGAGGCCGCCCCGGAGCCCGAGGTCGATACGCTTTACCGGAACGTCTACTCCGAGATCAATCCCCACGGGCGTCTCTTCTTCGACGGGCGGGGGAAGTAGGGATATGGCGGAAATCACGTACAGGGACGCGCTGAATCAAGCGCTCGCCGAAGAGATGGAGCGGGACGACTCAGTTTTCCTGTTGGGCGAAGAAGTCGCCGAATATGACGGGGCTTACAAGGTGTCGAAGGGCCTCCTCGATCGGTTCGGCGACAAGCGGGTCAAGGACACGCCGATCAGCGAGCTCGGTTTTGCCGGGCTGGGGGTTGGGTCGGCAATGGTCGGCCTTCGGCCGATCGTGGAGTTCATGACCTTCAACTTCTCGTTTCTCGCACTGGATCAGGTGATCAACAGCGCGTCGAAAATGCTCAGCATGAGCGGCGGCCAGATCGGTATTCCCATCGTGTTTCGTGGCCCGTCGGGGGCGGCGCTGCAACTCGGGGCCCAACACTCTCATGCGTGCGAGACGTGGTATCTGCACGCGCCGGGCATAAAGGTCGTGACACCCTCGACGCCGGCCGACGCCAAGGGCCTACTCAAAGCAGCGATCCGGGACAACGACCCCGTCGCCTTCATGGAGGGGGAGCTGCTGTACAACACGAAGGGTGAAGTGCCTGATGACGACGACTTCGTCATTCCCCTGGGCTTGGCGGACCTGAAACGCGAGGGTGATGACGTCTCGATCATCACGCACGGAACGATGACCCACGTGGCGCTCCAGGCAGCAGGACAGTTGGCCAAGGACGGAATCGAGGCAGACGTGCTGGATCTGCGCTCGCTTCGCCCGCTCGACGTGGACGCGATTCTGGCGACCGTCGCCAAGACGAACCGGGCCATCTATCTGGAAGAGGGGTGGCCTTACCTCGGTGTAGGGGCCCAGATCGTTTCGATCATCATGGAAGAAGCTTTCGACGACCTCGATGCGCCCGTGCTCCGGGTAACACAGGCCGACATCCCGATGCCGTACAACAAGAAACTCGAGGCTTGGGCCAGGCCGGGTGTGGCCCGTGCGGTCGAGGCCTGTAAGAAGGTCCTTTATGTCTGACGTGCATGTCTAACGCGACCCTCGCAGCAAACCGGCCAAAGTATGGCGACTAAGGTTCACATGGAGGCGCTCTCCCCGACCATGGAGGAGGGGCAGGTCGTAAAGTGGCTGAAGTCCGAAGGGGACGGCGTCAGCAGAGGTGACATCATCGCCGAGATCGAAACCGACAAGGCGACGATGGAGTTGACCGCCCGAGGAGACGGCGTCCTGCGCGCCATCCTGGTCGGTGAGGGCGGCACGGCCCCCGTGGGGGAGGTGATCGCGTTGATCGGCGCCGCTGACGAGGACATCTCGGAGCTCCAAGCGGCCGCGCTCGCCGCGGCGCAAGAGAGGGGGGCGGGACCCGCCGAGGGCCAGGGTGAACCCGCCGGGGGCCAAGGTGAGCCCGCCGATGCCGGGGTGGCGGTCGTCGGGACCGACACGGCCGCTGAGAAGGCTCCACCGGGTGCGAACGGAGCCATCGATGGGCGGGTCAAGGCCTCACCGCTCGCGCGTCGCTTGGCCGCTGAATCGGGTGTCGAGTTGTCTGCAGTGGCCGGATCCGGCCCGGCGGGGCGCATCGTGAAGCGGGACATCGAGGCGGCGATCGCAGCCGGTCCGGTGGCCACTATAGGAGCAGCCGCCACTCCAGGGTTCGCACCGGTGCTCGTCCCTTCCGGCGCCGAGTTCGAAGACGTTGCGCTCTCGCAGATGCGCAAGACCATCGCCCGGCGTCTCACCGAATCGATCGGCCCCGTGCCCCACTTCTTCCTGACGATCGAAGTGGATATGGGGCGAGCGATAGAGGCTCGCAGCACGATCAACGCCATGCTCGAGCGTGAGGGCCGTAAGATTTCCCTCAATGATCTGATCATTCGGGCGACCGCAGCGGCGCTCAAGCGCCATCCGGCGTGTAACGCACATTGGCTCGGTGATTCGATCCGGCTGTTCAACCGCGTGCATATCGGTGTGGCCGTGGCGGTAAAGGATGGCCTCATCACTCCCATCATCCGCGACGCCGACCTGAAGGGTGTGGCCCACATCGGGGCCGAGGTGCGGGAGCTGGCCGGGAGGGCCAGGGAGAAGAAGCTTCGGCCGGAGGAGTACACCGGAGCGACGTTCTCGATATCCAACTTGGGAATGTTCGGCATCCATGAGTTCACCGCCGTGATCAACCCACCCGAGGCGGGCATTCTGGCCGTGGGGGGCGTGGAGGAAGTTCCGGTGGCGGAGGCAGGTCAGGTGGTGGTTCGCAGCCGCATGAAAATCACGATGAGTTGTGATCACCGAGTGATCGACGGAGCACTCGGCGCTGCGTTTCTGGCAACGCTGAAGGGGATGCTCGAGGAGCCCGCGGCGATCCTGGTCTGACGCGCGCTCCGTTGCGGACCCCCTCCGTTGCGGGCCCCCTCTGTTCTTCGTGATGCCCGTCTGCTTCCGACCGGCCTTCATCCCCCAAATGCCCGAAGGCGGTGCGTCGAGGACGTCGCAACCTTAGGTTGCCTCCGCCGGTTGCCGCCGCCGCGTGAGCCCGGCTCGAGGCTGGTTTCTCCCTAGGGCAAGGACGCGATAAGTGGCCGATACCGTATCACGAATCCTGAACATCAAGAAGGAGGAGCGGCCGCTCGCTCTCCTGTCGGCTGCCTACTTCTTCTGCATTCTGTGCGGCTACTTCTTCCTCCGTCCGGTGCGAGACGCTATGGGCGTCGCCCGGGGGATGGACGAGCTCCGTTGGCTTTTCGTGGGGACGGCGGTGGTATCCCTGTTGTGCGTCCTCGCGTTCGGTGGGGTCGTGGCGAGAACGAACCGCCGCCGCTTCATCCCGATGGGCTACTTTTTCGTGATCGCATGCCTGATTCTGTTTGCGGGGATGTTGATCGCCGACGGAGTCGCGGGGGGGGGACTCATCGGCACGGATACCGAGACTGATGTGGCGCGGTATGTAGGCTACACCTTCTTCGTCTGGCTCAGCACAGCCAATCTGTTCGTGACCAGCGTCTTCTGGGCGTTCATGGTGGACATCTTCGACGTTCGGCAGGGCAAGAGGTTGTTCGCCTTCATCGGCATCGGGGGCACACTCGGGGCACTTGTCGGCGGCTGGGCGACCAATGTGATCAGTGGCATGACCGACTCGGTCTACCTCCCCGCAGGGCTCATGCTGACGGGGGCCGCCTTCTTCGGGTTGGCCATCGTGGTGATGCTCACTCTGGACCGCCGGGTCTTCGGTTCTCAGCGTTCGCAGCTCACAGCCGACGGGGCGGCCATAGAAGGCCAGGAGCGGGCTGGTGATAGGGATGCCGCGGGCGAGGGGAGCATCGGCGGGACCTTCTGGGAGGGTGCCCAGGCCGTTGTGCGCTCGCCGTATCTGCTGGGCATCGGTGCCTACATCGTGCTGATGGCCATCTCGAATACGCTGATCTACTTCACGCAGGCCCTCGTCATCAGCAACAACACGGACACGTTCAGTGAACTCGTAGCGGGTTTCGCTCTATTCGACGCCCTCGCCCAGGTCGCCACGCTCTTCGTCCAGATTTTTGTGACGACCCATGTGATCAAACGTATCGGCGTGGGCTGGACGCTCGTCATTTTGCCCGTTGTGACCATGGCCGGCTTCGCGATTCTCTCGGCCTGGACCGTCTTCGGGGTCATGGCGGTCTTCCAGGCGGTGCACCGTGCTACCCGCTACGCCGTTTCCAGACCAGCGCGGGAGACCTTGTGGAGCGTCGTCTCGCCGTCGGAGAAGTACAAGGCCAAGCCGTTCGTGGACGTGTTCCTCTATCGCGGCGGTGATGTGGCCGGAGTGGGGGTGGACGGCATGTTCGCCGCCATGGGGCTGACGTTGGCCTGGGTTGCAGCATCGATCGTGCCCGTGGCGGGCGTGTGGGCCGTGCTCTGTCTGGCCTTGGGACGGGCGCAACAGGCGAAAGACACGGGCAGCCCGGCGTCTGAGCCTGAACCGGAGGTCTCGCGGGTGGGGTAATCTCCTGGGGAGGGAAGGGTTCCTGCTCCGTGGCTGCGAGGTCATCGCGCTGCCGATGCGGTGGGAAATCCTACCGAGGACCGACACGAACAGGGTGGGGCATGCCCTCTCACGCTCCGAGGGTCCGTCCTAAAATAGAATAACTATTCTATTTATGTAGCCATGGCGTCACCGTTGGTCGAAGCGACTGTTCGATCTCGAGCGTTTTGGCTTGAGCCGCGAGCGGTGAGGTCGTTAGCCCCTGCGGCCGGGACTGGGCCTAGAATGGCCCTACAGTGAGCCTAAGAGGCTGTGCCGTCGCTGAAGCTCACCTTTGGTACGGCCTTTTCGTCCTCTGGTACTTCGAAGAACTCCCGTTCCCTGAAGTTGAAGCTGTTGGCGATGATGTTGGACGGCACCTGACTGATCCTGGTGTTGAAATCTCGCACGACCGCGTTGTAATACCGACGTGCGCTCTGGATCGAGTCCTCCAAGTTGGTGAGCGTGTCCTCGAGATTGCGGAAGCCGACGGACGCGCTCAGTTCCGGGTACGACTCGACGAGTGCGAACAACGATTTGAGCGCTCCGGTGAGCATACCTTCGGCCTGACCTTTTTCTACCGGGGTCTGGGCCGACATCGCCGAGGACCGTGCCGCGACGACCGCCTCAAAGGTCTCTTGCTCATGAGCCGCATATCCTTTTACGCTCTCGACCACGTTGGGGATGAGATCATGGCGACGCTTGAGCTGGACATCGATGTCGGCCCAGGCCGCATCCGCCTGCTCTCTGAGTTTCACGAGCTTGTTATAGAGACTGATCCCGGCAACAAAAAGCGCCGCAGCCACGAGTAGTATCCACATGTTGAAAACCTCCGACCCAGCCGGAAACGGGGTGGTGCAACCCTACGATTTACGATACGCACACGTCCCTCCCGAAGTAAATGAATTTCGCGTCGCCATCGCGTCCCCAGGCCCAGCGCACACCGGGGCGCCGCGCGCTTCGGTAGCGGTCTCGCCGGACCCCCTTCGGAGGGTTTACCAGCCTTTCCGGCCCCTCTAACTTTGGGAGCCACCGCCCCGGGGACCCAACAGGACCCGAGGAGAGGTGGGACATCTCATTCTCCGCCCGCGCACTCCTTGGCGAACGGACCGCTTTCAAAGAGGGGCAAGGCGTGACAGAAAAAGACTTCGACGTACTCATCATAGGTGGAGGCCCGGGAGGTTACGTCGCGGCTATCCGGGCAGCCCAGCTCGGATTAAACGTGGCTTGTGTCGAGGCTGACAAGCTCGGGGGTGTTTGTCTCAACATAGGATGTATTCCCACCAAAGCCCTCCTCACCAGCGCGGCCTTGGTGAATGAAATCAAGACCGCGGGGGCGCACGGCATCACGTTCGCCGAAGCGAACGTCGACCTCGGTCCGGCCCAGGAGCGCAGCAGGGCAATCGCCGAACAACTGTCCAAAGGCGTGAGCCACCTCTTCAAGAAGAACAAGATCACCCACATCCAGGGACGTGGCCGTCTCTTGGCCGGGGGCGGTGTAGAGGTCGAGGCCGCCGACGGCGGCCGGCAGGCATACAGCGCAGCGCACGTCATTCTGGCGACCGGTTCCCGGCCGAGGGACATTCCGGTCCTACCGATCGATGAGGACCGCATCTGGTCCTCCACCGGGGCCCTCCTTCAAAGCAAGGCGCCGGAGACGCTGGCTGTGGTGGGGGCTGGTGCGGTCGGGATGGAGTTCGCCGACGTGTATAACGCCTACGGCACCAAGGTCACGGTCATTGAGGCGTTGGATCGTATCCTGCCGCTCGAAGACGCCGACTCGTCTGATGTGGTTGAGCGTAGCTTCAAGAAGCGCGGCATGGACTTTCACACCGGGGCGCTAGTGGAGAGCGCTGACGTCACAAAAAAGTCTGTCAAGCTCGTCTTCAAGGACAAGAAGGGCCAACAACAGACACTTAAAGTCCAGAACGTCCTGTCGGCCGTAGGACGTGTACCGAACACGAACGACCTGGGTCTCGACGACGCTGGCGTCGCACTCGACGATCAGGGATTCTTCGTTGTGGACGAGTACATGCGGACCAGCGCCACGGGCGTCTACGCCGTCGGCGACTGTGCCGGCAATCAACTGCTGGCCCACAAAGCTATGCACGAGGGAGTGATCTGTGTCGAAGCCATCGCTGGTCAGGCTCACGGCACGGTGGACTACCAGAACGTTCCTAACTGCACGTATTGCAACCCCGAAGTCGCGTCGGTCGGACTTACGGAGGAGGAGGCCAGGGAGCAGGGACTCGAAATCGACATCGGCAAATTTCCGTGGGTGGCCAACGGTCGCGCGCTCGCCGCCGGCCACTCGGAGGGTTTCGTAAAAGTCATTCGTGGCGCCCAGTACTCCGAGATCCTCGGAGCGCACATCGTAGGAGCCCACGCCACCGAGCTGATCGGGGAGTTCGTGGTGGGGCGCCATCTCGAATCCACCGTCGAAGAGATGGACCGCGCCATGCACCCACACCCCACACTTTCGGAGGCCATCGCCGAGGGTGCGTTATCGGCCCTGGGGCGGGCGATCCACATTTAGGATGGGACCCTCGTGCAGCTTTTCGAGAAGGGAACCCAGGGGCTTTGCGAGAACGGATACCAGGCGTAGGGGTAGGGGTAGGTAGGACGCAATCGGAGGTCGGGTTATGCCGAGTACCTTGGGAACGAAGCGCTTACATCGTCTCGATGTGCAGGGCTTCGACACGGTTGATGAAGAGCTCCTGGCCGAGGTCGCGCCGTGGTTACGTCTCTCGTTCGGACTTTGCGCGACCTTGGCGATCGTCGCCACCGCCCTTGCCTCGACGCCACTGTTGTTCACACTCGCGGCGATTGCGTTTCTTGCTGGGGTTCTTCCGGTCCACCCATTCGACCTGATCTATAATCATGGGATCCGTCGCTTGTCGGGGACTCGACCTCTACCAAGAAGGGGCCCCCCAAGTCGATTTGCATGTGGGGTCGGCGCCGTGTGGTTGATCGTCACAGTCGGGGCTTTCGATTCGTCGTATCCGATCGCCGGCTACATCCTTGGCTTCACACTGGCTGCGGTGGCGATTCTGGTGAGTACGATGGACATCTGTATTCCGTCCATGATCTTCCGGGCCATGTTGGGCAGCCCGGTGCCGCGGCCGACGACCGTGGACGCGTCGGACGGTGAGGTCGCGGAGCCTCCTCTCAATCGTCGAGACAAAGATCGTCTGTATCGATGGTGAGCGGGCCGCCACGGCTTGCAGTCAAACTAGGCACAACCTAAGGTCATCGTTCTTTGCCCTCATGAGGGAATAGGACGGTGCACTCAGAGATCGCCAATAGGACCCCCCGTCGCCATGGAGTTGGTCGTCTCGTGTCGGCCTTCGGCCTTTCCTACCTCTTCGGCGCCTTTCTCCTCGTCTCCCTCTTTTACGCGTTCGTCCCTTTGGACGTCCTGGCCGGCCGCCGGCTCCTGGACCTCCTGATCCGTGTTTGAATCG
>JADFNK010000097.1 GCA_022563405.1 Gemmatimonadota bacterium | reverse complement strand
CACCGCGGACACCCCGATGATGATCCCGAGGGTCGTCAGAAACGACCGTAATTTGTTGGCGCGAATCGCACCCAACGCCACCCAGATGATTTCTCGTATAAGCATGATGGCCTACCGGAATCCTCCCCGCCCACCTCTGAACGAGTTAGAGTTACGCCCTCGGTTGCGCATTTCGTCCTGCGAGGCTCGCAGATCGGCGGCCCCGATGAGCGCGATCAAGTCACCCTCTTCGAGGCCACTCACGACCTCGGTGTAATTGTAGTCGTTCAGCCCGATCAGGACCCCGTGGGGCCGGATCGTCCCGTCCTCGGAGGTTACGAACACCACGCCACGCTTCGTCTCTCTTTGCGGACCCGCGCCACCTTCGCCCGGCCGCGCTTGGCCACTCGCCATCAAGGCCCTCATGGAGTCGGAAGCCGCGCGGCCGGGCCCACCTCCCGCGCCCCTGCCGCCTCCACCCTCACCCCTTCCACGGCCACCACCCTCTCGTGCACCTGTCTGGTCACCGGCGAGACGTCCTCCACCAGGAGTGTCCGCCCCGGAGTTACCCGACTGCCCCTGTACGGCGCCGGGCCGGCCACTTCCCCGCCCGCCCGCAGTGCCGCCGCTGCCACCACCCAACCCGGCGAAGAGGCCATCCGTGTCGATGGCTTCGACGTCGATCCCGAGCACCATCGCGGCCGGCTGGAGGTCCTCTGGCGTCACTACCGCGTTGTTCGGTATCAAGAGCACTCCAATCGCTTCAGCAAGCTCGATCTCGACTTCGGCGTTCATCCCCGGGCGAAGCAGCCCGGAGTCGTTGTCGAGCTGCACGATCACCGGGAACATGGTGACGTTCTGCTGCACGAGCGCTTGCGGTTCGATCTTCTCCACTATCCCGACGAAACGCTCTCGGGGATACGCTTCCACGGTCACGGTCGCCCGCATTCCGGCGCGGATGTCGCCCATGTCCGTCTCATCCACCAGGGTCCGTACCTGCATGAATTCGAGGTCGGCCATGACCACTAACGTGGTTCCGCCCGAGACGTTCTGCGATGCCGACTGGATGACCTGACCCTCTTCGACGTTCTTCTCGAGAATGGTACCCGCCAGTGGCGCCCGGATGATCACGTCGTCCAAGCGCAACTGAGCCAACTGGTGGTTGGTCTGGGATCTGACCAGTGTCGCCTGGGAATTGGCAAAATCCAGGACCCTGCTCTCGTGCTCCTGGGCGGAGATGACGCCCGACTCCAGCAACTCTATGGAACGGTCTAGCTGCGCTTGTGAGATCTCCAGCCTCGCCTGCGCGACCACCAGGTCTGCATCCGCCTGGTTGAACGCGTTTTCGACGTCGCGAGGATCGACCTCCGCGATGAGCCCGCCGAGTTCCACCTTGTCGCCAATATCGACGTAAAGCCGAGTGACCTCTCCGGATGCCTTGGACGTGACTTCGATCGTACGGATGGGCTCCACACTACCCGTGGCCTCGGCGGTGATCCTCAGGTCTCCCCGTATGACGGTCCAGGTCTGGAGCCCCTGCTCCTCCTCCGCCTCATTGGCTCCGCAAGCCACGACCATGGGTGCCAACAACGCTGCACCCCACCACCTCATCCTCATCATATATGCGCCCCTATGTTCTCATTCATGAAGTCCTTGGCGATCACGCCATCGTGCAAGTGGACCTCGCGGTTGGCGTACGCGGCAATGTTCCCCTCGTGTGTGACGAGCACGATGGTCTGGCCCTCGTGGTTCAACTGGAGGATGATTTCCATGATCTCCTCGCCCGTCACCGAGTCGAGATTGCCCGTAGGCTCGTCCGCGAGGAGAAGCGCCGGATCGTTGATCAGGGCCCTGGCCACGGCCACGCGCTGCCTCTGCCCTCCGGAAAGCTCCGGCGGGCGGTGACCCATACGGTCGGAGAGTCCTACCAGGTCCAGCTTTTCCTCGGCCCGCCGCTTCCGCTCCTTCGAGGCAACCCCTGCATAGATGAGCGGGAGCTCCACATTGTGGAGCGCGGTGGCCCGGGGAAGGAGGTTGAAGGTCTGAAAGACGAACCCGATCTCGCGGTTTCGTATGCGCGCGAGCTCGTCGTCGCTCAGCTCGCTCACCGCCACACCGTTCAGCCAGTATTCACCTTCCGTCGGCGTATCCAAGCACCCGATCAAGTTCATGAACGTGGATTTCCCACTCCCGGACGGACCCATGATGGCCACGAACTCTCCGGCCTGAATCTCCAGGTCGATGCCACGCACCGCCCGAACGGTTTCGGCACCGAGGATATAGTCCTTACGGAGCCCTGATGTCCGAATGATCAGTTCGCTCACAGATCGCTCCCGAAGACGGACTCGAGCTCCGCCCGTAGCAAAAAATTCATAAGGCTTATTGGTCGGGGTTGTTTCGACGCCGTGTGGCGTGCTGTGCTTCGCGCTCCAGCACCAGTGCGTCGTACGTCACACGTTGCTCATCGGTGAGAACCTGCCTGAGCTCCACGATGAAATCACTCATCACGGCTCGGTACCGGGGCCGAAAATCCGTGCTCAGGTCGGAAAGGCGTTGCCCGTAGAAGAAATAGAGCGAGTCGACCGTGGCCTTCTGGACGTCGCTGAGGCCGACCCTGTCCACGATCATCGGACGGCGCGTCCTCTCTCCTCTCGCGGACCGCTCGCTCCTGCGGACTTCCTCGGGCGTGCTCGCGCTCGCCGTCTGATCCCATGCGAGCCCCACTACGACGCCGCTCCCGAACAGGAAGATCAACGCGGTCGCCGCCACCATCTTCGCCTTGAATGCGCTCTGTTCCATCATCAGAAGGTCAACTCCACCATCAGGAACGGATCCGCCCCCGGGGACTGTTCCATCAAATCGGGGAGGGTTCGGTCTTCGAGCTCCATCGTCAGTGCCTCCTCGACTCCCAACATGGCGGCGGGTCCATCCCGCAGGAGAAGCACACCTGCGATTGCCGCAGCGATCAGGGCCGCACGAATAACCGTCACGGACCATGACTGAAGGAAATCCCCGACCCCTTCCTCTGCCACCAGTCGGCGCCTCGATAATTCGCCGGCGGTCCGCTCCATCACGACAGAAAGGAACCGAGACCAGTATCCAGGATCGTCGAGTCCCGGGTCGAGAACAGACAGGTCGTGTCCTTGTCCCGTAGGGCTATCACCCCCATGCAAGCCGAGACGCCTTTTTCGCGGGTCGCTCGTCATACTGTTCTCCCTATGCCGGTGCTCTCTGTATTCTTCACCAGGCTTCACCTTACTTTCGTCTTCAGGCCCCGTGAGTCACCCCCGACCGTCACATGCCCCATATCCGTCCCTATATCCGTCACGTCCAGCGCATCGGCGGTCGGTCCGTGCTCGGCCGCTACCTGCGCCAGATCCGCATCCCGCCTCAAAAACTTTCTCGCAAAGTGGAGATGCGATCGCACGGTCCCCGAGGGGATTCCAAGGCGGTCCGCAATCTCTCGATGCCTCCAACCCTCCAGATCGTGAAGGAGCACTATCTCTCGCTGAATTTCCGGAAGCCGCTGAAGCGCCTTTTCCAGTCGCTCCTTGAGCTCCGCGTGCTCCGCCTCCTTTTCCGGTGTCCTGCCACGCGATGCGGCCGTCTCGGGTAAGACATCCGTATCCCGCAGAACCTCGCGACGCACCAAGTTGCGAGCGCGATTTCGTACAATCGTCAAAAGCCAACCGGCGAATCGGTCCGGATTCCTGCAATCATCGAGTCGAGCGAGAGCGACCACGAACGCGTCCTGCGCAGCGTCCTCGGCATCGTCATGGCGACTCGTAACCGAAAGGCTGACGGCGTAGGCCGCACGCATGTATCGGCTTACGAGAACGCCAAAGGCCTGGCTATCACCAGCCTGCGCCTTCCGGACCAAATACGCGTCCGTTGCACTCGCCATTTCATTCATGAGACACCGCTACCGTCCACCGTGTTGAGCGCGCCTTCCACTCGAAGCCTCCAAGGCCCAGTAACCGGATCACTCGAGGACCGGAGAGTCGCTGTTCGCTCACTCGTCGTAGACCCCTCTCTATCCGCTACGTCGTCCTACCACTAAGACGCTTCATCTGCTCGAAGCGTTAACCGACGGGGCCAATCTTGCATCGGCGAGGAGTTCGGGCAATCGGAACTCCGAAAGTCCATCCAGAGATCTCCCGGTTTCGAGTATGTCCCCGCAGGCCACATCAGGATCGGCGGCCGAGTAGAAAACCAGGTGCATCAAAGGCGCCCCCGGATCCATCGCTGACCCCGTGGAAGCCTGGCCACAAAGACGCACGATCCACTCACGCCCGTCGTGTTCGAAAGTCCGAAACGGCAGATCCTCGAGGGCGGTGCGCTCCAGCGACGGCCTCTGAACTTCTTCTCGGCCCGCCGCGGCGCCCTTTCGGTCAGGTCGGCGCTCTCGGCTACCCTCGTGCTGGCGTGCTGCGTCCTTGCGGCGAGGTCCTTCGGGGCGCTCACGTTGACCACGGGGACTCGGAGCCCGCGACGTAGCCAGATCACCTTCGGAATCCGCGGCGGGGCGCGGCCCAGGTTCCCCCACGATTTCCCGGATTGGGATCGGCTTGCGCTTGCCGGCTACGTCCTTCTGGTGTTCGTCTTGGTCCGTGCGGTCGTCCTGGTCCATGCGCTCGTCCTGATCCGTGGCCCGTCCCTGTCCGTGTACTCGTCCCTGTCCGTGTACTCGTCCCTGTTCCTCGTCCTTGTCAGCACGCTCGTCCTGGACCGTAGACTTGTCCTGGTCGGCGGACGAGGAAAATGGCGAGCATCCTTCATGCTCGCCATAGCCGGCACCGCATTCGCCGATGTTCGTCGGTGATTTTCGTTGTTGGCCGGGGGACCCTACCCGGTTTAGGTTAGCATAGGGACGTATGAAGCTCACCAGCCAATCGACAACAACACAACAGGCATGACCGAAGGCACCATAAATACGAGTGGGGCGAAGCGAGAGTACGCCCAGCTGCTTCATTTACACACGCGCGTGCTGGGTCAGCTCAAGGAGATTCGTGAGCATCTGATCGCGCCGGGCACCCTGGAGATCATCGCGGCGATTCGGCGTCGGACTGGGGCGAACCCTGATAACGCCTTGTCCGAAATCACCACCGCGGTCGAGCAGGCGATTCTCGCGTTGAAGCTGAGTGAGGCGCAAATCCGCGATGAGGTCATGGAGGACTTCGAGCAGCCCGAGATCGAGGGCGTCACCAACCTACCGGCCACGCTGGCCCGCTTCCTCGCCGAACGCAGGGACATGCCCGGTTTCACCTACAAGGTGCTCCACGACGAGAACCGTGGGTGGATCATCCTATGGAAGGAATTCACCCAAACCGGATCGGTTCGTGGCTCCGGCCAATTCTACGAGCGCCCCTACGCCTGGATCGACGAGTAGCCCCGAGTCAGACTTCGAGATTCCCCAGCCCAGCCTGTAACGTCGACAACACGTCTTCTCCGTAGAACATCTTGATGTAACGCCCTTGGGTCGGCGTAACCCTTCGCACCGTCCACACCAACCGGACGTAGTTCGGCTCTCGTGGTTGGGTCAGGAGCCTCATGCCGGCCTCCTTAGGCAGACGATCCCCCTTCCGGTTGTTACACGGCGAACACGAGGCAACCAGGTTTTGCCAAGAGTTGTCTCCCCCCCGGGACAGCGGGACGATATGGTCGCGCGTCAGGAACTGCCGGCCCTTGAGTTGCCCACGATGACGGCCACAGTACTGGCAGGTGTACTCGTCTCTGGCGAACAGGAAAGTGTTCGTGACCTGGCGGCGGAAGCGACGCGGTACGTGGACGAAGCGCACCAGCCGAATCACCGTCGGAAACGGTAACTCGGTCCGCGGAGAGCGGAAGGCCCGCCCCGCGTCCACTTCGAGAATCTCGGCCTTTTGGTCGAGAACCAGACGAATGGCACGACGAGCCGGAATTATGGTCAACGGCTCGAAAGACGCATTCAAGGCCAGACAGCCCATTATTCGAACACTCTCCCCGCGCGATAATACCTTCTGGAGCCCTCGAGCCCCTTCTCGAACCAGGAACGTAAGAGCCCCAGGCAAGAGTCGCTTAGTGTCTTGTACGCCTCAAATCTACCGAGGCTCCACGGGGCCCGGCTACAGGAGCGCGCTCGGGTCACGGTCGATCGCGATCCTTACGTCCGTACCGCGCGTCCGAAACTCCGCCTGAAGTCGCTTCGCGCTGGTCCCGAGCGCCTTGACCGACACGCTCCGAAGAAGAAAGTGCCAGCGCCACCGGCCATGAAGGCGTTCGATCGGTGACGGGGCCGGGCCGGTCAGATCGACCGGAGTTCCGGAGATCACGTGAGCGCGCAGCCACCGTGCCGCGGCTTCGGCGTTGCCCGCGGCGTCTTCGGCTACGGGGCTGCTCACGACCACGTTGATGAGCCGAACCATGGGTGGATACGCCGGGTGCCTGCGCTCCTCCAACTCCCGAGTGGCAAAAGCCACGTAGTCGTGCGTCAGCGCGGCTTGGATCGCATAGTGCTCGGGAAGTGCGGTTTGAATCAGCACCTCGCCTCCCAGTTTTCCCCTTCCTGCTCGACCGGCGACCTGGCTCAGCAGTTGAAACGTTCGCTCCGTGGCGCGAAAGTCGGGCAAGTGCATTCCCACGTCCGCGTTCACGACACCCACCAACGTCACACCCGGGAAATCGAGGCCCTTGGCGATCATCTGGGTGCCGAGCAGGATGTCGACTTCGCGGCGCTCGACCCGGCCAAGGATTTCGTGATGCGACCATTTCCCGGAAGTGGTGTCCACGTCCATACGCGCCAAGCGAGCCTGGGGGAAGGTCTCCGCGACGACCCGCTCGACCTGTTCCGTCCCAAGGCCGCGGAACGACAGATCCGTCGACCCGCATCGTGGGCAGCGCTTCGGTGCCGGCTCTTCGTGGCGGCAGTGGTGGCAGACCATGCGACTCTTCCCCCGGTGATAAGTCAACGAGATCGAGCAGGCCGGACAGATCCCGACGTCACCACATTCGCGGCACTGCACGAAGGCGGAGTACCCTCTCCGGTTCAGCAGTAGAATCGTTTGTTCTCCACGGTCGAGGCGGTCGTGGATGGCCTCGACAAGCGGAGCAGTGAGCACCAAACCCGCCTCGCTCCGGGCGTCACTTTGCTCTTTGCTCTTCTTCCGCTTCCGCGCTTCCCGCAAGTCGATCACCCGAACCGGTGGCAACACCCCTCCGCCGACTCGGTCCGGGAGCGACACGAGCCGGAATTTGCCCCGCTCCACGTTGTGCCAGCTTTCAAGCGCCGGTGTGGCGCTCCCGAGAACACACAGCGCTCCTTCCTGGGCGCTCCGAACGACCGCCATGTCTCGCGCTTGGTATCGGGGAGCTTCGCTCTGTTTGTAGCTCCCGTCGTGCTCCTCATCCACGACGATCACGCCTAGATCGGAGACGGGAGCGAAAAGTGCGGAACGGGCCCCCACCGCGATCCGGCGACGGCCCGAACGAAGCTGCCTCCAGGCGTCGAACCGCTCCCCCACGGATAGAGCGGAGTGGAGAACCGCCACCTGATCGCCGAAGCGTGCTCGGAAGCGGGCCACCGTCTGAGGAGTCAGAGAAATTTCGGGTACGAGCACGATCGCGCCCCGACCCTGAGACAGCACGTGACTCAGAACCTCGATGTAGATCAAGGTCTTGCCCGACCCCGTCACACCGTGCAGGAGAAAGGGCTCTCTCGGGCCCGCATCGAACGCGGAAGTCAGCGTGCGGATGACTTCCTCTTGCCGGTCCGTCGGCGTGTGGCTCTGGTCTTCAGCGGTGGGAATGTCAGCGAAGGGATCACGCTCCACCTCGCGGTCCTCCACCACGGCCAACCCCTTCTCTTCCAGTCCACGGATGACACCGCGACTGAAGCCGGCCTGGCGCGTCAGGTGCGCGAGCTCCACCGTTCCTCCGGACCCAGCCAGCGCCTGGTAGGCGTCCGCCTGTCGCCGGGCACGGCCCACCAACACGTTCAACTCCTCGATATCGTCGATCCAGCGCGCGATGCGCACGACCCGCTCGGTCTTCACGGGTGGCTTTTGTGGCGGGAGCGTCTCGACACTCACGACCCCCGCGGCGGCGAGCTTGCGCAGCTCCGGCCAGATGGAGCCCATCCGCAGGCCACGCTTGAGCGCCCGGACCGACTGCTCCGTTCCGGAGGCGAGCGCTTCGACCAGGCGGGACTCTCTCGGCGACAACTCACCTCGTGGCCCATTGTGGAGGGTGACCACATCACGGGAAGAGTCACTGAGCACCGACGGGAGCATCATCTTGAGCGCAATGCCCAGAGAGGTGATGTAGTAGTCGGCCATCCAGCGAGCCAGCCGCATCTGGGGCTCGGTCACCGAAGGCTCGGCGTCCATCACGGAGAGCACGGTCCTTATGCGTTTTAGACCCTCCTCTCCCCCCTGGCCGACGACGAAACCAATACGCTCCTGTCGTTGGAATGGAACGAGAACCCGGGTCCCGGATGGGAGGGGACCGCCCTCCACGGCATACGTAAAGGTCTGATCCAGCGGAAGCGGCAGCGCGACACGAACGTAGGAGCGAGAGCCGCTCATTCAGCAGGCATTATCCTAGTCGCCCAGGAGGACCAGAATCTCATCCTGCCGCTCCCGCGGAGTGACCTCCGGACCACCCGCCCCCCAATACACGTTGATCTCACTGCGGACACCCACGTCGCCCGGAATGTAGATGCCCGGCTCGACCGAAAACCCCACGCCGTGAACGAGCAGGCGGTCATCTCGGGTCTCGAGGTTGTCCAGGTTCGGCCCGCTGCCATGAAGCTCGACGTCCATGGAGTGGCCGGTACGATGCACGAAGAACTCACCGAAGTCCCGGTCCTCAATAAACCCCCGGCACACGTCGTCCACCTCGTAACCGCGTACCGCCCGGCCCTCGTCGTGACACGCGCCCAGGAAATCGATGCCGGCCTCACGCGCCCCTCGAACCGCCTCCCAGATCGTCTGGAGCCGGTCCGGAACGGCGTCGGAGAGGATGCCCATCCAAGTCTGGTCGGCGAACACCCCCTCCTCGGTCGGTTTTCCCCAGAGATCGATCAACAGGACGTCCCCCACCGCGATCGCGTCGCCGGCGTCCCGGGGGTCGTAATGCGGGTCGGCGGCGTTCGGTCCGATGGCGACGTGCGCGTCCGCGTCCACCGGCATACCTCGGGCCGCCAGTTCCTCACGGATCCATCCGCCCAGTTGGCCCTCGAGCAGCGGCTTGGAAATCCGGGCGTGCTCCGCCGCCCGCGTGAACGCGTCCATGGCCACGGCTCGTGCGGTCTCCGCCGAAACCCGATGCGCCTCCAGCTGCTCCTCGGACCAGACCGAATGGAACGTAGAAACCAGATCGCCAGAACTGACGGGGTCCACCCCCACCTCCCGGAGCAACTCCAGGACGCCGGACGGCACCCGGTCCAAAGTCGGGACACTCGAACGGGGAGAGATCTCCATCGCCAGCCGGGTCCGGTCACCGATCAACTCCCGGAGCCGGCTCTCCATCTCGCGCCACCCCGCGTAGTCGATGATCTCCCACGGCCAGTGCCGCCATGAGGAGTGCTCGATGGCATGAATCAGCGTGACGGGGTCCCCTTCGGCGGGGATGAGCGTGAAGGACCGGCGTGACGTCCAGCCCAACCCGAGCATGGCCGTCGCGATCGGGTTCTGGCCCCGGAAGTCGAAGAACAACCAACCCTCCAACTCCGCCTCCCGGAGCGCGGCCTGCACTCGGGCGACTTGGTCAGCATCACTCATGGTCGTGACGCTCATTTTGGGTCTTCGCCTCCGTCTCCGAAAAGCGGTAGGCCGCTCACCTGCTCCCCCTCCTCCGCCCGAGCATCCTCCGCGGGCGCCTCGACGTCCCCCGAAGGCTGGGCAGGCGTACCCTCCACGCCCGTCTCCACACGCTTGAGGCCCATCACGAGATCGAGTCCGAGCACCCGCTCCTGGGTCAGAAGCTTGTGCACCTCCCGCACCCGTGCCAAGGCAGTCCCGACGGCGACCCAGCCCCAGCGCTGCCGAGCTCGGTGCAGGATCCCCAGCTTCTCCCTGAACGTGAACAGCTCGCTGAAGTCGGGAAACGGCTTCGTGATCTGGGGCCGAAAAGCGGTTTCCTCGTCGGACCAATCCTCCGTGTGCAAACCCTCCACACCCGCGTCCCTCAAAAGCCTCTTCCACTCGACCACCATGAGCGGGCGGCAGCCGAGATGCTGCGAAAGAATTTCGCGACGGACCGGGTCTACGGGCGCCTTCCAAACGGCCTGGACGAGAACGACACTCGCACCGGGCTTCGCGACCCTCACCATTTCAGCGACCGCACTTTCCGCGGAAACGCGCGATGTGAGCCCGAGTTCGGCAATCACGACGTCGAAAATACCATCCCGAAATGGTAACCCGTCCATCTCTCCCGCCTGGACATGCACCCGTTCGAGCATCCCAATCACTCGCAGCCGCTCCTCGGCGCGCGCCAGCAGGATGGGATCGTCTTCGACCCCCGAGCCCACCACATGGTACTCGCGTGCGAAATGCTCGAGTGTGACCGCTAATCCCGACGGAACAACAAGGACCTCATCGCCCTTCTTCATGCCCGTGAGAAGGGCAATCTGACGGCAAATATCGACACCACCGGGGGGGAACAGCGGTCGGTGGCTCAGGTGGACCAAGTCGAGCATGGAAGGAACTTCCACGCCGACGCGGGCGCCACCATGGGTGTCAGCGGGCATGACGGAAGTTAGGGCGGCGTCCCCATGGGTCAACGAATGCCGGAAACGACTACCGATGTGCTCGCTCGTAGTGCTGGCTAGAAGACCGGCTCTTCTGCCGAATCCATGTCCCTCAGGGCCTCCCGAAGGCGAGCCTCTTCCTCTTCGGACAACTCGGCGTTCGCGGTTTCCAATGGCGGGGCGCCCCGACGCATGTATCGCAACGTGCCCACGACGACGAGGATCCCCAGAAAGATGGCGGTCGGCGGACCGATCCAGGCCAGCAGCCCGATTCCGGACGCATCAGGGTAGGCGAGGTACTGCTCACCGTGATTGGCGAGCACCCAATCGACGAGCTCGTCGGTCGTCCAGCCCTCGCGGGCCATCGCCTGCATACTGTCCCGGAGCGCCGCGCCGCTGTACGAGCTGCAGACCTGCAGCATTTGACCGGGTCAATACGGCGACTTGATCCGGGCGATCGCCTCGTCGGCCACCGGATGGGGCTCCAGTGGCCCCCGTACTTCATTGCCCGGAATCTGGGCGGTGAGGGGTTGGAGCTGAGTCGCCAAGACGATCGCCGCCAGGCACGCAAGACTCCGCACCGTTTTGAACATCTTCATATCCATAGCCCCTCACGCTTCATGCCGCGACACCCGGCCGGGAACGGACGCGTCGAAAGCAAACCTGCTACCACCGCCTATCTTAACCCGGAAGCCAGTAGAAGCCAGTATATGAGCCACCCTCGTCATCTCACAACAAACCGCCCTTCGGCACGCCGATCGGCTTCCTGAACGCCGGCTTGCCCGCGAGACAATCCCTGGGCAATGGGATTCCTCCCGATCGTAAAAGCGTAAGTCCCCGGTCTGATCGGAGTGAAACTCAATGATATCTTTCCAGGCTCATCGAATTCGATCGCACGAAACACCATGCCTTGCAGATGTATTTCTATGCCGTCGTTTACGGTGACCAATCGCAGGTGAGAGTTTTGCAAGAGATCCGGCATTTCCAACCGCCAGTCTGTCTCTCCGCTACTGGTCACGTTGAGACGATAGTACTCGCCTGTGATCAATTCGATCGTGTCCACTGAAATCACAGGTCTGCCGTCTGTGGTTTCGGAAATCTCCAGAGTGATATCCAGCGGAGGAAATTGTACGAGACTTCCGCCAACTTGTGCTTCGATGACTAGTGGCACGAACAGAAATGCCAGCACGCTTGTTGTCTTGAGCCTATGTATCATTGGACGCTCGCTCTCTCAGGGTGGTGACGTCACGAGACTGGATTGGAGAATGAACTACAAAGGCTATGCGGGGATCGCGGAAATTGATACGGAAGAAAAGATGCTCTACGGTAAGGTGATCGGGTTGCGGGACGTGATCGGCTTCGAGGGTTCGAACTTCGAAGAACTGGAGGCGTCATTCCATCGTGCTGTAGATGGATACCTTGAGGTTTGCGAAGAAGAAGGCAAGGAGCCGGAGAAGCCATACTCGGGCAAGATCCTGATTCGCACAGACCCAGAGCTACATCGCGAAGTGGTAGTCGCCGCTGCTCCCCATCCCCGACGGTGCGTGAGCTGACCTTTC
>JADFNK010000096.1 GCA_022563405.1 Gemmatimonadota bacterium | reverse complement strand
CGAGCGAGCGGGCTCAGGTCAAGCGGAGAGAATCCGGATTCGTTCCCACCGTAGCGGGCCTTTGCCGGCCGATTTCAGGAGTCGATCCACGTCATCGCGAGTGATGTCACCCGAAAGGTCGAGGAGACCTTGGCCTAGGCGGATTACGGTGTCCCTTCCGGGATTCTTGGCGCTGCCGGCCTTGAGCTTCCTGACGTGTTTCTCGTCGACACCTGCAGCGCGGGCAAGCTCGCCGACCGAGCATCGAGCCTTTTTGTTCAACTGTCGTAGGTCTCGTGCGAAGGACATGGCCGTTCCTCCCTAGCGGGTCCGTCGAATGGGCTCCGCGCTTGGTCTGCTGGCAGCTGTAGACCGCCCGGCGCTGATGGCCGCGGCGTGTGCCCCAGCGATTCGATCGTTGAGGTCACCTGGGATCGATCCCCGCACCGAGACGGCGTAGTGGTGGCCCGGGGGACGTGGGGACGGATGAACGCGCGGCTTGTGCTGAGACTCGGCTAGTCGCCTGCCCACCGCTCTTTTTTCGTGCACCACGTGACACCTCCTGCGGCTGTGCCGTAGAGCGTGCCACGGATGTGGGCTTACAGTAAAAAACTCGAGGAGAACTCAGATAGTCGGATGCGAGGAGCGAAACTCGGGGAGGCGCGGCGAGCGCTCGCGCTGCTGTTGTCTAGTCAAGCCGAGGGCGAGATCAGTGGCTTGAAGCAGGCGCTGGATCTGCTGGTAGGGTCGACGTTGCCAAGCTTCGAGGTCGGACAACGAAGCTTCGCCAATGAACTTCAGCACCCACACCTGAGCATCGATAATCTGCGACTGCGCGATCCTTCCCGAGCCGCTGCGGACGACTTGGAGGCCAAGCGCTCCTATCCTTGACGCGGACTGGCGTTCCGACTCGGGCCAGTGCCCGTACGCGAGCCCAGCGAGCAACGCACCGCCAGCAAGTCCGGGAACGACGCTGAGCCGGACGACTCCGCGCGCCATGTTGGCGGGTGGTGTTTCTGCAACGCCGCGGGAGAGCGCCACGCCGAACGGCGCAAGGAGCGGACCTACCGCATTGGGCCCAACGAGACCCCAAGTGGCGAGCACCTGGCCCAAAGCAAAGGTGAACTCGTCGATCCAGGCGACGTCGGCGTGGCCCGGTTCTGCGCCCTGCAGTGTGGTGAGGCGGAGCGCCTCGTCAGGGTCCTTGGCCAGCGCTACCATTCGGCGGCAGGTCGCCTCGTAGCTGCTCCCCACGCCACTGACAGCTTGATGAAATGCCTCGAATCTCGGGTAGGCCTTCTTGAGCAGCCAGGCAGGGGCGATCGCTCGCTCGAGCAGCTCCGCATCGTGTGGCGACAACGAACGATCAGCCATGGCAGGGCCGTGGCCCTTGTTGGAGGGGGCCTGTCCAACGGCGCGGACCGCAACGCCCGTGGGACGCTTGCCCATGGCATAGGTCATGGACAGCTCGTTCATGAGGAGCGCTCTCCTCACGACCCCCGGACGCCAAGTGGACCCTCCGGTTACCATCCTTGGCACCTCACCGTCCGCGGCATTTCAGGCTGGTGCCCGTCCGGCCTCACTAATGTGGATCGCTTGACGACATCTCGTAGGGGAACACCAGCCTGAGTCTGATGAATCACGCATACAGCATCTTCGGCCGCCAGCAGGTGGGGGGTTTGAGTTGCGCCCTCGTGATACCCGGTAAATCCGCATGTGTAAAGGCCCTTTCACACTGGCGCTCATGCGCTTTATGGGTCGTAGGCGTCCAGGTTGCGTTTTCGGGGTATTCGTGCTCGCAGACCCCTCGACGGCCCTACGTTGACCGGATGTCGGCTGCACGGTGACCGTACAAGGACGCCACGTCTTCGCCCTGGTTGACACGACCCGTCGGTCGGTGCGCGCGGGGCGAGGGGGGCTGCTGATCACATTCGGTGTTGAGCGCATGGAAGGCCCAGCACGCAGCCAAACTAGCTATGTCCTCGGATCAAGGGTCGAGAGCGCCCGCGCGGTCCTTCTGGGCCGTCTCCGAACTAGCTGTAGCTAATGGACCAGGCGGCCCAGCCTGGGAGCTAGCGGCGGCAGGCGGTCGTTTCGCAGCGAAGGATGACGATCTTGGTCTCGCCCGATCTCCCCGTCGGGTTGGCCGTGTAGGAGACAACCGGCAGGCCGTCCGACATCACCGCAATGCTGATTATCGGGACGCTGAGGTTGCCGTCCACCGTGATGGCCAAGCTGGTCGTGGCGCATGCGGCGTCGGCGCAATGCGCAACGTGGACCGACTTCGTTGGGTCGTCTGCGTAAGCGAGGATCGGAAGACCGTCGACCCCCGATTGCGATCGACGTGAACTCGTAGCGGTTCGTGGGGTCGAACGGATCGCGGCCGCTCAACTTGGCCACGAAAGAGACCCCAGGTTGAAGTGATAGTGGTATCCTCTCGTCGTCTTTGAGGAGGATCAGGAGTGGTTCCGGATACGGGACGAAACAGAGAAGTTCTTCAACGACCTTCATCTCGAGCTGGGCTGCGACGCGTTCGTGACCTACCAAGCTGCAGCGGCACCCGGAGCAAGGCGTGGCCCAATCGATAGCACCACAGACTCTTGCGGGACGGTTGGCCGTTCGCATGCGGTCCGAGACCGGCACGTTCGTCATGGTCGCCGTCATCGCCGTGCTCGGGTTCTACCTGCTGTTTCCGGTCGTCCTGATGCTGGTCCTGAGCTTCAACACCGCTGACGATTTCTTGGTCCCTCCGATCGTTTGGGGGCTCGAAAATTGGACCTCATCGTTCGACGATCCGCGTATCCTGCGATCCCTTTGGAACACCTTCATCCTGTGGTTCTTCAACTTCATCGTCAGCTTCCCCTTGGGGATCGCGATCGCGCTCATCCTGGCGCGTACGCGAATCCCGTTCACCCACGGGCTTGAGTACCTCTTCTGGATCTCCTACGTGTTCCCCGCGCTCGCAAACACCATCGGGTGGATCATGCTGTTGGACCCGGATGTGGGGATGATCAACAAGGCGCTCGTGGCGCTGCCCTTCATCGATCAGGGGCCCTTCAACATCTACAGCTTCTGGGGTATCGTCTGGACCAAGCTCCAGTCGGATAGCGTGTCCTACTTCGTGATCCTGCTGACACCTGCCTTCCGGAACATGGACCAGGCCTTGGAGGAGGCGGCCCGCATCGCCGGGGCATCCAAGATGGGCGCCATCTTCAGGGTCACCCTGCCGGTGATGATTGGCCCCGTGGTCTTGGTGCTGGCGCTCCAGCTGCTCCGAATCTTCAGTGGGTTCGAGACTGAATGGATACTAGGCGCTCCCTGGGGGTTCTTCGTCTACTCCACGCTGATCTTCAGTCAGACCTCCCAGTTTATCCCTCAGTACGGCAGCGCGATCGTGTTGGCCAGCATCACCATGCTCATCATCGGGGTCATCTTCCCGATGCAGCGCTGGATCGTCCACCGCCGGCAGTACACGACCATCACCGGCACCTTCAGGCCCGGGCTGATCGACATCGGGAAGTGGCGGTGGGTGTTCCTTGGCTTCATCCTCTTCCTCCTGGCGATGTTCACGGCACTCCCCTTCGTCGTCATCATCATCGGTAGCTTCATGTCCAAGGTGGGCTTCTTCAACGCGGTGCCCACGTGGACCACGTCTCACTGGGTGGAGGTATTCACCGACTCGCTATTCATGCGCGGGCTGAGGACCACCACCATCCTCGCCTTCGCCGCCGGGATCGGGAGCCCGGTGCTCTTCTCGATCATCGCCTACCTTCTCGTGCGGACCCGCTGGCGGTTCCGGCGCTTCCTCGACGGTACGATCTGGGTGTCCGCCGTGTTCCCAGGCGTCATTTCCGGGCTGGGCCTGCTGCTCATGTTCCTGACGATTCCTGGACTTCGTTGGATGTACGGCTCGATATGGGCACTGATCCTGGTCGTGCTCATCTCCGGCAACACCACCGGGACCAACATCTTCAAGGGCGTCATGATCCAGCTTGGCGGTGACGTGGAGGAGGCGGCGCGGGTGGCGGGCGCCGGCTGGTTCAGGACCTACTTCACCATCGTCCTCCCGCTGCTCATGCCGACCCTGGTCCTCATCGGCATGCTCAACTTCATCGCCGCCGCCGGGACAACGTCGAGCATCATCCTCCTCGCCTCACGGGACACGATCACCCTGTCGATACTCGGGCTCGAGTGGGCGTCCGCGGACCTCGGCCGGACCGAGAACGCCGGCATCATCAGCCTGGTCATCATGGTCTACACGCTGCTCCTCGCGCTGGTCGGCCGTTTCTACGCGCTCAAGATGGGCATCCGGCACGATCGGGTCGCGCGCAAGTTCGGCATCCGAGACGCGCCTGCCAAGACGGTCATCACCTGATGGCGAGCGCCTTGCACATCCTGATGCGGCGTACGCCCACAAGCCTCGGCTTGCCCAACCATCAGCGTTTCAATAGACTCGCGCACGGTTCTCGCGGGCGTGCCCGCCAACCAATCGGTAGGTTCTCGCCCCGCTCACGACTCCTCGATTCCTTGCTGGAGGTCATCGGATGCTGTCTATAAAGCGACTGAGTTTGCTCGTGCTGTCCGCGGTGCTCCTAGTGCTGGCCGCGGCCTGCGGAGATGACCCCACGGCCACGCCGACCATGGCGCCCCCGGACCCCGCGGCCACGCCGACGACGGCCCCCGATCCCACGGCGACGCCGACCACGGCTCCTCAAGAGCCCACGGCCACGCCGCGCGCTCGAGAGGGCGTCATCGAGATTGAAGCGATTCGGTACGAGGATGGCCTGATCGAGCTCCGGGTCGGCCCCGAGCCGAGATTCGGCTACGAGGCCAACGCGCGCATCAAGTCCAACGAAGAAGACGGGTGGGTCATCAGGCTCGATGTGGGCGATCTCTTAGTCGTGGGCGAGATCGAGCAGAGCAGCAGTCGAAGCTCGGAGCCACATAGCTTCACGATCAAGGATCTTGGGGTCAGCTTCCCGCTGGATGAATCGGAGGCCGGCGGCAGCATCACTCCGTGGAAGTTCGACTTCTTCGACGAGGGCGCCTACGCGGTCGGCGACTCGCACGGTGACGACCACGGGACCGCGTGGGTCCTCGTCGGCGAAGCCGAAATCCCGATGGGCACCCAGCCCCTCGTGTACACGCTGGACGAGATTCGGGTCCGGGACACCGTCCATGAGCTCCGGATGGGCGACACGACCTTCTGGGGCTACGACGCGGGCCTACGCGTCCGCACCGACGACGGTGACACGGGAACGCGGGATGTCAACGACATCACCGTCACCATTGCCGTGGGCGACACCATCGAGTTCCCCGATGGCTTCTCGGGCAGCAGCAGCAATACCGAGACGCACTTCGTCACCATCGACGCGCTGGGGATCGACATCGAGGTCGCGATCGGCAACAGAGAAACGGCCCTCGGATTCAAGATCACACCGACCGAGGTCGGTACCTACCTGCTCTACTGCTCCGCACACCCCGACAGCCACGGCGGCAACTTCTTCATCGTCGTCACGCCGCCGGCTGCGCCTGCTGTCTAGACGCTGGACGAGATCCGAGTCCGGGATACGGTCTTCGAGGTCCGCATGGGCGACACGGCCGCCTGGGGCTACGACGCGGGCCTACGCGTCCGGACCGACGAGGTCGGCGACATCACGATCACCATAGCCCTGGGCGACACCGTCGAGTTCCCCGATGGCCTGACGGGCAGCAGCAGCAATACCGAGACGCACTTCGTCACCATCGACGCGCTGGGGATCAACGTAGCGATCGGGCCCGGTGAAGATGCGAGCCCTGGTTTCACCATCTCCCCCACCGAGCTCGGCACCTACCTGCTCTACTGCTCCGCACACCCGGACCCCGCGGCCCACGGAAACGTCTTCATCGTCGTCAATGCCCCTGGGCCGCCGCCCGCGACCTAGATGCTGGACAAATCCACGTCCGGGACGGGCTCTTCGACGTTCGGATGGGCGACACCGCCGCGGGGGGCTTCGCCTATGCCTTCAGATGCGCGTCCAGCCATTTCAGCGCATCGGACCACGCCATCCTAGCGGCGGCGGCGTTGTAGATCGCCCGATTGGTGTGATTGTGGAACGCGTGCACCGCGTACGGGTAGACCTTCGAGTCGAAGGCCTTGCCCGCGGTCTTCATCGCCTCGGTGATGGCTTCGATGCCGGGGTTGATCCGCTCGTCGAGCGCGCCGTAGACGGCGTACACGGCCGCATTGATGCTGGGCACGTCCTCCAGCGGGGGGTTGGCGCCGTAGAAAGGCACGGCCGCTTTCAGGTCCGAGCAAGAGGTCGCCAGTCGCCACGCGATTCCCCCACCAAAACAGAAGCCGATGATGCCCAGCCCGCTAACCCCAGGCTGGTCCTTGAGCCAATCGATCACCGCCTGCACGTCGCTGATGTGCCGCTCCTGCGGGATCTCTCGGAGCACGGGAGGAATCTCGTTCTCGGGGTCGCTGAAGCTGTCGGTGCCCCCTTCGCGGCTCAGAAGGTCCGGCGCGACGGCGATGTAGCCCGAGCTGGCCAGGCCTTCGGCTACGTCCCGCACATAAGGCATGAGCCCTTTATTCTCGTGTATCACGACGATGCCGGGCGCCGTGCTCAGACCGGCGGGGCGCGACAGATAGGCCTTCAGCTCCGCCCCATCGGCGGGAATGCTGACGTCCTGCGGCTCCGGCTGATGGTCGCCCACGAGGTTCGGATTCAAGGATGTCGTCATGGTCTACGCACTCCTCGGGCATCGCACTGCCGGAGCATCACAGGGCCAGGGCGCCTCGGTGTGACCGTCGACGCTCTGGCCCTGTGGAAACCCGGTTCCGCGTACCCCTGATACTCGCGCTAGCTAGCGCTGGGTTGGGCTTCCTTGTCGCTGGGCTCGGCCGCATCGAGGCGGAAGAGCTTCACCGCGTTCCCGACCACCATGTCGTACTTTTCCGCCTCCGAGAAGCCGGCGAAGACGCGCTGGATCTGATCCATCGAATGCGGCCAGGACGTGGGCTTGTGGGGGAAATCACTCTCCCACATCACGTGGTCGAGACCCATGTGACCGTATTGCTTGAGCATCTCCAGGCCCAACCGGTCCTCCATGAACCCGTAATACGTGTGCTCCCTGATGATGTCCGTCGGCAGGCGGTCCAGCTCCTTGATGCCCATGTGCTTCAGGTATTGGAAGTGGTACCCCTTCCGATAGAAGATATCCACCTGATCCATGAAGAAGGGGAGCCAGCCGATATCGGTCTCTCCGAAGAATATCTTCAGTTTCGGAAAGCGGTCGAATACACCCTCGATCGCCAGCGCCAGCGCGGTCACCGCGACCGACCTCCTCCCGATGGGGATCGTGAGCCGGGATGGCAGATACTCGCCACCCCGCCCGGTCGGAAGCCCACCGTGCACGGTGACGGTGATGTCCATATCAGCGGCCGCGTCCCAGAACCGGTCGTCGTCTGCCGACAGTCGGTCCTTCCCGCTGGGGTAAGCGGACAAGACGACACCCTTCAGACCCAGCTTGGCCGAGTGCTCCAGCTCCGCGAGGGCATTGTCAACACCTCGCCGTGCGATCAGGCCCAAGCCGATGAGCCGGTCGGGGTCGACGGCACAGTACTGCTTGGCAAGGAACTCGTTATACCCGTAGATGATCGCCAGGTACGCGTCATCGTCGGGGATATTGTTCACTAGCCGCATGGACGACCCAGGGAACAGGACCTCCGCATCGATCCCGTCCTTGTCCTGCTCGAGGAGCCGCTGCTCCGGCGGCCCCGCCCCCGGCATCTCGCCGATGTTCACCTGGTCGTCGAGCGACCACGCCTCCGGCGGCGTGCCGGCGTTGTGGTCATTGCGCATATACAGCGGGCCGTTCTCCACCAATATCGCGGACTTGCCGTTTATCTCGAAGGAATGCGGCGCGCGCCCCCGGTGCTTGGGATCGACCCAGTCCGTCCATTGCTCGGGCAGGATCTCCAGATGTCCGTCAACGGAGATGTACCGGTAGTTCCTTGCCATCACATACTCCTTCTTGTTGTTTCACCCGGCCGACTTCCCTACGCCGGGGCCGTCACCTGTGGGGATGACACGAGCCCACTATTCCAGCGTCCCGAACACTAACCTCTCTGCCTCAAGCGCGCAACTTGCGGCGGCCGCACTTGGCCTGCCGCGCCCTAGAAGGTCACGAACGCGTCGTAGCCCAGCTCGGTATACAAGTCATTGAAGAACTTCTCGGTCTGTGCCCTGAGCTCGAACCAATCGTCGTTCTCCTCGAAGACAAGGAGATGGTCATCGAGAGTTCCGTCGGCTCTCCACTGCGGGATCTGCTGAACAACTTCCCAGAGGTGGTTGGGGAAGCTGCCCTGAGTGACGTCGGACCGCAGAGATACGTTGCTGTTCGGGCCGAAGGCCGATCGTGCCTCGATCCGCGCCGTCTGGCCTTCTTTCGTATACCACCAGTTGGCGAACAGCTTGGCGGCGTTCGGGTGCGGCGCGTCGTTGAGCATCCCGACCCCGCCTCCTATCTCGGTTGACAGCCCTCCTATCTGCTTCGTTCGCGTCAGCTCTCGGACCGGTAGCTGGAGGACCTGTAACGCCCTGAACGCGCTGCTGGCCCCGAAGAGCCCGAAGTCCCACTTGCCGGTGGCGACGCCGTTGGAGAGCTCATCGTCCCCGGAGGGGATGACCAAGTTGATCTCGGCGACGCGATGGAGATCCTCAAGGTACTGGGGGCCGAGCCCCGGGGTGAGCCAGATCTTGTTGATGACCCCCTTACCGCCTTCGAGGTTCATCGCCCGCACCGCTAGCCTCCCTTTGAACCGGGGCAGCAGCAGGTCGGTGTAATCGTTTATCGCGTCCAGGTCTTCCTGCGTGACTTTGTTCGTGTTGTACCAGATAGCGCCGATGGGACCGACGGTCAGCGAATCGGCCATCACGTATTTTTTGTCCCGTTCGCCCCAGATCACCTCGGTAAGGTACCAACCCTCGGAGCGGTCGATGACCGTGGGGTGGATGAGCCAGTTCGACACGGGGTTGAGGTAGCCAGCCGCCCGAAGTCGGTCCAGCGAGCCGCCGCTAAAGGTGATGATGTCGACCGTGAAGACTCCGCGCGTGCGCTCCGCCAGGATCCTGTTGGCGTTGTCGGTGCCGCCTCCGCTGCTCGCGACGACTCTCACGCCGAACTGACGAGTGAACTCCGCGAAGGCGGCACGGCCGTAGCGGGTCGCGGAGCCGCCTAGGGCGAGGAACACCTCCCCCTCAGCTTGGGCCGCCGAGATCAGCGCGTCCCACTCGGCCGCGAACGCGTCGGTTGTCGGTGTCGGGACCGGCGTCGCGCCGGGTGGCAACGGCGTCGGCGTCGACGTTGGCGGAGCGGCACTCGACGTGGGGGTTGGGTCGGAGGCGCCACAGCTGGCGAGGAGGCCGACCAGCGCTAACGCTGCTACGAGACTGGTGATGGCTTGGTGCTTCGGCATCTTCCTCGCCCTCGCTCCGTTTGGGGAATGATACACGCCGCTGCCCTCCGATGGCTTTGCGGAATGATACACGCCGCTGCCCTCCGATGGTTGTAGTTACCCACCCGGCAGAGCGGTCCAGTCGCATCAAATGCCGGACATGGAGCGGAACGCCGATCGCAGGTCGATCTTCTTGGTCGCCATTGGCTCTCCGTTGCGCCACGGCCCATCGGTCCTACGGCGGGCTCGCCTCCGGACGGTGAGCCAGTGTAGCTATGGACCGCCTTCGCCTGGTCGATCAGCGCTTTGCCACCGAAGATGATGACGAAGGTGCCAGCGATGCTGCCGATGCCAAGCGCAACGATCTCCATGCCGCCCTCTCGCTGGTTCGCCGGGGGCGGCTTGCCCCAGGAACGGGCCGTACTGTCGCGCAGTTGCGAGCTCCCAGCAAAACGGGGTAGCGACCGCTCGAACTGACGACAGCTTGTTCGGAACGCCAGCGGAGGCGGGGTGAACCGCGTGTTCAGCGGACCTAGCTAGTTCGCTGCCCCGGAACTCGAGCTCGATGCGTCCGTCACGGTAGACGTGCGCAGCCGAGAGGATCGTCTGGAGCAGCGCCTTGGCGCGGCGCGTGTCGAGCGCCTGGACGTCCTTGAGGAACGACCGGACGCGGGTGGGGAGGGAGCTGACCGTCTCCTGGCGCTCCCGCTGTTGCGCGACCCAGCCGGTGAGCTCGGTCTGCCGCCCCGTGAGCCGTGCGCGCTCGTCCCCCCGAGCCTCGTTGGCTTGCGAGACAGCGGGTGGTCAGGTCGAGAACGACCACCGCCATCGTGCCAGGGTCTAGCGAAATATCCCAAGGCTCGGGAATATCGGGGCCGCCCGTCTCCATCGTCACGTCTCGCTCTCGATGAGCAAGTCCGTCTCCAACAGGGTGCTGCAGTTGGGACAGCAGCGCTCCCGGTACGAGTAGGACTCGAGCCAAGATGACCGCAGGATAGGGCAACCCTGTACAAACTGCACCATTTCAACTACAACCCCTGCTGTCTCCGCACAATGGCGTGCGCGGTTGGCGGTGAGGTCGAATTCCTGGAGGTGAGCAGTGGCAGTCAGCATGGTCGCGGACGATGAATTTGCATCGGCATACCTGAGAGATGGCCGCGTCAAGATTCCGGGCGTGGACGCGATACCCGAGCGCTCCGGCCTGTTGTACCTTAGTGCGTTGAACGACCCCCCCTACGATGTCATGGTCGTACCCATCGCCAACCTGGTAGTCGCCATGGACCTGGGCAGGCCGCTAACTGGGATACCGGTGTTTCCGGACATGTTCTTCCCCCACACGGGCCCGCGCGTGAACAAGAATGCAGGGATTCGGGAGCCGAAGGACCTCGAGGGCAAGCGAGTGAGCACCCGGGGGTTCGGCTTCAACCCGTCGGTCTGGATGCGGGGCGCGCTGATACACCAGTACGACGTGTCCGTCGAGAAGATCACCTGGGTGGAGGAGGAGCCGAACTCGATGAGCGGTGTTGAGTTCCAGCGCTCGCGGCGTTTCCGGATTGAAAAAGGCGGCAGCGCGGCAGACGACCTCGAGTCGGGGCGCGTGGACGCCGCATTCTTCGGTAGGGGAGGCCCCGAGCCCACCGAGAATACTGAACATCTCTTCGTCGACCCCCTCGCCGAGGCGCTGGCCTATCGCGAATTGACAGGTATCTTCCCCCCGAACACGGTGCAGGTCATTTCCGAGCGCGCCCTCGCGGATAACCCGGGCATCGGACAAGCAATCGTCGACGGCAATGACGAAGCGTGGGACCTCTACTGCAAGGAGGCGGCCGATTCCGACGACCACATGGGTCTGCCGGTCAAGTTCCTCAGGGACAACGGCATGTTCCCGCACCGCAACGGACTGGAAAGCAACTACAGCGGCGTGGAGATGGTAAGTCGCTACCTGTTTGAGCTGGGGCTTACGAAGCGGGCCTGGCGGCCCGAGGAGCTTTTCTTCGCCGGGGCGAAGTAGCGATGGGCGCTGAGTCGTACAGGCCCTGGGTACCTCCGGCTTTCGCGGTCTGTCGAGTTCATCGCTCCTAGCCCATCCCAATAGCTAGAAACAAATTCAGCGTTTGATGCGATGCGGGTAGCGGCGTCGTCGGTCTCGACGGGTGCGACCCCCCTGGCCGGTTGTTCACCCAACCCTTACGATAGGCGCGAGCCAGCAAGGGATCGATCCGCCGACCAAGCTCGTTGGCGCCGTCCAGTGCGTTTGGCGCGGTGAAGAACAAGAGCCTATAGGAGAAGTTATGGGCCTCTCAGCGGAACGCTTGGACCACTGGACCCTCGTCACCAGCGACCTCGCACGCACACAGCAGTTCTACAACGAAGTGTTGGATGCTGAGCCTCTCGAACGCGCTTTCCCAGCCGGCGTCAACTTCGGCGGTACCACAATCGACTTCTTCTTGGAGAGCGATCAGCAGCACCCATCACCGGGTTCAGACCATCACGCCTACGCCATCGCCCTCCAAGATTTCGATGCCTGGGCTGAGCAGCTCCGCAAACACGGCGTATCGGTCAGCTTCGCCAACTTCGGCCGCACACGCATGTCCATGTTGTTCGACGATCCAGACGGCTACCACTTTGAGTTCGTGGTCCCCATGGACTCAGAGGAAGTGGCCATACGCGAGATGGAGAAGCGCGGCATCCAGCCAAGGGGTAGGTAGGCCCTCACCGCAAGCTGCCCAACTGCCCCCCGAGTCGCTCAGGGCTGCCCGAACGAACTAAAGCTAGCCTAGCTCGGTTGCTGTCCTCGAAACTCGAGCTCGATGCGCCCGTCGCGGTAGACGTGGGCGGTGGGGCTTCAGCGAGCGTCGTGCCTGCAGGCTGATCGGCATGCAGCGATCGGTGGCGCGTTATCACCCCCACTCGGTCGAGCCACGTGAGCTGCGCGAGCGACTCAGGGTCTTGGCAGCGG
>JADFNK010000095.1 GCA_022563405.1 Gemmatimonadota bacterium | reverse complement strand
GTGGAGATCAGGTCGGGCATCATCCCCCAAGGCGCGTACGTTGATCGGATTGACTGCCCCGAGGATATCATCGCCGGCCCAAGGCGAGCTTTCGAGGCCGGTAGCCCCCCCCCTCTTGCGCTGCGATCCCAGTGTCATCGTGAGGGCGTTCTGGTTGCAGATCTGATGTCGTGACCCCACGCGGCGCCGGGGGGACGGGGGTGGTTGTGGAATATTGGTTCGACGTGTAGAAGTGTGTAGTTCGGCGTGTGCAGGATGCCGTGGACGCGCCACACGAGCAAGGCGGGCGACCGAGCCCCCGACGAAATCGAGAGGCTGCCGGTGAGCGAAGGGCGGAAGACCCGAGCGCGCGTTCCGTTCGCGACGACGAGCTACGAGCCCGACGAGGACGGCTACCTTCGCCCGATGCTGCCGATGCGCTGCGCGTTCGCCGTGGGGACCAAGATGTGCTCGGTCTTCGTCGATCACTACCGCCCTCGCAGGACCGGGCCAGGATTCCCGCTGGCGGTGGTGGGCTGCTCAACGCATCCGCACGGGCGCTACACACTGTATCCGCCAGGGCACGTCCCGTACGGCCGGGCACCCGTAGTGCCGTACAGCCCAAGGGGAATGCCGCTGCTGGACGGCACGACGGGGCAGCTCCCGTGGGAGGATACGCTCTTCGGTGCTGCCGTAGATGCCGCCCGCGGAGAGGAGTACACCGGGGACAGCCCGTCCGGCGATCCGCGGACCCGGCGTACTCAAAGGCGTCGGCTGGAGGTGGCCGGGCGTCTCATGGGCGTCCATCCGGAGGTCGACGACAGCGCCCGCGAGCGTATCGCGGCTCGGCTCGGAGTCCCGACGATGACGCTGCGGACTGCGTCACGGCTCTGGGCCGCGGACTGGACGGCGCGCGGGACCGCGGTGCTGGCCGTGCTTCTAGCCATCACCGTTGACGGCGCCGTGCTCGACCGGATGCTGGCGGCAGGCGCGGTGAGTGGTTTGTGGGCACCGCCCCGGCGCTCGAGGGCGACGCGGCGGACATCGAGCATGCCCCGTTCCGGCCTGCCGGAACGCCCCACCGCACGCAGCCCTCGGGGCCGCAGCCCTCCACCCACGACTTTGTCCGGTGCCACGACGGCAGGAGCGGCTAGAATCTCGGAGCCGTGACCGAAAACGTGCCGTCGCTGCCACCGACTGCTCCCAACAAAGCGCTCCCGACACCGCTTCGGTCCCCGCCGGACTCGATGCTCGGCCCCGTGCGCGATGCCGGTGTTGGCAGCAGTTTACGAGGTCGCCGGGCCGGTAAGCATGCCCTGCTCCCTGGTCCACGCCCACTCCCCTCCCCATGGAAGCGAAGCGGACACGGGGGGCGCGATGGTGGTAGTGTGTGGGTGGCAGGGCGATTCTGCGGGGCAGGGATGAGGCGAGTCGCCCAAGCGGAAGTGAGCTCACCTTGCCACCCGTTCCGCCGTTCCCAACCAGGGGCGCACTCGGAACGGAACGGGCTCGGAGACAACGCTCGAATGTCATGCCGCCCGAATCGCGTTGCGGGGCGGTGGACGATCGACCGGCTGCCAACCCGTGTGGTCCGCCCATCGATACCCGTTCCGCACAGGGGGCGCGCTGGGAACGGAACGCCTACTACCCCACACGACATGTCAGCCTACCTGCAACCGCTCGCGTCCCTGGGATCGCAACGCAACAGTTAGTCACATATAAGTAAGGAGGTGTTACGATGAACAAGCAAACCGCAAAAGACCCGGTGTGTGGAATGCAAGTAGACAAAGAGAAGGCGGCAGCGACTAGTGTGTATAAAGGAGAGACCTACTACTTCTGTAAGTCAGGATGTAAAGCACATTTTGACAAGGACCCGGCAAAGCTATTGGAAGAAGGTCCAATGGGAATGCTCTGGATGATGCGTGAGCTTATACTGGGTATATTTAAGAAGTAAGAATAAGGAGGAGGGGCTTTGGTGCATGGCTCCGAACTGAGAATGAAATGTGTCAGACGAAATGAGACACCGGCTGGTTTGCGGTTTTCTCGGGGCTGGGGATTTCCCAGGTCGTGGGTAGCGGCAGCGCTCGCTGCCTGATCTTCAGGTTTTCTTCTCTCCTCCGATAGCGGGCAGCGTCCAGCTTGGCGCGACGCTCCGCCCGTATGCGATCTGCGGTCCCGTAATGGACCGAGGCCGGCGTGAGGTAATCGATGCTGCTGTGCAGACGTCGGTTGTTGTACCAATCGATGATCTCGTCGAGGGCCCCCTCGGCCTGTGTGAACGTGTCGAGTTCGTCCTCACACAGCGGTTCGCCGATGGTTCGAATCACACGTTCAACGAACCCGTTCTGTTCAGGCGTATGCGGGTGGATGCGAACGTGACCTACCCCGTTCTCTCGTAGCACGCGCGCGAAGTCATGGCTGACGAATGCGCTTCCGTTGTCGCTCTGGATCGTGATCCCCCAGCGGATGTCTTCGGCGACGGTCTCGAGCGCCGACAACGCAGCCAGCGACACCGTCTCCCCGTCCATCCAGCGTAGGAGCTCGTGGTAGACCACCAAGCGACTGCACACGTCCAGCATCACGAGCAGATAGTACGTCCGACCCGCAACCTTCACGTACCGAAGGTCCGTCTGCCAGAGTTCGTTCGGTTCCCGCGGTCGTGCGGGAAGCTGACCCGTGCTCTTCTTCGACCGATTCCAGGGCTCGATCAGCCCTGCCTCGCTCAAGATCCGGTAGACCGTCGAGGGCGACACATAGGCTACGTCCTCATCGACCATCGTCCAGGCGAGCGCCCGGTGCCGTAGCTCCGGATGCCGACGCTTGAACGCGATCACCGCTGCTCGTTCCTCGGCCGTCACGGCATGAACCGATACCGGCTGGGATGCCTCGGTTCCCTCGCGGCCCAGCTCGCCTCGTCGGCGGTAGTACGTCGCCCGAGCGATGCCCAACGCAGCCAGCGTCCGGTCTGCCGACCAGCCGCTCTGGGTCCGCGTGCGCTCGACTTCGGCCACAATCACCGGCCAAAGCTCCCGAGGTAGGGTCGCGTAGTCGTCCAGGCGCCAGCAGTTTTTTTTAGATCCAGATTCTCCGATGTGATCGCGGCGATCACCTCTTTCAGCCGCCGGTTCTCGGCTTCCAGCTCCGAGCTCCGCTCCTCGCCTCGACCCTCTTTCTCGAACAAACGATCCGCTCGCTCGTACAGCTGGTCCCGCCAGCGGTAGTACATCGTCGAGCTGATCTGATGGCGACGGCACACATCCGCCACCGTCGTATCTCCTTGCAGACCCTCCAGCACGATCTGTACGCGCTGCCGGGCCGTGAAGCTCCGTCGTCTCTTCTTCATGGCTCCTCTCCTCGGTCGAGCCCTCCAACATCATGCTCTCCCCGAGCGGAACCGCAAACCTATTTCCCTACCCGTTTGTCTCAATCCGCCAGAAACACTTCACAAGCACTCCCGATGCGGGGCGTGGTCTGCTACGTCCTCCGCACATTGAGGCGTCTTGAGCCGGACCTCTACCGCTTGCAGGACGCGGGGTTGCGGAGGGCAGTCGAGACTTTGCTCGGATTAGCAGACGCCTTCTGTCGTGGTGAGGAAGTTGATCG
Source organism: Gemmatimonadota bacterium (assembly GCA_022563405.1). GTDB lineage: Bacteria > Gemmatimonadota > Gemmatimonadetes > Longimicrobiales > Gaopeijiaceae > UBA822. Next base: position 9,127 of record JADFNK010000095.1, on the reverse strand, counting down.
CCGTGAGCTTCACGTAGCACTCAACCGAACCTCCTTCGATCAGCAGCCTGTTTCGTCAGTCGCCTACTGCGCGGGCCACATGGGATGGGGTATCGTGAAGGATGATCCCGGAAGAGTGGCCCGCGAGTGCTACGGGTTGTTCAGGCAGCTGACGCACATGACGACTGAGATGCGTCGCGAATACGACGCTCTTCTTCGCCTTCGGTCCTCCCCGAAGATCGACCCGTCAGAGGATGGTCCGCTTGGCCCGCTCTGGACAGTCGCCACTCGAATCACCGGTCCGATCTCCATCTGGAACGACCTGATGACGGATGACGTCTTCATCTTGGATGCAATATCAAGAGCGAAGCAAGCCGGGGACGAGACTCCGGGCATCCTGTTACAGGCTGTGATCGTTCCCGGTGAGCGAACACACGAGGGCGTCCTCGTCGAGGCGGTCGCAGTGCCTTGGTTCGAAATCATGGAGATCATCGCGAAAGATCCAGACGCGATCTACGAGTTCGATTGGCGGAGGTGGGAGGAGATCGTTGCGGGCGCCTATCGGGAGCAAGGGTTCGAGGTCGTGCTGACGCCCAGGAGTGGGGACGGAGGGCGAGACATAATCGCCACGTCCGAGGGCCACGGAAGCATACGGATTCTCGATCAGGTCAAGGCGTACAAGCCTGGGCACCTCGTTACAGCTGACGAAGTACGGTCGATGCTTGGCACGCTCTCCGCTGATCTGAAGGCCTCAAAGGGCATTATCACGACGACATCCGATTTCGCCCCTCGGATAGAGACTGACGAACGGATCTCCAAGTTTCTCCCGACAAGGCTAGAGCTTAGGCCACGCAACGAACTGCTGGATTGGCTAGCGTCGGTGGCGAAGGGACAGGGCAGCTAGTCGGTCAGCGGTGCGGCGTTCGTAGGCGCCGGCCTCACGCCTCGTGTTTTCATCGTCCGTGTCACCCACGTTGAGCGCCAGCCGTTCCGCTCGATCACTTCGTGACCGTGATCATCGTGAGCGCGCTGTTCGCGCTGGGGCTGCCGTTCGTGTTGCCGTAGTCGGATCTGCTCACGTTCTGCTGACCTGCGCCGCATCTTGAGCGCATGAGTGATCCCGTCACCCGCCTGAACGCAGCTCTGGAAGGCCGCTACCGCATCGAGCGTGAGCTTGGTAAGGGCGCGATGGCCACCGTCTACCTGGCCGACGACATCAAGCACGAGCGGAAAGGTCGCGCCGCAAACATGGGTGAACTCATACCTTGCCGCGAATGTGGTCATCAGGTGAGTCCCAAGGCCATCATGTGTCCACCATGCGGGATCGGCAAACCAAAGGGGTGGAGCCCGGCCTTTCGACGTATAATGACCTTCTTTCGCCGTCTGCGCCGTAGTCGGGTTTCTGCGGCTCTGGTACCAGGGGGATCTCGAACCGTTGATACAACTGTTCACCCCTTAGTCCGGTGGGCATATCGCTGCCAGTGAAGCCCTCGGCTCGGAGGTGTCCGTCGCCGGCGCCCCCGTCAGGTGGAGAACCAGCTTCCGACGGCGGAGCTAGCCGTCGTCGTGGTTTCCCACCTCCGACGTGCCCTCCCGCTCCGACTCCTCGTCGGGCTCGTCGTCGGGAACCGTCGGCATCGGGAACGGGCGGGCTCCCTCCATCTCCTCTTCCGTCCACTCCCCGTTCGACTCGGAAGTCGTGCTGGTGTTCGAGGACTCGTTGTCGTTGTTCGTCTCGGAGAGCATGAGTGCGACTCCCGCCCGCGAGGACGCCGTCAGGTGCACCGACCCGTGGCCCCGGCCCCCCGACCCGCGAGTGGGTGAGGGACGGAGGCCCCGTCGTAATGACGGTAACCCCTCTTTCTCAAGGGGTCCAGATCACTTCCTCAGAGCGTCGAAGAGGGACTTGGCGTTCTTGTTGAAGCGAGGTGAGAACATCTCCTTCAGCTTCGTCTTCCGACGGTAGCTGTTGTTGCCGTGGAGGTAGTTGCCGGTGCCGAACTTGAGGATCCACGGACCTCCGGAAGAGCCTCCGGTCAGGTCGCTTCCGACGCCGACCGGATTGGGTGAGCAGCCGACGCTCCCGAAGTACGCGAAGGACGACTGGCTCGTGATCAGCCGCTTACCGTTGAAGGGCGCTGCCGCAGGATACCCAAACTGGTCCCAGTGACGGAACTGGTTTCCACCGTACGCAAAACCGAGCCAACCCACCCTCTGGCTGATCTTCTTCCCGTTCTTGCGATGGAGGATGGCTCCGCCCATGTCCTGACAGAGCCCCTTCGGATTGCCGTTCTTGTACCAGGCCGTGCGGACGATGAGCTGCTTCGCCTGCCACTGCCCGTACGGCGCGGCGCCGTCCTTGTAGGCCGGAACGAACACGACGTTCGTGGCCCATCCGCTGCTCTTTCCGTTCCCGGCGTGGACACAGTGGCCGGCCGTCCAGATCGCGTCTCCTCCGATCGAGGCGGCGCTACACACGAAGGAGGTGCCGCCCATCTTGAAGAAGAGCTTCCCCATCGTTCGGTACGGGTACGTCTTGTAGGAGCCCAAGACCTCGTAGCGGGTAAACGGCGGTGGATAGTTGTAGCCGCCGGAGGTCGCCGTCGGCTCCGGCTCGGTCGCATCCTCGTCATCGTCCGGCTCGCCCCCCTCCACCGTTTGACTCCCCGCCTCGTCCACCATGGGCGCGAGCGCGTCCAGCTCCGCGGCCATAGCGTCCTCGTCCACTTCGATGATGTTACACGGGGTGGCGGCCTCCATCTCGGACATCGTCCAAATCTCTTCCGGGGCCGCCATCAACTGGGTGACCGGGGAAGAGGCGTTCCCGTCGCGAGTCCCCTCTTCTACCGGCTCGTCGGCGTCTTCAGGTCCCGGATCGCCTGCGATTTCGTCTGCCATGGTCGTGTCTCCTCGTAGGGTAGGGACCCTGGGGGAGCGGTTACTCTACAGTGCCGTCAGCCTAGCCGCAAGCAACTGAGTCCACCACGACTCGCCGCATGTCAAGAGACACCCATATTTACGCAGTTGGGAGACACCCAGATTTACGCACCTGCTGTCTTCAAGCTGTCTTGATATCACCTCCCTTGTCTGTGGAGTCGGAAGCGGGCTGCTTCAGCAGACCGTCGAGCTCTCTGAGCCTGTAGCTGCGCCCGTCGATGAGGATGATGTGGACGTGGTGCAGCAGTCGGTCGAGGATTGCGGTGGTCAGGATCTCATCATCGGCGAAGATCTCGGGCCAGTCCCGGACGTGTTTGTTCGAGGTCAGGATGATGGAGCCCTTCTCGTAGCGTGCGCTGACGAGTCGGAAGAACAGATTCGCTTCCTGGCGATCGAGCGGTCGGAAGCCGACCTCGTCAATGACGGGCAGCGAGCTGTTCAAGTAGCGCTTGGCCTTGAGCCTGCGGGGCGGGATAGCCGCATCGGCCTTGAGCACGTACATCAGATCATCGAGCAGGAAGTGGGTCGCACTGAAGCCGTTCTTGATGGCTTTGACCGCAAGGGCAACGGCCAGGTGACTCTTGCCCACCCCGGGCGGTCCCATGAAAAGGACGTTCTCGGTCTGGCGTAGGTATGCGCAGGTGGCGAGGGCCTCGAGCTTCGAGCGGTCGGCCTGCGGCTGAAAGATCCAGTCGAAATCTTCAAAGGTCTTGCCCATTGGCAGCCCGCTGAGCCTGAGCGAGGTCGCGATGCGACGTTCGTCCTTGCGTTCGATCTCTCGCTCGAGCACCCGGTCGAAGAACTTCAACGGGCTCAGATCCTCGCGGCTCGCTTCTTCCACCAGCTCAAGCAAGCATTCTGCCGCGTGCATGAGTTTGAGGGTCTGACACCGCTCGGCTACGGCGTCCAGGTCGACCTTACGCCGTGCCGCGCTCATCGGAGCGCCTCCACCATCCGGACGTAGTCGTCCAGCGGCCGTACGATCTGCTCTCTGGTGGGCGTGAGCAGGAGCGCGGAGCGCGCGGCGCTCGACAGCCCGGCCAGCTGGAGCCGTGCCCGGCGACCCAGTGGGGTCGGCCGCTCGACCTCCTCCGTCGAGGGCCCTTCATAGTGCCCAGGATCGATGAGCAGCCGTGCCTGCGTGCCCCGCGCATGTCGAGCGAGCTCATCGCCTGCGCCCCGGATCACCACATGTCTGAGCGTGCCCCACACGTCTACGTGCCGGCCCACCCAGGCGAATGGCACGCTGTAGCGCCTGCCCTCGAAGGAGATCAGGCAGTCTCGGCTGACTCGACGCGTCACCACCACGTCGAACGGCTCGGCCATCGTCGGCAGCGGCTGCAGCATGTGCTGCTCCGCACGGAACGCCTCGGCGACCGTCGTGCCCGTCACCGGACAGATCAACCGGTCCATCAGACGCACGGCCTGCTCGTCTACGAGCCACAGAAGCTCGTCCAGCGAGCCCGCCCCACGACGGAACACCTCGCCGAACGCGGATCGGAACGTGCGCACCCCACGTTCCGCTTTGCCCTTGTCCGAACCCGTCGCCGGCCGGCACGGATCGATCTCGAACCCGCACGTGCGGGCGAATACCTCGTAGGAGCGGTTCAACACCGCCGTGGGGCCCGCACCGCTGGCCACCCCCGTTTTCAAATTGTCGATCCGCACCCACAGGGGCACTCCGCAGTACCGCTCGAACAGCGCCAGGTGGCCCGTGTGCCACGCCAGTTGGCTCTGGTCCTCGCTCACCCAGCAGAACTTCGCCCGGCTGTGCGACAGCGTACCGATCAGCGCCTGGACGCGCAGCTCTCGATGCCCGATCGGCAAGACTCCCCGAAGCGCCTCACACGCTTCGTCTTCGACCACTTGGATACACTCTCCGAGGCGGTCAGCATGTGGGAGGGCGGACAACCCGTCCGTGACACGGACCTGCGCCGGTACATCAGCACGAAGAAGGATCTCTATCGACGCGCAAGGCACGTCGCAGGTAACGGGGGCGCTGTCCGATGACGACAGCAACAAACGCACGTCCATCCGACCAAGAGCGGGAGCTGATCCAACAACTCCTGACCGCTCCCGACATCTTGGACCAGGCCATTCACTTCATGGATAGCCTTGGGCTGGTGGGTGAGGACGTGAACCGGAGGATCGTCTTTCTCGCCGGAGTGGGTGGCCTACTCGGTGAGCCCATCCACCTGATCATCAAGGGAGACAGCTCGGGCGGAAAGAACACCCTCGTCAATGCAGCTCTCAGGCTTCTCCCGGAGGGCACGGTCCTCGCGACCAGCGGCATCTCTCCGCAGGCTCTTGCATACTACGGAGAGAGGGAGGATGGCGAGACTCCGTTGCATTGACGGCGTCTTGTTCATCGATGAGGCGGAGGGCATACAAGGCGCAGAGGACATGCTCCGCCAGGCCATGTCGGAGGACCGTGTATCCCGTCTGACAGTCGGCCAGGGCAAGTCCGGTGCCTGGGAAGGGAAGAAGCTCGAAGTGGACGTGACAGCGTCCATCATCACAACGACCACGGCGACCGCGCTTCATTGGGAGAACCAGACGCGAGTATTCGATTTGTGGATCGACGAGAGCGAGGTGCAGACTCGTCAGGTCCTCAGGATGATGGCCAATCAAGCAGCTGGCGGAGAGGCGAACGCTCGAAACCCCTTGTGTTTCAATGGGCACTGCTGGACTCGAACCAGTGACCCCCTGCTTGTAAGGCAGGTGCAAAACACCCCCATTTTCATCGTTTTGGCGAACTTCTGGGGAAAAGTTCATCGATTTGCGGTAAATCTGCGCTGGATTTCACCAAATTGATGAACCCGAACATGTAGAGAAACATGTAGAGTGCATCCCTCTGGCTCATGTCCGCCAACTGCCGGTCCAAAAAGCAGCGGATCGGCCGAGAAATACCTGTGCGGAGCCGACGAAATCCGTTGGTACTTCAGGCGTTCCGGTTCGGCTGAGTTTTGGAACAGGACGCGGTTAATTGCGGTAAGTACTGGCGCTAATTATGTTGTTGCTGAAAACTAACGGTTGATATTTACCTATGGCGAATAATGAAAACGTAACCGAGAATCACAATAGATGGCATTGCCTGGTATTTGCCGACAGTTTAAATAACGTGATGAAGGCAGAAGCAGTAAGCGAAAAATGGTCTATCCCTTACGGTGGCGAATTGCGCGATCTGAATAAAGTGAAAAGTCGGTTTTATCTGTTAGCCACCGATAACCAACTTGAATTGCACAAAACGGATGAGCCGACAACTGGCGCCATCGTGGTCGATTTTGTTAGTGGTGCGGTGGCACATCGCCGTAAATTTGGTGGTGGCCGCGGCCAGGACATTGCCAAAGCCATAGGCTTAAAACACGGTTTTTGCCCAAATGTATTAGATGCCACTGCCGGCCTTGGCCGTGATGCTTTTTTACTGGCAAGCTTAGCTTGTACGGTCACTATGATGGAACGACAAGTACCAGTGGCGGCATTGCTTGATGATGGCTTAAGCCGTGGCAAAGCCGATGAAGACATTGGTGCATGGCTGGCGCAACGCTTACAACTTATCTACGCCTCCTCTATTGATAACATGGCCAAACTGCAAGGCATCGACGTGGTGTATCTTGACCCTATGTACCCACATAGGGAGAAATCGGCAGCGGTAAAAAGAGAAATGCGGGTGTTTCAAACCTTAGTGGGTAGCGATCCTGACGCCGATGCGTTATTGGCAAACGCCATTGCCTTGGCGAAATATCGAGTCGTGGTGAAACGGCCACATTACGCCGAACCACTTGCCGGCAAAGCACCGTCCACATGCATTAAAATGAAGAAGAATCGTTTTGACATCTACGTAAATAAGGGCATCCCGAAATCTCTTTGAATAATACCATCAGGGTGGAGAGTGGAATACCAATGATAGTTACGGATAGGTAATCCAACCGCCTTATCGAGACGGTAGGCCCGGTAAGTCGTGGTGTGTCGTGGTGTGGGATGGGAAACGGAGTGAGTCGAGGGCGAGGCGTTCGGCTTCTCGAGGCAGACGTTCTACAGCACACTCCAGGCCCTTGGAGGAGCTGGGCATGGTGGGCCTCACGGACGAGAAGCGGGGTCGCCGGGGCCGGGTGAAGTTGACGGAGGAGGACGTGACTTGGGTTGAGGCCCGGGCCGCGGAGGCTCCCGAGTTCAGTGGGCGCGCGCTCGCCGAAGAGCTGTTCGACGAACGTGGGGTCGCCGTCCTGTTCCAATATTCGAACGAGTTCTCATGCGGCTGTCCTGTAGTAGTGGCTTAGAATCCCGCCCAACCGCTCGTGCCGCAGAACCACACCCGCAGAGGGTTTTGGAACACCTTCGATCGGTTGATTGCCGATGCCCTGGTGAGGGCGCTCGAGATGATAGTGTTCCACGTAGCTGCCGACTGCCCGACGTAGGTGCTGCTCTCCGAGCATGACCATCCTGTCGAGGCACTCCGACTTGATCGAGAGGACGAAGCGCTCCGCGTAGGCGTTCAAGTTCGGGCTTCGCGGAGGTAACCGCACATCCGCCACGCGCGCGTAGTCGAGGATTTCGTGGAAGCCCCGCGTGTAGAGCGGGTCCCGGTCATGGATGAGAAATCGCTTTCCTCTCAAGAAGCCAGTTAAGTCATCGATCAAATTCCGGGCTACCTGTCGCATCCACAGCCCATTGGGAACAGGAGCGATTCCAGCGATCTCCACGCGCCTGGTCGACAGATCGATGACGAAGAACACCAGGTAGCGGACCAGCCCCACCCTGGTCCACACCTCGACGGTGAAGAAATCGGCCGCTGCGATCGCTTCCCAATGCGCCTTCAGGAATTTCGACCATGGCATGTGTGGCAGCCGCTCCGGCGCGGGCCCGATCCCACACTCCTTCAGAATCCGCCGAACCGTCGATCGCGAGACCCTGTGGCCCAGCTTCGACAATTCACCAACGATCCGCGTGTAGCCCCAGCTCTCGTTCTCGCTCGCCATGCGTGCCGTGAGCGTGCGGATCTCGGCAGCTACCGGTGGCCGACCGGGGCCACGAAGGGCGCTTCCGTCATATTTCCGTGCGATCAACTCCCTGTGCCATCGCAGAATCGTGTCCGGCGTCACGACACAGTCGAGATCCCTCAGCGCACTTCGCCCGAGTGCCCGCCCCTTCCTGGCGAGCCTCCTCCGCTGATTATCCGTGAACCGCAACCGCTTCTTGCCGTGCAGCTCACGCAGCACGCGGTTCTCTTCCTTCAGGTATGCATTGATGACTCGCTGCTGTTCGTTCATCCAACCAGCAAGCGTCACCAGCAGCATCTGCAAAGGCGTGTTCAATATCCCTCAACTCGTCAGGTCCAAAACGTTCAATGTCGACCGAGAATGACATGGCGGAGGTCAACCTAACCCCCTGCTACCTCGCCGTTTAACGATCGGCTGGATTTTGGAACAGGACGCCGTCCACCGTGCGCGGCTGGCTGATCTCGGGAGCACTACGTGGCTACAAGTTCAACAACCGCGAGTGGCGGGTCACGAGGTCGGCTCTGAGGGACTACATAGCGAGGCAGGCGGCAACGAGCGACCTGCTGCGCGAGACCACATCGAGGGGGACATCACGGCCTGGCGGAGGCTGCGTGGGAGCCGAAACGATGGACGGCACGGATGAAGATGCGCAGGACGGCGCCGGCGATGTCCGGGTTGTGGTGCAGGTAGACCGGAGAAGTCGGAGCCGGGGGAGCCCCTCGAAGTGCGACAGGGTCGCACAGCCGCTAGATTGGGGTTCGTCCAGCGACCACGCAGGTGCCGGAGATCGTGGGCATCCAGGACGTAACCAAACCACTTGGCGGGCTATAGCCCCTACTTCATCGCTGAGAAGTAGCGGGCACCTGCGACTGGAACGGCACCAAACGAATGTTTTCTTCCCCCCATGCTCTGGATTCGTTCGATCAGTACCTGCAAGACGTAGAGAAATACCCACTCATTCAGGACCGGCGGGAGGAGCGTGAGCTCGCGCGACGGGCGCGTGCTGGGGACAAAGAGGCCTCCGAGCGGCTAGTGACCGCGAACCTCCGCTTCGTCATCTCCTACGTGAAGAAGTACCAGGGCAGAGGTCTCGAGCTCAGCGAGCTCGTGTGCATCGGCAACGAGGGGCTCCTCAAGGCAGTCAAGAAGTTCGATCCGGACAGGGGAGTGAAGTTCATCTCGTACGCCGTGTGGTGGATCCGCCAGACCGT
>JADFNK010000094.1 GCA_022563405.1 Gemmatimonadota bacterium | reverse complement strand
CAGGGTGACATTGACCCCGCCGAAGTTATGGAAGCCTTTGACCTCCGCCGAGAAAACGTCGAATTCCGTCGGTTCCACACCACGCTCGTCATCAGGAGACCCGCGGTCCGAGTGCAAAAGCCGATATCTCGCGCGCGCCCGCACACAGGTGCTTCTCCTGACGTCCACCCGGCCGGAGACGCTAAAGTAAAAGTCCTCGAAATTTTCATCCGTGTAGTCCATGTACCGCCGCACATCGGCGCCGCCCTCGAGGCTAACGGCATGGTTGTTCCAATCGGAGTCGATCCGCAGGCTCGGCCGGATCCGCGTGATGAAATCGGATTTCTTGTCGTCCTTATCCGCGAAAATGTTGTCGCTGTAACTCTCCTCAAGTTGTAGCTTCGGATAGACGAGAAAGGCCCCTGCACGCACACCCAAGGGATCGAGTTCCGGCCTCTTCCGGCCGGTCACCGTCTCACCTCTGCGAACCTTCACCTCACGCTTCGGCACATCATACGCGCGCACCGCCAGTTGCGCCGCGTCGTCGAGCGATGCGGCCACCTGGTCTTCCCCCGCCGATGCCGGGTAAGCCGAAGTTACAGCAGCTAAGAACGCCATGGTAGAGAGGCAAGCAATATACCTCTTTGGCCAAGAACTCCGCATTGACCCGCCCCCAAGTTTCTGGTCCAATAACTAGTCTAACATATTAAACTACCGCCATTAAACGACTTTTGCGGGTTCTGTCCACCAATTTCTTTCCTCTAAATTCTATCCACTAAGCACCCTTTGACAAAATCGCGTCGGCGACGTGCCGCAATGCAATTTCGTCTAAACGGTTAGCCGTCAATCCCTAACAAAGGGTTATTACCCAAGATAGCCTCTCCTAAAAATAACAATCCGTTGTATTCGAACTCAGCCCGTATGACAAGCTTGGCCGACCAAGCGTGTCACTAACACAGGATATGACCGGTCTATGTAACAGATGATCTGTCCGGTATTAGAATTCCTCCAAAGAGGGAGGGATTGGATGCGCCGGACGGAGCAGTTACAGGGACTGAGGTTGATGAAGTTCGAGGAGGTTTACGGACGGAGCTTTCGCGGCGAGCTGAGCCAGCTGGAAGCGGCGGAGCTCGCTGAACCTGTCCGCATGCACGCTCTCGAGTTGTGGAGACGCGCGTCACGGTTTTGGGGCGACGACTCACGAGTTGACGATCCCGTGGCATGGGCGGCGGCCCTTGAATACTTGGCAATCCGAATGAGTGACTCGACCACGGCGGTCGAAGATGTGGCCTCCCGGCGTGACGTGGCAACGACCCGTGTCCTCAGGGCCCTGCCTGAACTTCGACAGTCTGTGTCCTTCCGATCGTACGTCGGTGAATGGATCCGGCTCGGACGTTCTGGGCCGGAAGAGGTAGAGGCGCCGCCCGTGGCCAAGGGCCTGCTCACGGAAGCTGAGGTTTTGGCTCGCGATAGCAAAGACAGCTCGACAGATTGATGGGCGACCCAACCGAAGCGACTGAGACGCCGCCGGGAGGGGAAGCGCCGCACGTTGCTGAGCAGCGCCAGCGTATTCAGCAGGTGTTCCGATACCTCAAGGAGCTTCACAACCACCGTAGTCCACCGGCTCGGAATCTTCGGGGCCAGACAACGATTCGCTTTCGGGATCTCCCTGACCATCCGTCGATTCAGGTGTCCGAATGGCACGACGACGACGAGGATTCAGGTGCTGACAACGCCCCGCTATTGACCGTTCGGCGCCCCGAGGTGAAGCGTGTTCCATCACCACCCGAGGCTCTCTTGGAGTGGTTGGAGGCTGGTTGGCGTGAGCCACAGAATGCCGCCACCGTTAGCGAGAGCATCACCCGGATCCTATGACGTGACCCCCTGAAACGAGACCGAAGTTGACGTTAGGATCCGGCTTTGGTCGCAGCTTTCAGGGAGGAGGTCAGAATGAGCAGGAGACGACACACGGCGGAGCAGATCATCACGGCGTTGAGAGAGGCGGAAGTAGGTCTGGCGAACGGCAAGACGGTGGGGATGGTGAGCCGGGAGCTCGGGATCAGCGAGCAGACGTACTACCGGTGGCGGCAGGAGTTCGGCGGGATGAAGGTGGATCAGGCTCGGCGTTTCAAGGAGTTGGAGAAGGAGAACGCACATCTGAAGCGAGCGGTGGCGAACCTGACGGTGGACAAGCTGATCCTGGAGGAAGCGGCCAGGGGAAACTTCTGAGCCCCGAGCGCCGACGGAGGTGTGTGGTGCGTGTACGTCAGCGACTCGGGGCGAGTGAGCGTCATGCGTGTCGTGTACTGGGTCAGCCGCGCTCAACGCAGCGCCGGGTGAAGAAGCTGCCCGGTGATGAGACGGCGCTACGCACGGACGTGATACGCTTAGCGAGCCGGTTCGGCAGGTACGGGTATCGCCAGATCACGAATCTGCTGCGTATCGAGGGCTGGCAGGTGAACCACAAGCGTGTGGAGCGTATCTGGAGGCAGGAGGGGCTGAAAGTGCCCAGACGGCAACCGAAACGGGGTCGACTGTGGCTCAACGATGGCTCGTGTATCCGGCTCAGGCCGCTGCACAGGAATCACGTCTGGTCCTACGACTTCGTGAGCACGAGAACCCACGATGGCCGTGCGCTGAAGCTGCTGACCGTGCTCGACGAGTACACGCGGCGGTGTCTGGCGATCAAGGTCGCTCGAAGGACTCGAGCCCATGATGTACTCGAGGTTCTAGCTAATCTCTTCGCTCGTCACGGTTCGCCCGAGCATCTACGCTCGGACAACGGGCCGGAGTTTACGGCGAAGTTGGTGCGCAGGTGGCTCGCCAGGTTGCGGGTCCAGACCCTCTACATCGCGCCGGGGAGTCCCTGGGAGAACGGCTATAACGAGAGCTTCAACGGCAAGCTGAGGGACGAGTTCTTGAACGGCGAGATCTTCTACACACTGCCCGAGGCCGTCGTACTCGTCGAGCAGTGGAGGCGGTTGTACAATACCGCTCGACCCCATAGCGCCTGCGGCGGGCTCCCCCCCGCTCCGGAGGCGTTGAAACCATCACCTTGGTTCCTCAGAATGCCTCAGCTCCAGGGACCACCAATGGCTGCAGGTCTAACATAGCAAGTGGTACCGCAGGAGGGGGCAGTCACAACTGTTCGCCATTTTCGACCTGATCGATCGCCTCCCTGCTCAAGTCACGAACTCCAATCATTCCGTCCCCCATCAGTCACAACTACGGGCGCCCGTCAGAATTCCTCTATGAGGACGCCCGACCCCGACTTGCTCCTCGGTTGGTCCTGACCTACGGTGGGCCTGCCGGCCTGGGCGGGTCAGGATCCCAAGCCCTGGCTCGACTCTACGATCACCGTTAGCCACCTGGGGGTATCCATGACACCCGACCCGACCCCCGCGCTCCCCATCATCGACGTCGCTCCTCTCGTGGCCGACGCAGGTGACCAGAAGGCGGTGGCGGCCGCGATGGGGCGCGCCTGTAGAGAGAACGGCTTTTTCTACGTGATCGGCCACGGCGTCAGCGAGGATCTCAACCGACGGCTCGAGGAGCTCAGCCACGCCTTCTTCGCACAGGAAGTCGAGACGAAGCTCGAGATCCGGATGGCCCTCGCCGGCAGGGCCTGGCGCGGGTACTTCGGGGTGGGTGATGAGCTCACCTCGGGCAAACCTGACGTCAAGGAGGGGCTCTACTTCGGGTTGGAGCTGAGTGAGGACGATCCGCGCGTGCGTGCGGGCCTCCCCTTACATGGGCCGAACCTGTTTCCGGCGGGGATTCCGGGTTTCGGCGACACGGTCCTGGAATACATGGCGGCCCTGACGGAGCTGGGCCATGCGCTCATGAGGGGGGTGGCCCTGAGCTTGGGCCTGGAATCAGGCTATTTCCGAGAGCGGTACATGGCCGATCCCCTCACCCTTTTCCGCATCTTCTACTACCCGCCGGTCACCCCGAAGCCTGATGCGGACGAGGGGCCTGAGGCCGAGGCGGCACCTGAGGCCGAGGAGCGGTGGGGCGTCGGTGAGCACACCGATTATGGCGTGCTCACCATCCTGAAGCAGGACGACGTGGGTGGGCTCCAGGTCAAGACCCGGTCACGGTGGATCGACGCCCCTCCCGTGCCCAACTCGTTCGTGTGCAACATCGGCGACATGCTGGACCGCCTGACCCGTGGGCTCTACCGATCTACGCCCCACCGGGTGCAGAACTTGTCCGGCCGAAGCCGGCTCTCGTTCCCGTTTTTCTTCGACCCCGGCTTCGACGCGCACATCGAGGCCATCGATCTGAGTGCAAAGCACGTTCCGGAAGAGGGCCCGGAAGACGATAAGGACGAGCGCTGGGACCATTCCAGCGTGCACGACTTCGAAGGCACCTACGGGGACTACGTCCTGGGCAAGGTCTCGAAGGTTTTCCCGGAGCTGCGCCGGGGTTCGATGTAGGGAGCCGCTGGCTGCTTCACTGCGCCACCCCAGAATGATTTTGCGAGCAAGACCGTAGTATCGAGAGCAACCTCCACTCACGACGGTCAGGAGTCGAGGACTCATGGTGGATCCCGGCACCCCGAGGGATCGGAACGCGATCACGAGAGATCAGGGCGCGATCACGAGAGACCAGGTCCAGGTCCTCTGGAAGGACAGCCGACACTGGGTTCTCGGGATCATCTATTCCTGCCGCGAGGATCCCCGTGTGATCGTCCGCAACCGCTTCTGGCTGGGTTGGACGTGGAACTTCGGCCATCCAGGGGTCTTCCCGACCATGGGCGCTTTCGCCCTCTTCGCGATCGCCCCGGCGGCCGCACTCTTCACCTTGGGCATCCTGAACGTCCCTCTCCTGGTCGGCGTTTCGGTCGCGGCCGTAGCGCTACTCGTGGTGATCGCCCGCCGAATCGAATCGGGGCCGCCAAAGGCGTGAATCTCGCCTCGTAGACGATCGAGCCTCGGCGATTCAGTGGTCCAGTAAGCCGGGTGGGTGGCCCAGGCTCCGCGAGGCCGTGCCGAGCTCCCGCTCGACCGCGAGCGCCACACCGAGGAGCTCCTCGTCCTGTCCGCCCGGTGCCACGAGCTGCAGCCCGATTGGCATGCCGTTTCCATCGATTCCGACCGGGATGCTGATCGCCGTGAGCCCGAGCGCGCTGATCGGGTACGTGGGCCGGAGGATCGCGGCGTTCGCTTCGCCGTATCGATCGAAGTCGGCGAGATCAGCCACGGGTGGTGGGGATATGATATTGCCGGGCAACACGAGGATGTCGGCCTCCTCGAAGAGCTTGTCGGCCTGGCTCGCCAAGGTGCGATGGTCCTCGAGCGCGGTGAGGTATTCGGGATCATCGAGGGTCAGCCCCTGAGCGACGCGGCTCCCCACAATCGGGTGCAGTATTTCGAGCCATCCAGGCAACTCGGTCTCGAGGAAAGCTCGGCATTCGGTCGAAGTGATCGGACGGCGACCAAGCGAGAGCTCGAACGCGTCGTCCAGGAGTCCACCGTCGATCTCGACGAGACTCCCGGTGTGGTTGCCCAAGTCAGAGAGCACCCGGCCCAGTCGATCGACGATGTCGCGCTCGCAGTCATCCCAGATCCCGCACTGCGGGACTGCCATGCGCACGTTCGCCAGCTCCGTGGAGTCCAGGCGCTCCAACAGCGTTTGGGGGTCACCCCACTTGGGGTCCACACATCCGAAGAAGTAGATTTGGTCCTCCACGGTGCGGGTGAGCGCCCCGACCGTGTCGAGGGTGTGACTCAGGGGCACGACGCCCTCCGTCGGCCAGCGACCTCTCGTAGTCCGCTGACCGACCGTCCCCGTGAATGCTGCCGGAATACGGATCGAACCTCCGGTATCGGAGCCGAGAGCGATGAGCGCCGAACCCTCCCACAGGCTCACGCCCGCCCCTGAGGACGATCCACCGGGTATCCGGTGGGTCTCGTCGTCCCACGGGTTCCAGGGGGTGTCCCAGTTCGGGTTGATGCCGACCCCGCCGAATGCCATCTCCACCATGTGCGTTTTGCCGACCGTGATCGCGCCGGCCCCACGGAGTCGAGCGACGAGCCAGGCGTCCCGCGACCACTTTTCGGGGAGTTGCCTTCGCGTTCCCGCGAACGTCGGGAGACCGTCGACACCGTAAAGATCCTTGACCGATATCGGGATTCCGGTGAGGGGTGGGACGTCGTTGTCGCTCGCCAGCAGCTGGTCTGCCGCACGCGCCGATTCCAGCGCCCCCTCTGCATCGAAGAGTTTGTACGCCTGCAGACGTTCCCCGAACTGGGCATGCCGGTCAAGGGCAGCCGTCATCAGCTCCGTCGCGGAGAATTCGCCGTCCCGAAGGGCTGAAACGATGTCGGCGATGGAGCGTGAGAGCATCTCGGCTTACGTTTCGACCAGCTCACCACCGAACGGACTCGAGTTGTTGACGAAGAACACCGTCGAGAGCCCTTCGGCCATACCTGCCATCCGTTCGGCGGCCTCCGTCTCTTTGCCCACCTCCGGGACCGGCAAGCCCAAAAAAGTGACATCGGCAGTTTGGCTTTGCGCGAAAATCATTTCCCGAACGGTCATGTCGTCTGGCTTCATGAGTATGTCGGTGCGTGCCTTGATCCGTAGCTCCGGAAGGAGCTCATTCAGGTGGTTTTGGGTTCTTTCCCGCATCAGCTCACTGGATGCCAAGCTGGTCACAACAAGTTGCGCACCCAGCCACTCGGGGTTGCGTGAAAGCAAATAGGCGAGCAGCAACATGAGATCGCCATTACGCTGCAGGCCCCCCCACCAGACGTGAATCTCGCGGTCGCGGCCCGCCACCGGGAGAGGTTTCTGGTCAATCCGACCAATGATGAGTGACTTCCCGAGTTGGGAAAACGAACGAAGCGAGCGCAGAGCTCGTTCGAGCCCTCTTTGGTCCGATGGCCACCCCATCAGAAGCGTGTTGCTGTTGAGTCCACCGATGCCGTTCGCTTGAGCTACCGAGACGAAGCCATCTTCGATGTTTCTGACAACATCGGTTTCGGCGAAAGCGACAACGGCCTCCTGCTTCAGGAAGCTCTCCATCTCCTGCCTACGGGCATGGGTGTCGAACCCTTCGGAGGCCGAGTCGGCTTCAACGAGCTCGCATATGGTCACGATGCCGCGGCCCTGGGCAAACCAGCGGCCAAAGTGAACGAGATTCAAACTCCGTTCGATCTTTTCGACGAAGATCAAGATGTGGGGACGCCAGCTGCGAGCAGTCATGGGGTGAGCTGATATTCTTACCAGAGCCCATTGCATGAGCGCCTCATACAGACCTCTGCGCGCGTCTCCCCAGGCTGTCGTACGCTCTTTACGTGCCAAGATGAACCAAACGATGACTTCCGCCGACAGTGCTGCGACAGCTGCAAGCGGGCTGATGAGAAACATGACGACGATACATGCGATTCCCGCCGTGAGACTCGCGATCCATGGAATACGGAGCGTTGGTCGCCATGAAATCTCACCGCTCAAGGACGCAAATGCCGCGACAAGGTTTACGGACCCATAGACGGTGAGGAAGAACATCGTGACGATGGGGGCGACCGCGTTCAAATCGCCCAAGAGGCAAGCGGCGAGCGCGATGACCATGGTCACCAGGAGCCCCATTATAGGCTCGTCTCGAGGCCCCATCGTGCGTGCGAGTTGTTTGGGTGCGAGATGATCGAGGGCAAGTGCCTGAAGGGTTCGGGGTGCTCCCAACACGGAACCCACGGCGGATGAGAAGATGGCACCCCACAGCCCGGGGAGAATGAGCAAAGCACCGAGAGGGGCAATGCGCGCCCAGACCATGGGGTCATCGCGGAGTGCTTGAGTATCTATGGCAAAAAACAACACCACGGGTATGGTTATGTAGATGGCGAAACCCAGCAGGACTGCCGAAATGGAGCCGATAGGAATAGACGCCTTGGGATCACGCAGGTCACCCGAGAGTCCGAGCCCGGCCATGACTCCGGTGACTGCCGGGAAGAACACCGCGAATGCGACCCAATATTCGACTTCGCCCGTAGACTGGGCGAACGGCGGTGGGTTGGGCAGCGGGTTGGCTGCGGCCCCCCCAATCAACGCAGCCAGTGAAACGCCGACTAGCAACAAGAGAGGCAGCTGGACCTTGAGCGCGATCGCAGCTCCCCTGGAGGCGAGTAACCCGATGCCCAGGACAATCACGAAAGCCGCGGGCACGACAGGTAGGCTCGGCCAAATAAACCGGATGGATTCGGCCAGCCCGAATGCATAAAGCGTGACGGAGAACGCTTGGGACAGAAAGAGCGGGAGTCCAATGGCGCCGCCGATCTCCAGACCAAGATTTCTCGAAATGATGTTGTAAGCACCGCCGATCCCGATGCGCCGGTTGGTCGCAATGGAAGAGAACGACAGGGTTGTAATGAGCGTCACAAGATTGGCCAGCACGACGATCGAGAGTGTAAGAAGCAGGCCCATGTTTCCCACGAGCCAGCCCACCCGCAGGTACATGATGACCCCAAGGATCGTGAGCAATGTCGGCGTGAACACGCCGATGAACGTGCCGAGCCCTCTTTCGGTGGGGCGGTGCGGCGCTCTCCGGAAAAACTGTTTCATGTATGTATGTCTTTGCCCCGGAGTCCTGAGAGAAGTCCATCGTTGTCGTTCTCGCGAGCCAACCCATAGTATCAACAGCAAACATCAACCCTCACAACGGTCAAGGGTCGAAGGCTCATGGTGGATCCCGGCGCAAAGAGGGATCGGGAGGGGATTACGGGATTATGATGCGATAGGGTGCGATGATCTCACGACGGAAATTCTTCGCCAATGCCGGCGCTATAGCCCTCTGCGGTCCTGAGCGTTTCTCTGCGCTTCAACGGGGCGGCCCCTACGCGCCTCAACGCGCCGGCCCTTACGCCCTCATTCTCGGGATCGCCCAGGACGGGGGCATGCCCCAGGTGGGCTGCTACGCAGAGCGGTGCGAACGTGCTCGCGCTCGGGAACGCCCGCGCTATGCGGCATCCATGGCGCTCGTGTACCCGAATCAGGACCGTTACTACCTGGTCGACGCGACCCCCGATATCACGCGTCAGCTCGACCTGCTCGACGAGCCGGGCTTTCGGGCGCGGGCCGATCAGCGGAGGCCCTTCGACGGCATCTTCCTGACGCACGCTCACATCGGCCATTACAGCGGACTCGCGGTGTTGGGGCGCGAGGGGCTCGGCATGGCGCCGACACCGACGTACTGCACGCCCCAGATGGCCGACTTCCTGACGAACAACGGGCCCTGGGGTCTGATGGTCAGCGAAGGCCGGCTCGACCTACGTCCGGTCGTCCCCGGCGAGTGGAACCGGATCGACGACCAGCTCCAAGCCCGCGCGCTCCTGGTCCCGCACCGTCCCGAGTACTCGGATACGGTCGCATGGATCTTCCGCGGACCGACCCAGACCATCCTGTATTTGCCGGACATCGACTCGTGGGAGCGGTGGGAGCTCGACGTCGAAGACGTGGTCGCGAGTGTGGACGTGGCGCTGCTCGACGCCACGTTCTATTCGGGCGACGAAATGCCCGGGCGAAACATCGAAGACATCCCGCACCCGCTGGTCCCGCACTCGATGGATCGACTACAAGGTCGGGTCGATGCCGGCGATCGAGTCGTGTTCACGCACCTCAACAACACCAACCCGGCGCTCTTCGAAGACAGCCGGGAGGCGGCGGAGATACGACGGCGCGGCTTCGAGATCGCCACGGAAGGGCAGCGAATCCCGCTTTAGACCGTCCGAGACGGTCCCGGCCCCCGCTTGGGTTCCACCGGCCTAAACTCCGAACTCAGCGACCACCATGAACGGGCCCTTTTTCCCGGCCGAGCCCAAAAAGAAGGTTTCTCCAGGCTTCATGCCTTCGCTCTCAAGGAAGTGCTGAAGGATTTGCTCATGGTCCGTCGTAAACGGCAATCCGAAGCCTACGGTCTCGTCGGTGTATTCCAGCGTCTTCTTCGCGAGGAGCCCCGAGCCCCACCGAATGAACCGCTCAGAGTAGAAGTCGGCGACGACCACACTCCCCGATGCGGCATGCTTGCGAACGTCGCGAAGGGTCCTCCTCACATCCTCCACGTCCAAGTAGAGCGTCACTCCCTCCCAGAGAAAGAGGGTCTTCTTCGTCGGGTCGTAGCCGTCGGCCCGAAGCTTTTCGAAGGCGTCCTCCCGGCTGAAATCCACCGACACGAACGTCACGTGGGCCGCCTCGATGCCGGCTCTGCCGAGGCTGGCGACTTTCAGCTCCTGATTGGGGGCTTGGTCCAGCTCGAAGAAGGCGAGCCCGTCTCTCTTGAACTCGCCGTAGGCCCGGGTGTCGTAACCTGCGCCCAGAAGCACGAACTGATCCATGTCGCCGACAACGCGCCGCATGATCCGGTCGATGTAAAGGGTCCTCGCGATCATGAGGTCACCGAGGCCCTCTCGCCCCTCGGCTGGCACCCGTGGATAGCCAAAATATGTCCCGCTGAGCTTGTACTTCACCCAAAGTGGCACGAGGACGAGCCACAGTCCGAAGATGGAGGTGTTCGGCACGGAATGAGCCAATCGAACGGTCGCCACGTCCTGCCGCATTTCGAAAACGTGCATCGTCCAGCGGCCATTGAGAACCTCGACCATCGTCTGTGACACCCCCAACCGTTTGCTGACGATCATCTGCTTGTAGGTGACCATGAGCCCGCCCACCACCGCGAGGGGGAGGAAGGCGATCTGGAGCACGAGGAAGACAACCCAGGAAAGGAGGCGCAAGGCCCTAGCCCTCCACCAAGGGTGCTGCGGTCAGCTGCTTCACTCGCGCGCGGAGCATCGGCAAGACCTCCTCCTCGAACCATGCGTTCTGCTTGAACCAGGCTTGATTCCGTGGACTGGGATGAGGGATGGGGAGCTTCTCGGGCCAATACTCGCGCCATGATGCTACACTTTCCGTCACGCTACGAGAGGGCCCGTCGAGATGGTAGGCCTGCGCGTATCGGCCCAGGACGAGGGTCAAGCGGACGCCGACGAGTTTCTCCAGGACCGCCTCCCGCCACGCTGGGGCACACTCTGGCCTCGGAGGTCGGTCGCCAGAGGGGCCGGACCCCGGAAAACAGAATCCCATCGGCAGGACGGCTACGCGGCGCGGATCGAAAAAAACCTCTTCACTGACCCCCATCCACTCCCGAAGACGGACGCCACTGGCGTCCTGGAAGGGAATTCCTGAGGTATGCACCCGACGTCCCGGAGCCTGGCTCACAATCAGGATCGCCGCTTCTGGGTGCACTTGGAGGATCGGGCGTGGTCCCAAGGGGAGGTGCGATGCGCAAATCTGACACGCGCGGATCTCGGCAAGCATGAGGTCGAATTCGACCATGCCATTCGAGTCGGTCCGAGCTTTCTCCGACCTACTCGGGTTGGACATAGGGACAGAGGGACGGTAGCGCGCCGGAATTGCCTGTCGGGACTCTAGGTAGCCAGCCTGACGAGCCAGCCCAAAACGGACCCTTCGATGTACTCCGCCACCCCGGGGATGAACAAAACCGTGAACACGACGACGATGATTACACCACCAAAAATCCAATAGACCCGTTTCATCTCGAGGCTCCGGTGATGTCTACCTCGGGCGGTGCCAGCTCGAAGAGCCAGGTGTTTCCCGCCTCAATGGAAGCGGGCGTGGTTCCGGATCCATACTTGCGGCTGAGTTCTGCGGTCACGCCCTCCACCACCGATCCCGTCATGATGCGCACGAGCGTGCGCCGATACCTCTTACCCGCGATGCGCACGATGGCCCGGCCATCTCGTTCCGCTTGCGCCGGCCACCGTTTCCACAGGCGTCCGATTCTGCTGCCCATGTATCCGGACACCACGTAGACCTTGCCTTCATACTCGATGACCCAGATCAAACGGGATCGGGGAGGTTCGAGGAGCTGCAGTTCGATGGTTCCGATATCGCGTGCGAAACTCCAGTCCGGCTCGGGACCGGTCACCAACTCACCGGCAACGAGCGGCCCGCCACTGAAAACCGTAGATGGTCCGTCGGAGTTACGGGCCGAGACCGCAAGGGTGAGAAACGCGACAACGGGAATGAGGACCAGAACTCCGAGTACTACGAACAGCTTACGAACGATGTTTTTCCGACGAATGTTCATAGTTCACCCGCCCCCTTGGACCACATGGTTGGCCGACCGAATCATTCGAGCGTACCCGCTGTCCTTGAGCGTGTCAATCGAGACCGGTCCTCATCTCCCAAGGGGGTTTCATCGGCCCTGAACTCTTCCCCGAGGGGTGTTTTCGGGCCCAGGGGGCTGTTTTCCGGGCCCGTGCGGTTCACACTATTACTTTTCATCTATCCGGTAGTGGGGACCGGGCTTAGATTCGGCTCCGTGTGTTGCGTCCCGAACATAGCTGTGAGGGTGTCGCAAATACTGTCAGATTTCCCGAATCAAGGAGAGGGAGGATGAGAGAGACGGACAGCCCGGTGCTTTCTCGACCACTCGTCTGCCTGGCCGCAACCGCTGCTCTGCTTGCGGTCGTAATTGGCGGGGCTTCGGTCGAGGTCACCGCCCAAACCGCCGCGGCTACCGCGGAGATTCCCGACCTGGTAGGGGTCTGGAACGGCGGCTTCGGCGCGCGCCCGGTCAACGGTCCGAATATGCCCTGGACGTCGGAAAATTTTCCGGTGCTCAACGAGCGTGCGGTCGCCTTTCAGGGGGTCTTCGACGAGGCGATTGCACCGAAGTACGACTGCGTTCCAGCGGCGTCGCCGGCGATCCAGTACGACCCCTATTTCATGGAGG
>JADFNK010000155.1 GCA_022563405.1 Gemmatimonadota bacterium | reverse complement strand
CGGCTGACTGTTGAACGCGTGCGACGCGTGGTTGATGAACATGTTCCGGAGCACACGCACGTTGTGCATGCTCCCGTCGGTCTCGATCGGGTTGTCGTGGGTGTTGGTGATGTAGTTGTTGTAGAAGTCGATCGCGACGGGACGCCGGTCCCAGTACTCCCGCGGGGGATACTTGGGACCATCGGGCGCGCCCGGTGCGGATGCGACGCTTCCGTCGGGATTCCCGTACGTCTCCACGTTGATCCCGTCGTGGAAGTCCGCGATGTAGTTGTAGGCCACGACGTGGCCGGGCCCGTAGAGCTTCACCGCCACGTAGGAGGCCATGACGGGGGGATGCTCCTGGCCGTCGACGCCGTCGAACTGCCTCCAGAGATGCGCGTCGGACCAGCCGATCATGCGCTCCGGGTCGTTTCGGCCGTAGAACCAGTTGTCGGCGATGTAGAAGTTGCTCGAGCCCGAATAGTTGGTGAAGACACCGGCTCCCACATCCTCGAAACGGGAGTGCTTGACGGTGATCCCCTTCGCCCCCGCGATGAACTGCTGGCCGGCCCAGATGGCGAACTCGGTGTTGCGAAACGTGATGCCCTCGAAATAGGTGTAGTCGGCCGCCATGACGTTGAAGAGGGCGAAGTTGCCTGATCCGTCGAAGACGACTTCGCCGTCACCGGCGGCTTTGATGGCAATCGGCCTCTCGGGCGTGCCGTCGGCCGTCAGGTAGTACGTGCCCTCGTATGGAAATGCGCGGTTGGCTGCGCCGTACTCGTAGCGGTTGTTGGTGTAGAGGCCGGCGTGCATGAGGATGATGTCGCCCGGGCGCACCCGTGGACGCCCAGCCGTGGCGAAGTCCCCGCCGCCACATGAGGAGTTGTACGCGCACATCAGCCCCGTGAATGACGGTTCGAGCCGGGTACCTTGGAAGCCACGGGGATAGACGTGAAACACCCTCCCCTCCTCGTACGCTACCGGCTCCGGTCGTGTCCGCACGGTCACGGTCCTGCTGGCCTCCCCGCTCACGCCATCAGGATCGGTCATCACAAACCGCGCCTCATACTCCGTGTCCGGATCCAGATCGAGGATGCTCCCGGCGAACATATTCGGAACGATGACGTCGAACTGTGCTCCCACGAAGATCCGCTCACGTTGGAGTCGGAGGAGTGGGAGCGCTGGGGACCACCCCGTCTCGCCCTGTTTGCGATACGAGACCTCCACCGTGGCGTTCCGGTTGTCGTCGCCTTCGATGAACCATTCGAAGCCGAGGTTGATCAGCGTCGGCGGCTCGATCAGGAGCTCTCCGGTGGAGACCGCGTTGTCTGGCTCGACGTCGGCTTGCGCCAACACGACGGCGTCGAGGTTGTCATGTGACGTGCTGATCACGAACACACCAAGAGCGACGACGCGTACTAGTTGACCGGCCCTCACATACACGGATGACCTTCCCTTTCTGCGGCTTTTTCCAAACGGGGTCTTGGGTCAGAAAGGCAGGCTAGCGAGCGGGTCAGACAGGGGCAAGGGTAAGACGCTTGCCGCCGCACAGGCCTTAGAAGCATGTTGTCTGCCATGTCCGATGCCGCATGAGGCCTGGCGACGCCCCGGCCGAGTGTCTGACGAGGGCTGGGGATCCTCTCGCTCCGACGCAGAGTATGCAGACAACCGGCAACCCATCCAAGGAGGCGACCATGAGGCGCGCGCGCACGGACCTGCTGGCAGTGCTGACCATCGTAGCCGGCGGGGCGATCGGGTTTTCGCTGTCGTTCGGTTTCCTAGCCTTGTCACGCTCCGGCGATGTACCGCTTGTCACCCTCGAGCCGGCCGCCCCGCTTTTGTTCCAGATCTCCAACGTCACGACCGGTGGGTTTGCCCGGTTGGCGCCATACGAAGGCATCGTCTGGCCCGAGAACACGCCAGGTCAGCCCCAGGTGCTACTCGGAAGCGACTGGTTTCAGCTGACCTCGGTCGACGGCGCGGCGGTGACCGAGATCATTGCTCACGCCCGTGCGGCGTTCGGCCCGATCTGGCAGAAGCGCTTCGACGAGGATCTCGTGGAGGTGTTGGGCGGCATGGGAAGCCCACCCGGGGAAAGTGTCCTGCTCGGCCTCCGCGACCTGGAGACCGGCGAGGCGCTCGTGCGCATCGCCGCAATGAGTTCGGAGAGCCGTGACGCGCTCTATCAGGCGAAGTACACCCGCGAAGTTTTGCGGTAAACAATTTCGTGGGCTTCGTCGTCGGCGCCATGGGATTGCTGGCCTTCGCCAACGAAGTGCAGCAGGTGCAGATGTATGAGTTGATCAAGCCCTGAGCAGGTGGCCGTCTACTCGTTCCGGGAGACCCTGCGCAGGCGAGCCTCGGGGCGACCTATCTATTGAATCCGGATTTCTCCATCAAAGGGGGTGTCGGCCTTGGCGTGTGGATCCAGTTTTCCTCCAGCGCCGCGTAATGACCGCATAGATGGCGATGTTCACCACCAGCACGAAGACGCCGAGCCCTATCTGGATGCCGCGCGTCAGACCGCCGGGATATAGGATCGGAATGAGGTACTGGTCGAGGAAGCTGCCGGCGTAGCCGCCCTCACCGGCTCGCTGCCGCAACGAGACCTCCAGTGGTGTCAGCGGGCAGATCCAGCCCGCCAGCGCGACCCATGCTCCCCAAAGCGCGCAGGGCACGTGGACGAACACTGCGCGACGCCAGCGCAGTGCCACCAGCCCTCCGAGGACGACGAACACGACAAAAAGCGCGTGTAATGCGAGTACGAGGTCGGCGAGCAGTCCGTAGATCATGCCTCAGCAGCTTAGGAGGTAACCCGCGCGCTTGCCACCCCACACCTCTTAGAAGCATCTTGCCCGCCATGTCCGCGACATCAAGCCCGGTAACATCCTGCTCAGCGAGCAGGGCGAGCCGCTCGTGGCGGACTTCGGGATCGCATTGGCCGTCGCTCAGGCGGGCGCGGGGCGCATCACGGAGACGGGTCTGAGCCTGGGTAGGGTAATTGACTAAAAACCAGAGGAGTTGCGGGATGAAGATGGCGCGAGTCCATGTTGGGGTATGGGTCGGGGTCTCGGTGGTCGCGATCGGTCTCCTTGGGTGCACTGGGCCGGAACCCCAGGTGACCGACCTGCCCGCGGTCTATCGTTCCGTAGGCGAGCTCGCCGGGCGGGGTATGTTCTATGCCGCTAGTGAGCGGCCCTCCTTCCGCATCGATGACGGCGACCACTATCACGGTTATGACGGTCCCTTGGTGTGGGCACAGGAATCGGTTGACGACGCGGTTGAAGCACCG